>NZ_JABJVY010000007.1:0-206129 GCF_040750475.1 Amorphus sp. 3PC139-8 | reverse complement strand
TCGGCGGCGGCGGAGAGATTCTTGGCGGGCAGAGAATAGGACTCCATGAAGTCCTCCACGAACCCCTTCGCGTCGCCCCAATCGTAGAAGCGGAAGGAGTTGCCGCGGGTCACGAAGGCTGGGCCGGAATAGAACATCTCATACTGGAGATGCCGGGAGCCGAACTCCGAGCCGATCGCGTCCCAGGCGAGCTTCATCAGCTTGACCCGTTCCGTCGAGCTGGTGATCGGCGAGCGCTGGGTCTTCTGGATGATGGCCGCCGTTTCCGGGGTCTCGAAGTCGGCGATCGACGACGGCACCATGATCAGCCCGCCGCCGGCGAGGTTGCGCAACGTCTCGGCCACTTCCGGATAGGTGGTCTGGGCGATCACCTGGGCGGTGCACAGCATGGTGCGGTCGGGCACGTAGTAGCCCTGATAGTTCTCGCCGGCGATCTCCATCGCCGTCACCAGCGCCTCGATGTTGTTCACCTTGGCGGCGACGAGGCCCAGGGTTTCGCGCACCTGGGGATAATTGATGATGTTGTTGGTCTCGGCGATCTTGCGGATCAGCCCGAGCAGGAAGCGCAGCTTCACCATCAGCCGCACGATGCACTGGTAGTTCTGGAAGACGTGGGCGCGGGTCTCGTGCCACTGGGCCTGCGCCATCTTCAAATCCTTGAACACGAACACCCGGTCCCACGGGATCTTCACGTCGTCGAAATAGACCACCGCGTCGTTCTCGTCGAAACGGGTCGAGAGCGGGTAGTCAAAGGTGGAGGTGGCGCTCTGCTCGTAGCTGCGCCGCGACATCAGCGTCAGCCCCTTGGCCTCGATCGGCACGGCCGCGGTGAAGGCATAGGCCTCGTCGCCGGGCTGCAGCGCCTGGAAGCCGGACACCAGCAGCTCGTTGGCCATGATGCCGCTGGTCGCCAGCATCTTAGCGCCGCGGATGGTGATGCCTTCGGAATCCTCGTCCACCACAGAGGCGACCAGGTGCGGATCGGGCTGACCGCCGGCGGACTTCGCCTTGTCGGCCTGCGGATTGATGATGACGTAGGAGAGGTAGAGGTCGTTGTCGCGGGCGTAGTCGAAATAGGATTCCAGCGCCCGTGCCCGGGCCGGTTCGTGCTCCTGGTAGACCGACAAGCCCATGCGGAAACCGCCGAGCGTGGAGGCCACGTGATCCGGCGAGCGCCCGACCATGCCGCAGGTCAGCTCGGCCCAGCGCTCCAGCGCATGGCGGCGGCGGACGAGATCGTTGTAGGTGCGCGGCAGCTTCCACGCCATGGAGACCCGCTCGCCGCTGGTCGGCGAGGTGAAGGTCATGTCGTCGATGTTCTCGGGCGCCGACTGATAGTCGTAGAAGCGCGCAGACGACGCGACCGCGTTGGCAAAGGCGGGATCGGTGGTGACGTCGTCGACGCGTCGGCCGTCGATATAGACCGTGCGGCCGTCTTGCAGACTCTGGATGTGGGTTGGGCCGTTCTTCGCCATGGCGGACTCCGCGATACTGATCGGAATCCGGCGCCAGGCCTTGTACCCATTGCAGCCGAATGTCTTGAAGAGGTACGAGGCCGCTCGCCGGCTGTCAAGCCCAAACAATAGGCTTGCACACTCCTTGTGCACAAGCGGAGATCAGCGGGTGCGACGACGTTCCCGCAGCGCTGCCAACGCGGTTAGCCCCTATTCGGGTCTCGCGGGAGCGCAGCGCGGACCTAACCGTTTGTTTGATGCATTTCTGGACGGTCAACCGGTGCCCACTTGGCCTGGAAATGCTTTAATCGGAACCGCCTGCTTCTCGCGTGCGGGCGAGCGAGATCCCGCCCGGTAGTGTCCCAGGGTCACCGTCTCCCGGCGGCCGTTGAGACGGTAGTCATAGCGAAACACGATCGGAAGCCTTGTACTTTTTGTCTCGTGGCTTCAGAGCCTTAAGGGCTGTGTCGGTCAGCATATTCCCTCCGATATCGGTGGAAAATCGAGGGAAAGTCGCCGAAATGTCCGTCAGGGCATTTTCGCGCCACCTTGGCGGCAAATTCTATTTATTTTCAGCGCGATAAGCTCAAAAAAGTCCGTCAGCGGTTCTCACACTGCTGACAGTACTTTCAATTTCGATCCGACAGCAAGGATTCGGAGGTCCGTCACCCGGTCCTTCATTCGGAACGCTTGTGGGGTGATAGTCCATGAAAGGTCACGGGACATTTATTATTATTTTTCAGCACCTTACGTCGCACTCTAACGCACTGCCGGATACGCTCGGCGTGGCCGGAATCATTCCCACTCGATCGTGCCGGGAGGTTTGGAGGTCACGTCATAGACGACGCGGTTGATGCCTTTGACCTCGTTGATGATGCGGGTGGCCGCACGGCTCAGGAAATTCATGTCGAAGGGATAGAAATCCGCCGTCATGCCATCCACCGAGGTGACGGCGCGCAGCGCGCAGACAAAGTCGTAGGTGCGCCCGTCGCCCATCACGCCGACCGTCTGCACCGGCAGCAGCACGGCGAAGGCCTGCCAGATGGCGTCGTAGAGCCCGGCCTTGCGGATCTCGTCGAGATAGATCGCGTCGACGTTCCTCAGAATCTCCAGCTTCTCCCGCGTGACACCGCCCGGACAGCGGATCGCCAGCCCCGGCCCCGGGAACGGATGGCGACCGACGAAGCGCTCCGGCAGGCCGAGGGTGCGCCCAAGCGCCCTCACCTCGTCCTTGAAGAGCTCGCGCAGCGGCTCCACCAGCTTCATGTTCATCCGTTCCGGCAGACCACCCACATTGTGGTGGGACTTGATCGTGACCGACGGACCGCCGGCAAACGATACGCTCTCGATCACGTCGGGATAGAGCGTACCCTGGGCCAGGAAATCGGCGCCGCCGAGCTTCTTCGCTTCCGCCTCGAACACGTCGATGAAGAGCTTGCCGATCGTCTTGCGCTTGGATTCCGGATCGGACACGCCCTCCAGCGCCGACAGGAACAGGTCCGAGACGTCCACGTGCACCAGCGGGATGTTGTAGTGCTCGCGGAACATCGAAACGACCTCGTCCGCCTCGCCCTTCCGAAGCAGACCGTGGTCGACGAAAATGCACGTGAGCTGATCGCCGATCGCCTCGTGCAGAAGCACCGCCGCGACGGACGAGTCGACACCGCCCGAAAGCCCGCAGATCACCTTGGAAGAACCGACCTCACCGCGGATCTTCTCCTTCGCCTCCTCGCGGAAGGCGGCCATGGTCCAGTCTCCGGAGCAGCCTGCGATCTTTTTGACGAAATTTTCGATCAGCTTCGCGCCGTCCGGAGTGTGAACCACTTCCGGGTGGAACATCAGCCCATAGGCCTTGCGTTCCGGGTTTGCCAGCACCGCATAGGGCGCGCCGTCGGACTGACCGTACGCCTTGAAGCCATCGGGCAGGCGAACGACCCGATCGCCGTGGCTCATCCAGACTTGATGCTTTTCGCCCTTCGCCCAGACCCCGTCGAACAGCGGACAATCGTCCACGACCTCGACCAGCGCCCGGCCGAACTCGCGATGGTCGGACGGCTCCGCCTCGCCCCCCATCTGCACGCACATGGTCATCTGGCCATAGCAGATGCCCAGGATCGGAAGCCCGGCATCGAACACCGCCTGAGGCGCTCGTGGACTGCCAATTTCGGCGGTGGAGGCCGGTCCGCCGGAGAGGATTACCGCCGACGGATTGGTCCGCTCGAAGGCCTCTTCGGCCGACTGGAACGGCACGATCTCGCAATAAACCCCGGCTTCGCGCACCCGGCGCGCAATGAGCTGGGTCACCTGGCTGCCGAAATCGATGATGAGAATAAAATCGTGACGATCGGCGGGGCGTTCGGTCATCGGCAAGGGCTCCGAAAAAGGGCCGGGAGAAAGCGAGAAAGAGCAAAAGTCATGAACGCCGCTCCAGCACGGCAACAAAGAATCCGTCCGTGTCGGTGGCCGCAGGCGACAGCACCACCCCGCCGGGTACGGCGCGGGCCGGCACGGCCGACATCGCCTCGCCCTTCACCCGCTCGGCGGGTACCAAGGCGAAAGCTGGATTGCGCGCCAGAAAGGCTTCCACCTGGCGGCTGTTCTCGTCGGTAAACAGCGAGCAGGTCGCATAGATGAGCCGACCGCCCGGCCGCACGAAATTCGCGCCGGCATCCAGCACCGCCACCTGTTCCGCAAGCCGCGCGGCAAGCGCCTCCGGCGTGAGCCGCCATTTGGCGCCGGGCCGCCGGCGCCAAACCCCGGAGCCGGTGCAAGGCGCATCCACGAACACCCGATCCATCCGGCCTTCAAGCGCGGCGAGGTCGTCGCCGGCGGCATGGACCTGGACGTTGCGGGTACCTGCGCGGCGCAGCCGCTCGAAGATCGGCTTCAGACGCGAGGGATCGCTATCTGAGGCATGCACCTGGCCGCGATTGCCCATCTCCGCGGCAAAGGCCAGCGTCTTGCCGCCGGCGCCCGCACAAAAATCGAGGATCTGCTCCCCCGGCTCTGCGCCTGCGAGAAGCACGGCGAGTTGACTCGCCTCGTCCTGCACCTCGTACCAGCCCTTCTGATAGCCGGGCTCGCGCACTACGTTCGCCGGCCGCTGAAAGCCCTGGCCGATCGCAATCCGGACGCCGATCGGCGACCACGGCGCAGGCTTGGCGCCAAAGCGGCTGAGCGATTTGACGACCTTGTCACGGTCCGACTTCAAGGTATTGACGCGCAGATCGATGGGCGCGCGCCCGGCCAACCGCTCCGCCTCTTCCACCCAGCCGGCGCCGAAGGTGGCCTCCAGCTGCGGGACAGTCCATTCCGGAACGTCGGCGCGGATGGCGTCGGGCGCCTTGGAAAAGTCAGCAGCCGCCAATGCGGATCGCTCGGCCTCCGACAGCGGCTCCGGCGCATGCGGGTCGTCTCGAAAGTCCGCCTCGATCGCATCCAGGCTGTGACCCCAACGCAGCGCCAGCACGGCCAGCACGATCGCCCGCGGAGTTTCCTGCCCCGTCGCCCAGGCGGACGACGCCCGCCAGCGCAAAGCGTCGAACACCAGATTGCCGATCGCCGTGCGATCGCCGGAGCCCGCGAAGCGATGGGCGTTGCCCCAATCCTTCAGGACTTCCGAAACGGGTCGATGCTGCGCCTCGACGGTGCCGAGCACCTCGATCGCCGCCTGAATGCGTCCACCTGTGCGCATACCACCTCAGACAGTAGGAAGGGACGGTCCAAAGGGAGCGTGCGCCTCAGGCATCGGTCGGATAGTTCGGGCTTTGGCGGACGATCGCCACATCGTGGACGTGGCTTTCGCGTAGGCCCGCATTGGTGATGCGCACGAAGCGGGCCCGCTCCTGCATCTCCGTAATCGTGTGGGCGCCGACATAGCCCATCGCGGAGCGAAGACCGCCGGCGAGCTGATGCAGGACACTCGCGATCGGCCCCTTGTAGGGCACCTGGCCTTCGATCCCTTCCGGCACGAGCTTTAGGGTGTCGCGGACTTCCGCCTGGAAATAGCGATCGGCGGACCCGCGTGCCATCGCTCCGACGGAGCCCATGCCACGATAGGCTTTGAACGAGCGCCCCTGGTGCAGATAGACCTCGCCCGGGCTCTCGTCCGTGCCGGCCAGCAGCGAGCCGACCATGGCGCAGGAGGCACCGGCGGCAAGCGCCTTGGCGAGATCGCCCGAATATTTGATGCCCCCGTCCGCCACAATCGGAACATCGGCGGCAGCCGCCACCTCGGCCGCGCCCATGACAGCGGTGAGCTGCGGCATCCCCACGCCGGCCACAACGCGGGTGGTGCAGATCGATCCCGGTCCGATGCCGACTTTCACGGCGTCCGCGCCGGCATCGATCAGAGCTTGGGTGCCTTCCGGCGTGGCCACGTTGCCAGCCAGCACCTGAACCCGGTTGGAGAGTTTCTTGACCTGACGCACGGCCTCCAGAACACGCTCGGAGTGGCCGTGGGCGGTGTCCACCACCAGAAGGTCCACCCCGGCATCGATCAGCCGCTCGGAGCGCTCCATGCCGGTGGCATCCACCGAGGTCGCAGCCGCAGCGCGCAGGCGGCCCTGCTCGTCCTTGCTCGCGCTCGGGTAAAGCTGGGCCTTCTCGATGTCCTTAACCGTGATCAGCCCGACGCAATTGTAGGCGTCATCGACGACGAGCAGCTTCTCGATCCGATGCTGGTGAAGCAGCCGCTTGGCCTCCGCCTGGCTGACGCCGTCGCGAACCGTTATCAGGTTCTCGTGGGTCATCAGCGTACGGACGGGGGTCGCAAGATCGGACGCGAACCGAACGTCGCGGTTGGTCAGGATACCCACCAGCTTGCCGATGATCTGGCCGCCGGCGCCCCCCTTCTCCACTACGGGAATGCCGGAAATCTTGAAGTGCTGCATCAGCGTCAGCGCGTCTTGCAGCGTGGCGTCCGGACCGATCACGACCGGGTTCACCACCATGCCCGATTCGAACTTTTTGACCTGACGGACCTGCTCGGCCTGCTCCTCCGGCGTCATATTACGGTGAAGAACGCCAATGCCGCCGGCCTGAGCCATGGCGATCGCGAGCTTCGCCTCCGTGACGGTATCCATGGCGGCGGAGATGATTGGCAACGTCAGCGAAAGCTGCCGCGTCACCCGGGTCGACAGGTCCGTGTGCGCCGGCATCACTTCGGAGTGCCCCGGCATCAGGAGCACGTCGTCGAAGGTGAGCGCGTCGCGCCCGCTCAAGGTTTCAATGATATGGGCCATCCGCCACCTCGACGGTCTGAGAAAAAGGTACTGCGTCGAGCCGGGCCTCGCGCCCCACTCTTACGCAGTCGTTTCACGCTTCTATGCGGTGGCGCAGGTCTTTACCATGCCGAATCTGGCCACGCAAAATGTCTTCGCTGCATGGCAGCCAATTGCAGCGTGCAGCGTTGTCCTGACGCGGATTGCGCCCGATATAGAACGGTTGGCCCACCCTCTCTCGCCTCGCCAGACAAACAAGAGACCCGGCAGCGCGTGTCCCGCCCGAATGTCACCGCCCTGATCGTCGCGTCGGCGCTGTTCATGGAGAACATCGATTCGACCGTTATTGCCACGTCGCTGCCGGCCGTGGCAGCGGATATCGGCACCGATCCCATCCGTTTGAAGCTGGCGCTGACCTCCTATCTCTTGAGCTTGGCCGTCTTTATTCCGATTTCCGGCTGGGCCGCCGACCGGCTCGGCGCAAAGACCGTCTTCCGCGCTGCCATCGGCGTGTTTCTCTTGGGCTCGATCGGCTGCAGCCTGTCCTCCACACTTCCGGAGTTCGTGGCCGCCCGAATCGTCCAAGGCATGGGCGGCGCGATGATGACGCCCGTGGGCCGCCTGGTGGTGCTGCGCACGACGGAAAAGGCGGAGCTCCTGTCGGCGATGGCGTGGCTAACCATTCCGGCCTTGATCGGACCCTTGATCGGCCCGCCACTCGGCGGCTTCATCACCACCTATTTCGACTGGCGCTGGATCTTCTGGTTGAACGTTCCGGTCGGCATCGTCGGGATCGCGCTGGTGACGTTTTTCATCGACAACGTGCGTGCGCCGGACGTCATTCCCCTCGACAAGGTCGGCTTCGTTCTCTCCGGGGTCGGGCTGTCGGGCCTGATCTTCGGGCTTTCGGTGCTCGGCCAAAGGATGCTGCCGTTACCGGTCGCCCTCACCCTGGTCGGCGCCGGCGCGGCATCGATCGCGCTCTATGTCCGCCACGCCCGACGCACCGAACACCCGCTGATCGATTTGGAGCTGCTGCGGGTGCCCACCTTCCGGGCGAGCATCTTCGGCGGTTTCTTCTTTCGGATCGGCGTGGGCTCGATCCCGTTTCTCTTGCCACTCACGCTTCAGCTCGGACTCGGCATGTCGCCGTTCCATGCCGGTTCGCTGGTGTTCGTCGGCGCCATCGGCGCGCTCCTGATGAAGGCAACGGCGAAGCCGATCGTGCGCCAGGTTGGTTTCCGGCGGGTGCTGATTGCCAACGGACTCATCTCGGTGACGATCCTTGCCGCAATGGGCCTGTTTTCGATGGGCCCCGCTCCGGCCATCATCATCGCCGTCCTGCTGATCGGTGGCTTTTTCCGCTCGCTGCAGTTCACCTGCATCAACGCGATTGCCTATGCCGACATCGAGCAGGCCCGCATGAGCCGCGCAACCAGCTTCGCGAGCGTAGGCCAGCAGGTGGCGCTGTCCACGGGCGTCACCGTGTCGGCCTTCATCCTGGAAGGCCAGCGCCTGGGCCGCCCCGATGCTGCCGTGCTTCCCGGCGACTTCCTAATCGCCTTCGTCATCGTGGCCGCGATCGCCGCCTGCTCGGTGCTGGTATTTGCCCGGCTGTCGCCCCAGGCCGGCGCGGAGATGTCGGGGCATGACGCGACAGCGACGGCGAGGTCTGCGGTCTCCTGACAAGGTCGGAATCGATCGCTCGAACCGCGTTCAATCCTCGTCGCGAGCGTCGGCGTCGGAAGCGGCTCGCGCCCCCCGGAACCCGGTGGCGAGCACATATTGCTCGGCCGATTCCTGACGGCTCGCCTTCGGCTTGACGTGATGGACCTTCTCAAAGTCGAGCTTGAGGATCGAAAGCAGCGACGCCTCGGTGCCGCCCTGGAACACCTTGGCCAGGAACGAACCGCCCGGCGCCAACACCTCGCGGGCGAACTCCGCCGCCACCTCGCACAGATGGATGATGCGCAGATGATCGGTCTGCTTGTGGCCGGTGGTCGGGGCGGCCATGTCGGAAAGGACGCAATCGGCCTTGCGCCCGCCGAGTGCCTCGATCAGCAGTGCCGGCGCATCGTCGTCGAGAAAGTCCTTCTCGAACACCGTCACGCCGGGCATCGGATCCATCGGCAGATAGTCGATCGCCACCACACGAGGAGCTTCCGCCGGCGAGCGCACCCGGTCGACGGCCACTTGGCACCAGCCACCGGGGGCAGCGCCCAAATCCACCACCCGCATGCCGGGTTTGAGCAGCCCGTAGCGATCGTCGATCTCGATCAGCTTGTAGGCGGCCCGCGAACGGTAGCCTTCCGCCTGAGCACGGCGAACATAGGGGTCGTTGAGCTGGCGCTCGAGCCAACGCACCGACGAGGCCCGCCGTCCCCGCGCCGTGCGGACGCGTTCCTTCAGAGCGCGGCCTGAGCCGCCACCGGGGCGTTTGGTCATGATGGACGTGTTCCACTGAACCGGGACGAACCGCCGATGCGGTCCTGCGCCATCAACTCCATCAGGATACCTTCGCGCAAGCCCCTGTCTGCTACCCTGAGCCGACGACATGGCCAGCGCCGACGGATCGCCTCCAGGATAGCGCAACCGGCAAGCACCAGATCGGCACGATCCGCCCCGATGCACGGATTGGCGACGCGCTCGTGAAACGGCATCGCGAGGATCCGCTGGATCATCGCATCGACATCGCATTCGTTGAGCCAGGTGCCGTCGACGCGGCGGCGATCGTAGCGCTCCAGACCGAGATGAACGCCGGCAAGCGTGGTCACCGTTCCCGACGTTCCCAAGAGGTGGACGCGGCCGCGGCTCACAACCTGGTCGAGCGCACCGGCCCTGTCGAGCCGCGCAAGCATGGCTCCAACGTCGGCAACCATCGCTTCGAAGGTGGTCGCATCCACCTCCACCCCACCGTGGCGCTCGGCAAGGGAGACAACCCCCACCGGCAGCGAGGTCCAGGCGCGGATGCAGCGCGTGACGGCAACCCCGTCGAGACGATGCCGGCCGGAAAGATCGACCCAGACGATCTCCGAGGAGCCACCGCCGATATCGAACAGCACCACCCCTTCCGAACCGCGGTCGATCAGGCTGGAACAGCCGGCAACGGCAAGCCGGGCTTCCGTCTCGCGATCGACGATCTCAAGCTGAAGGCCGGTTTCGTCCGCGACGCGGCCGACGAACTCCTGCGCATTCTCTGCGCTGCGGCAGGCTTCGGTGGCGATCAGCCGCGAGCGGTGCACACCGGCATGGCCGAGTTTGCGCGCGCAGACGGTCAATGCATCCATTGCCCGACGCATGGCCGCTTCGCCCAAGCGGCGATCCACGGATACGCCTTCCCCCAAACGAATGATTCGGGAGAACGCATCCACCACCCGATAGCCGTGGCGGCGGGGCTCGGCGATCAGAAGCCGGCAGTTGTTTGTGCCAAGATCGAGCGCGGCATAGCGCGGACCGGCATCGCGACAATCGGATTTCTCCCCGCGATGGCAGTCCATCGTCGGACGCTCACCGCCCGACGCCCGGTCCTGGCGTTCTCCCGCGCGTGCTCCAGACGCAACGCCGGGCGCCCGCCGCGCCGCACACGAGCGATGCGCTTCGACGGTGCCACTCGTCTCTCCGGCAAGTCCCTGCAGCACGTCACCGTCCGTCGAGACAGGCGCGCCGTCGTCCATGCCATCCATGGTCCATCCGCTCCCGGCGAAGGCGCGCACCTCTGACCGACGTCTGGATCCCACGGACCCGGCCAATTCGAACCGGGATGCGGGCATCGGCGGCGCGCTGTCTCCGCCATTTGTTGGAAAGAGTGTAGCAATCCGCAGGCCAACGTCCAAACGCAGGATTGTATACGCAGCACCAATCGCTTCGCTCCGCATGACACGCCCCGGCGATCGCCGGATATTTCGGCTTCTCTGACGTTCCTTGCGAGCAACCCGTGCAAAATGGCGAACGGCCTCTTGCCTCCAACTGCCGGAACGCTTATTGAACCCGCTCGGATCGACGAGAGCCGAGCCGGATGTGTCGTTGTGCATGTCTGCTGCCGATTTCGTCATCGACCATCCGATCCACAAGTCGGATGGTCCCGGGCGTGTAGCTCAGCGGGAGAGCGTTCCGTTCACACCGGAAAGGTCACAGGTTCAATCCCTGTCACGCCCACCATTTTGATTGCGCCTTGCCGCCCGCCGACCACAGGCGCAGGTTTCGGTCTAAGGCGACGCCCCTCTCCTCCACCCTTTTCTCGCTCCAGCTGAGTTCGTCACGATCTCCGTCTCCTTCGGGCGAGCTAGAGCCCAGGCCGCTTCCGTAGCCTTACCCCGGTTCGAGGGTTCTTTTTCGCCCCAACCGCTTTCCTTGGGAACCGCCGCAAGACAATCGGAGATGAAGATTCTTGAGCGTTTTTCTAAGGCATACGCGGCTCAAGTCGAAACGAGTCGAACGGCAAAGGATTGCTCAAGCGATAGAATCTGCAGCCATTTCTTATCGCTCAGAAGTTTCCATCAAAGCGGAAAAGGCGCTAAGCGGCCGCGCCGACTGCAATCTCGGCAGGCGGAGCCCAGCCGATCGGCCGGGCCCCGATCGCTCCTACCAGGTGTAGGTCAGGCCGGCAGAGAAGAGATGTCCGGTCTCATTGTCCGCCAACGACAAGTCGTAGTCGGCATAGACCCGGAACCGGTCGCCCTTGAACGCATTAAGCCCGAGCCCGAGGACCGCGGTATCCGACCCGGGCGACGCACTTGCGACGGTAAAGCCCGCCCCGCCGAAACCGGCCAGCGCGGCGGACACCTGTGGGTCGTCGTCGAGAAAGTCGTGATACCAGGCCGCCCGCGCTTCTGGCACGACGTTAAGGCCGTCCAGCGTCGTAAACGCGGCAGAAACACGCACTCCGAGCGAAGACTGCAGATAGTCGGTGCTGCTCGATCCAACGATCAGATCCGCAGCCCCGGCTCCGGTTTCGGTGAAGCCAGACCGGTAAAGATGGTACCAGTCGAGACCGGCGGTCGGCTCCAGCGCGAGCCCCGCGACCGCCAGCCGTGTGCCAACTTGGCCGGCAAGCGTGAGGTCCTGACCATCCGGCGAGCCGGTGGCCGTCCGTGACAACCCCCCGAAGTCGAGATTCCGGGTGGTCTCCCAGTCGGTATAGGCGTAACCGGCAAGCGCATCGACGAAGGCATTGCCGAACTCCGCAGATCCGTAGAGCGTCATCTGGTAGCTGTCACCCTTGGCGTTGCCGCCGATCGTGTTCGGATCGAGGTTGCTGTTCAAATAGGCCAGACTGAAGCCACCGGTCAGTCCACCGGCGAACCCTTTGTCGATGCCGATCAAGGCACCGGCAAGCGACTGGTCAAAACCGAGACCGTTGCCGTCGGCGCTGATGTCGGTGAGCCCGTTGATGGCCTGAGCCCAAGTCGCAAGTCCATCACCGACCTGACCGCCGTTGGCATTGAACTGGGCAAGCTGTTGGCTGACCACGGCCGGATCTGACGTTCCGCTGGCATGGTCGAGCACCGCGGCGGACGGCGCCGAACCGATTTCGGCCACCCCGCTGCGGCGGTGGGCTAGGCGGGTTTCGACCGCGCGCGTGAGCGTGCGGCGCTGCAGCATGGAGGACGTCGTCAGGTCTCCGATCGACTGACCGGACAGGCTGTCGAGGGCATACCGACCGTTGGCGTCCGTACCGGTGGAATCCAGCGCCTGGAAGACGGCGTCGAGATCGCCCTGGTCAGTGAGTTGATAGGCGCCGTTCAGATAGGCTGCGACCGCATTCTGGTTCGTCGTTTCCGCCGGCGCAGCAAAGTCACGATGGAAGCTGACGATCGCCTGGTTGCCCTGATAGGACAGCGTTCCCTGCAGGAACGGGCTTTGATCGAGCACGTCATCGAAGGCTCCTTCCATCCCGGAGCTGGCGGTAAAGAAGGCGAAGTCCTGATCGACGATCTTGTCGCCGAGTTCGATCACCACGTCGATATCACCGTCGAGCTCAGCCGTTCCGTTGACGACGAGGAGATCGGCGGCATCGGTATCGACATCGAGCAGGATTGCGCCGTCGTCGCCCTGGACGTAGTCGCCGTTGATGGTGAGCGTGCCGACCGAGGCACCCGGCGCAAGAAAGCCGACATTCGACACGGTGCCGTTGATGACGCCGCTGCCGCTCAAGATACCGTTCGCCTCCACGGTAACGAGCCCCTCGATCGATCCGTCGACCGCGAGCTCACCCTCGTTCACCGTCGTACCGCCGGCGTAGGTGTTGGCGGCGGCCAGCGTCAGGCTCGCGAAGCCGGCCTTGGTCAGGCCGCCGGCCCCCGAGATCACGCCGGAGAGTACTGCCGGCGCGTCGGTCTCGATGGTACCGCCGCCGGTGAACCCGCTGCCGAAGGCGTAGTTCTTGGCGGGATCGGCTTCGAGAAGAACGACCGGCCTGTCGGTCTTCATCGCCGAGGCGATCTTCAAGGTGCCGCTGTTGAAGGTGATCGGCGTGCCGGCGGCCCCAAGGTTCTCGTCCCGAGAGATCTGCAGCGTGCCGTCGTAGATCTCCGTGCCGCCTCGGTAGCTGTTGGTCCCGCCGAGCGTGAGCATCTTCGGGCCGAGCTTCACCATCTCCCCGACACCGCCGATCGTGCCGGCATAGACCGTATCGCTGGTGTTGACGTTGGCGACGAACCGATGGCCGAGCGTCACCGGATTGCCGAACAGGAGATCGTAGGAGGTCTGGGTGAACTCGGCGATCAGCTGGTGCCCGGTCGCCGTCGGATGGAAGCCGTCCCAGAACAGGTGCGTCTTCGTCCCTTCGGCGTAGCGGATGCTTTGCCTCAGATCGATCGGCCCGCAGCTGCCGGAATTCTTGACGTTGGCGGAGGTGTACTGGCCGCCCTCGGCCCCCTCCTCGCCCTGCCAGAAGCAGGGCGTGGTGACGTTGGTAAGCCCGTAGGATTCCGGGTTCATCACCGCGTCCTGGAAGAACGCGCCAGCCTTGACCACCACGACGGGCTTGCGCCCCTCCGCTGCCCGCTCCGCGTTCAGCTCGTCGATGGCGCTGCTGAGGCCGAGGTTGTGGGCAAGTGAGGCCTGGTGAAGCTCTTCGAGATAGTCAGGGCGATCGCGATTCATCAGCGGGGTCAGCGACGTGTCGGGCACGTCCAGGACGATGATCGATTCCGCTCCGGCGTCGGACAGGATCCTGACCGTGCGGTCAATGTTCTCCACCACCTGGGGCACTTTGGCGACAGGGTCCTGGTGGGCATAAGCGGCGTTCGCGTAGTCGTTGCCACCAATCCAAAAGGTGTAAAGGTTGGTGCTTAAATCCTGCTTACGACTCTCCACGACGTATTCGACCGTCTGGGCGAAGGTCGAAAAAGGGAAGCCGAGGGGCGTACTTTCGGCGCCCGCCCAAGCCCGATCGTCGAGGCGGTGGAAGTCGACGCCCATGCGCGGTGCGAGATATTCGAGCCAGACCTGTTGATTGGTGAAGCGCCCGTACAGCGGAGGTTGAACGCTGTACACATCCGGGGCAGGCATCACTCCCGGACCAAAGTTGGGAAAGACTTGGCCGGCTAGAGTGGCAATATATGTATTGCCGACATCCGACAGGCTGTCGCCGAACGAGATCATCCTTTCGAACTCGTCTGCCTGAGCGGCTGTGCCCAGACACAAGACTCCAATCAAGGCCCACTTTGTTGACTTCAGTACCCGCATAACGCCCCCAAATTTACGGAATACCGCACAGGATCGAATCCGGCATTTTTGAGAATGCCTCCCCCTCAGTGCGGAGAGAATAAGCATTCTTTCACTATCCGTATGAATTATCCATGATATCGGCAAACTTTTTAGTTAGATCATTAGAATATTTTAAATTAACCTCACACATGCACTCCTTACCCCCCGATATTTGAGGGGAGACAACGCAAGACCGGCTTTGATGGGTAAGAATATCTTATCGACGGCAGACGAAACCGGCTCTAAATAAGAGAGTGGCATGTGCGAGCATCCTTGCAGGACGCACAAAAGATGGATTGCTTGATGCGCTATCATCTGCACCGCAAGGCCCACACGCCATCAGCGCGATTCGCCGAACGTGCCAGTCGGTCCGCCGCCCGACCCGCATATCCAGTCACGAATGAACCGCCGCATCCCCGCGCCAATCCAGCGCGTGAGAGCAATTTCATCGCCTGAAATTTCCTTCTAAGCTCTACGCTTCAGTTCCGGCCCGACGGAGGCACACATCGTGAGCTCACCCGATCCCGTGTCCGCTGGCGGCGCCCCCTCTGAAGGCGACCGCCCGGAAGGCGCAACACTGGCAAGCTGGCTTGCCACACATGTGCGCAAGCGGGGGGAGCATCCAGCGCTCATCGGTCCGGGCGGGACGGTCTCTTATGCCGATCTCGACGCCCACGCACAGCGGATGGCGCGGGGGTTCGTGGAACTCGGAATCCAGCCCGGCGACCGAATCGCGGTTCAGCTTCCCAACACCACGGCCTTCGTACTCAGCTATCTGGCGGCCGGCTATGCCGGCGCCGTGCTCCAGACGATCCACATGCCCTATCGATCGGCGGAGATCGAACCGCTCCTGGCTCATGCCAAGAGCGCGGCCTTCATCGGGCTGAAAGAGACCAAGGATTTCGCGCCCGCCCCCTTCGTCGCCTCGCTTCGCGACCGACTGCCCGCGCTAAAGGCCGTGATCGCGCTCGGTGGCGATCCGGAGGGAACGGTCGATTTCGCCACGCTGACCGGCGAAGCGGAGTTGTCGCCTGCTGCCTCTCCGTCCGACCCGTTCGTGCTGCTTTATACCTCCGGTACAACCTCTGCCCCAAAGGGCGTTCTCGTTCCTTACGAGAAATTCCTGCCGAACGCGGCGCGAAGCGCGCGGGAGCTCGGGATCGACAGCGGCTCGGTGATCCTGTCGGCCGCGCCCTTCAGCCATCTCTACGGCCTGTTCTCCGTCAACCTGGCACTCGCCACTGGCGCGACCATGGCGCTGTTGCCAGCCTATACGCCTGCGAGCCTTGCCGAGGCGCTGACCAGCTACCGGCCGAGCCACCTATTCTCCGCGCCCGCCCACATGGTGGCGGCCGAGGCCAACGGCTTTCTGGATCCGGATCGGCTGAAATCCCTGAAGCTATTGCAGATCTCCGGCACCGCCTGCCCACCGGCGCTCGCCGAAACCGTGCAATCGCGCTTGAGCGACGGCGTGGTCGGCCAGCTCTGGGGCATGAGCGAGCTTCAGGCCGGCGCTTTCACTCGTCTCGACGATCCGTTGGATGCTCGCCTTGGCAGTGCCGGACGCGCAAGCCCCGGCAGCGAGCTGCGCGTGATGGAGGGCGACACCCCCGCCCTGTCCGATACCGAGGGCGAATTGCAGGTGCGCGGGCCCTCGCTGTTTTCCGGCTACCTGGACAACGAAGAAGCGACCGAAGGCGCCTTTACCGAAGACGGCTTTTTCCGAACCGGCGATCTGGCGGTGATGGATGCGCGCGGCTTCATTCGCATCACCGGACGCTCCAAGGACGTGATCAACCGCGGTGGCGTGAAGTTCAATCCGGCCGACGTGGAAGATCTGATCGCTGGCCATCCGGCCGTTGCGCAATGCGCGATCGTACCGGTCCCCGATCCCACGCTGGGCGAACGCGCTTGCGTCGCCATTGTGCCGGTACCCGGCGCCGAGCCGCCAAGCCTCGACGACCTGCGCACCTATCTGACCGAAGCCGGCGTCGCCAAGACCAAGTGGCCGGAGGCACTCGTGTTCGTCGAAGACATGCCGATGACCCCGACCCGCAAGGTGAAAAAGGCGGAATTGGCGAAGCTGGTCCGGGATCAAACCGGAAGCAGGCCCTAACGATCTTTGAGCACAGCGCTCAAATCACCGCTCAGCCCCCGTTCCGCTTCATGTTGTCGGCGATGACACGGATGCCGCCGTCGGTCAGGCGATAGGCCCAGCCGTGAACGTGCAGCTCCTGGCCGCGTTCGAAGGCGTCACGCACGATCGGGCTTTCCAGAACCCGGCCGGCCTGGACCTCGACAGTCAGCTCGCAGAGCCGGTCGAAGCGCTTGTCGTCGTCCTCGATCGCTTCCAACTCGTCACGGTTGAGCCGCGCGATGTCGCGGATCGGCTGCAGCCAATGATCCACCAGCCCGCTGGGCGAGCGCTGCATGGCGGCACGGATGCCGCCGCAGCCATAGTGGCCGCAGACGATGATGTGGCGAACCTTCAGGACATCGACCGCGAACTGCAGGACCGACTGGCAGTTGATGTCGGCGTGGTGAACGAGATTCGCGATGTTGCGATGGACGAACACCTCGCCCGGCGGCAGGTCGGTGATGACGTTGGCGGGCACGCGGCTGTCGGCACAGCCGATCCAAAGATATTCGGGCGTCTGCTGGTCGACCAGGCGATCGAAATAGGCCGGATCCCGCTCAACCTGCCGCTTCGCCCAATCCTTGTTCTGCTGCAAGAGATGCTCGAGCACGCCGTCTCCTTTCGCTCGTCGGGGCCGGTCGCCTCCGGCCGTCGCGAGACTGCTTATAGCATTCTTCGCAAAAGCTGAATCGGAGAGAGCCAAATCCGATCCCACGGCCCTGCCCGGCTGATCCTCGTAGGATCAGGCAATGTTTCCCCCTGACCGAAAACGCTCTATGCAAGATGAAGAGCAAGGCTCGGGAGGGATACCATGCATGCAGCAATCGCCTTCGTTCTTTCCAACTTCACCCTGACCTTTCTGGTCATCGGCCTCATCGCATCGGCGATTGCGATCGCGAGAGCTCCACGCGTGACCGGGTCCGTGGTGATCGAAAAGCTCTTTGCCTATTTCCTGCTGTTCTCGATCTTTGTCTCGTTCTTCTACAATTTCGTCATGCACGTCTTCTTCGGCGAGACGGCGGCACGTTTCATCGGCTGGGCTCAGAGCCCGTTTCAAGCCGAAGTCGGCTTTGCCTCGCTCGGCTTCGCCGTGGTTGGACTGTTGGCTTTCTTCGGAAATCGCGGGATCCGGATCGCGGCAATTGTCGGACCCGCGATGTTCCTGTGGGGCGCCGCGGCGGGCCACGTCTACCAGATGATCACCGCGCACAATTTCGCGCCCGGCAACGCCGGCATCATCTTCTGGACCGACATTCTGCTGCCAGTGATCGGGTTCGTCTTCCTACTGCTTCAGCGGGGGTCGAACAATCGGTAGGAACGTATCCGACACGACGTCCACAAGGGCACGATCGCCGCAGATTGGAACGCTCCCGTCTCCCGAGACCTCCGCTCAATTTTCGAGGACAAGTCACTCGATCGGGTTTGTATAGAATGCGGCGAAGGATCTAGCCGCCAACTCACTATGGATTCCCGCTTGCGCGGGAATGAGCGGAGACTGGGGGCTCGACCAAGAGGCGCGATGCGCCGGACGCCTCGCTCAGCCGGGCGAACTTGCGGCCATGTCGGCGGCAAGCTGCGCCTTGAGCTGAAAGTGCTGTACCTTGCCCATCGCGTTCTTGGGCAGGGTCTCCACGAACCGGATCTCGCGGGGCACCTTGAAGCGCGCGAGATTGGAGCGAAGGTGCGCCGTCATCTCCTCAACGGTCGGTTTGGCGCCGGCGCGCGCGACGATGAAAGCGACGGGCACCTCCTGCCAATGCGGATCGGCACGACCGATCACGGCCGCCTCCAGCACGTCGGGATGCTCGTGCAATACCCGCTCCAGCTCAGCCGGATAGATGTTCTCACCGCCGGAAATGATCACATTCTTCTTGCGATCATGGACGTAGAAATAGCCGTCCTCGTCGCGCGTGGCGATGTCGCCGGTGTGGAACCAACCATTCCTGAGCACGTCGGACGTGGCCGCTTCATCCCCCCAATATTCGTAGAGAGTGGTCGGCCCGCGCACCACGATCTCGCCGGGCTCGCCAGGCGGCAGCTCGCGGCCGGTCGCATCCACGATCTTGGCCTCGCAGGCGAGACCCGGCAGACCCGTCGTGCCTTTGCGCGCGATGGAATCGGCGCCGCCGATTCGAGTGTAAATGCAGATCGGGGCCGTCTCGGTCGAGCCGTAGACCTGCAGCACCGGCAACCCGCGCGCATGAAAGCGCTCCACCACGGGCTGCGGCACGATCGTCGACCCGGTGGTAACGACGCGCAGCGAGGAGACGTCGGCGCCCGCCCAGTCGGGATGCTCCAGCACCGCCAGCAGTGTCGCCGGGACCAACACAGTGAGCGTCGGCCGATCCTCCACGATGGTGCGGATCGCAGCGCCCGCCTCGAACCGGTCGTGCAGCGTCACGGTCGCGCCCACTTGCAGCGCCGGCGTGGTCTGGATGTTGAGCCCGCCGACATGGAACATCGGCAGCGAGGTGAAGATGTGGTCCGCGGCCGTCATGTCATGCATGTGGGCGGACTGGATCGCGTTCCAGACGATGGCGTCCTGGCGTAGGACCGCCCCTTTCGGGCGCCCGGTGGTGCCGGACGTGTAGACGATCAACAGCGGGCAAGTGGTGTCGATGTGCGGGTTACGGCCGTCTTTTCCGTCGGCCCCCTCAAGGAAGGCCTCGAAGCTGACGCCCACCGACGGCGCGAAATCGAGCCCCACCGGTCGGCATTCCGGCAGCGCGGTGGAAAGCGGCTCCAACACGCCGGAGAACGCCTCTTCCACGAACAGCGCCTTCGCGGAGGCGTGCTCCAGAATGTAGAGATGCTCGGGCGTCGCCAGCCGCCAATTGATCGGCACCAGCATGGCGCCGAGGCGAGCGCAGGCATAGAGCAGCACCAGATAGTCGGGCCGGTTGAGCGACAGGATTGCGACGCGGTCGCCCCGCCCCACCCCAAGCCGGGTCTTGAGCGCGTAGGCCGTCCGGTGGATCCGATCGGCCAGCGCCGCATAAGTCAGGATCTCGCCCTGAAAGCGAATGGCCGGCTTCTCCGGCGTGAAGGCGGCGTTGCGGTCGATCAGATCGGAAAGGTCCATGGGTTTCTATCCCAAGAATAATCAAAGACGGTGCTTCTGCCGCGCCCGGCACCTCATACGCCGCTCACTCCCGCGAAAGCGGGGAGGCCATAAGGAACCAGCGAGAACACCTCGAACGCAACGTCGTCATGCAACGAGATGATCGGCTTCCGCACACGTCGGGAAGACCAAGATCCCACCGACAGGCCCTATGGATTCCCGCTTTCGCGGGACTGAGCGGAGCGAAAAGCGCCGCCAGAGATTACTCGTCGCTCTCGCCCGGCTCGTAGAGCGCGCCGCGGCCAAGCCGATCGACGCACAGTTCCGCCGTCCACGGCAGCATCAAGGCGCCGCAGCGGGAGTCGCGATAGATCCGCTCCAAGGGCAGCGACTTCAGCATCGACTGGCCGCCACACGTGCGGATGGCGAGGCGCGCGATGTCGTTGGCGAACTCCATCACCGTGTACTGGGTCGCCCAGGCGCGCAGCACCTGATCCTTGCTCGGGTTGGCGCAGGCCTCCGTCACCGCCTGGAACCAAAGCGCCTTGGCCTGCTCCAGCTTGATGCGCATTTCCGCGACGGCGATCTGCTTGGTGGGGTACATGCGCCGCTTCACCGGCGGCATGCCCGGCACCTCGCCACGCAGGTAGGCGACCGTGAAGTCGTAGGCCGCCTGGGCCTGGCCCATATAGGTTGGCGACAGCGTCATGAACATGTGCGGCCAATTCGACGCCGCCTTGAAATAGAGGCCGCGCGGCATCAGCGCCTCCGTCTCCGGCACGAACACGTCGTCGAACAAGAGCGTGCGCGACACCGTGCCCCGCATGCCAAGCGGGTCCCAGTCGCCGACCACGCTGACGCCCTTCGCGGTGGCATCGACGGCGAGATAAAGCGTGTTGCGCCGGCTCTTGGTCCCGTCCGGCTCGGTCTCCGTGCACAGGACGCCGTAATAGTCGGCATTGCCCGAAAGCGAGGCGAAAATCTTCTTGCCCCGCACGATCCAGCCGCCTTCGACCGGCACGGCCTCGGTGGAGAAGGCCACCGCGCCGGCCGCCGCCGCGCCACCCTCGGAGAAGGGCTGGGCGTAGATGGCGCCGTCCTCGACGATGCGCTTGTAGTGGATCGCCCGGCGCTTCTCGTGGGCCGCGCGGTCCTCCTCGCTCATCTCCAGATCGTCCGCGAGCGGACCGGACCAGAGCGTGGAACAGACGTGCATGTTCCAGGTCAGTGCGGTCGCGCCGCAATAGCGGCCGATTTCGGCAGCCACCAGCGAATAGCTTTGATAGCCCGCGCCGCCGCCCCCGAAACGCTCCGGCACGCACAGCGCCAGAAGGCCGTTCTCGTGCAGGTCCTTATAGTTTTCCGTCGGGAACTTGGCCTCGCGATCGACCTCGAAGGCACGGTCGGCGAACTTGGTCTTCCCAAGCTTGCGGGCAAGCGTGCACCACTCCGCCTGCTGGTCGGTCAGGCGGAAGGCGACGGGATCGAACATCGGTGCGTCGAGTTCGACCGATTCGATATCGACAGCGGGGACGTTCATGACGGGATACTCCTCAAGTGAAGGCGGCCGCCGGCGACCTAAAGCCGGGCGAGGAAGGTTTGCATGGCCTCATTGAATGGGCCGGGTTTATCGAGATTGGCGAGATGGCCGGCGCCTTCCAGCACGACACAGGTCGCGTTCGGGATCTTCTCGGCCATCTTTTGCATGACGGGCGCGGGCGCGCTGGTGTCCTCGGTGCCGGCGATCAAAAGCGTCGGGCAAGCGATGTTGGGGAGATTGGCACGCTGGTCGAAGCTGACGAGCGCATGCACCATGACGCGGAAGCTCTCCTCCGGCGTCGCGGCCAGCGCGTCGCGCCCGATCCGGAAGCCTTCCGGGTCCGGATCGGGGCCCGTGAGCCCTTTCATCATCTGATCGGCAAGCTCGGCCATGGTGTGGCCGGCATCGAGCGGCGCCAGACGACCCTCGATGAACTTCTTCTGGAAATCGCCATCCGGCCGGCCGAAGGCGGGGCTGGTGCCAGTGAGCACGATCGCTTTCGGCGCGACGAGGCCCGCGGCCAGCGCCTCCTGCACGATCATGCCACCCAACGATTGTCCAACCAGGATCGCGTCCTTCGCGTCGATCTGGCTCAGGAAATCGCCGAGCGCGACGGCAAGGGCGGGAAGATTGGCCTCTTGCAGCGGCACCGAGGTGCCGTATCCGGGAACATCCCACGAGACGACCCGGTAGGCCGGCGAAAAGGCGCGCAACTGCGGATCGAAGACCTCCGCCCGTCCGCCAATGCCATGAATGAAGACAATCGCAGGCGCCGACGGATCACCGCCCTCGGCATAGCCGAAGCGGCCGGTCTTCGTCGATTTGCGCTCATATGCGCCGGACACGTCTGCCATACGGCCTCACCTCCCGAACGACGCCCAATCCGGGAAGCATAGCACAGACATATTACATGAAAAGGAATAGTTTTAGGTTCAAAGCATCACCGTCGCGTCGTCCCTGAGACCAAAGCCGCGTCGGTTCGCCTTGCGGCGGCCCTCTTCAAATTGGCCTGGTGCGCTAGGCTTGTTCAGCTCACCGTGGAATCGCCGCACGACGGATTTGAAGCGTTGCGGGCCCTTCAGTCGTAGGGAAGGCCCACATAGTTTTCCGCCAGCGCCCGCTGCGCGGTTTCCGACGACATCAGATAGTCGAGCTCGGCGCGCTTGACGCGCACATCGAAGGCTTCCTCGTCGAACTTGTGAAGCAGCGTCGTCATCCACCAGGAGAAGCGTTCGGCGAGCCAGATCCGACGCAGCGCCTTGGCGGAATAGCCGGAAAGCCCGCTGTCGTCCCCGGCCCTATAGAAGTCGATCAGACCGCTGGAGAGATAGAAGACGTCGGAAGCCGCAAGGTTGAGCCCCTTGGCGCCGGTTGGCGGCACGATGTGGCCGGCATCCCCCACCAGGAACAAGCGGCCATGGGTCAGCGGCTCGGCGACGAAGCTTCGGAGCGGGGCAATCGACTTCTCGATCGACGGTCCGGTCACGAGCGTGCTTGCCACGTCGGCCGGCAGCCGCGATTTCAGCTCCTCCCAGAACCGGTCGTCGGACCAGTCCTCCACCTTCTCGCCCGACGGCACCTGGACATAGTAGCGGCTCAACACGCGAGAGCGCAGCGAGCACAGCGCAAAGCCACGCGGATGACCGGAATAGATCAGCTCTTCGGCAACCGGCGGGGTCTCCGACAGAATGCCGAGCCACCCGAACGGATAGACCTTTTCGAACACGGTCAGCTTGTCGGCCGGGAATGCCTTGCGGCTCGGGCCGTGGAAGCCGTCGCAACCGGCGATGAAATCGCAGTCGATGCGCTCTTCCACGCCGTCCTTCTTGAAGGTGACATAGGGCTTGTCGGTGTCGATCCCGTGGAGGGCGACATCCTCGGCCTGATGGATGATCCGACCGCCCATCGCATCCCGCGCATCGTAAAGATCGTGAGTGACCTCGGTCTGGCCGTAGACCATCACCGTCTTGCCGACGAGCTGTTCGAAGTTGATGCGGATGCGATTGTCGCCGAACGCGATCTCGACGCCTTCGTGGATTTCGCCCTCGGCGTCCATGCGCTCGCCCACGCCGGCCTGGCGCAACATGTCGGCAAGGCCCTGCTCCAGCACGCCGGCGCGGATGCGTCCCAGCACGTGCTCGCGGCTGTGCCGCTCTAGGACGATGCTCTCGATCCCTGCCAGATGCAGACGCTGGGACAAGAGCAGACCAGACGGCCCGGCCCCGATGATCGCTACCTGGGTTTTCATCCGACGAACCTCCCGACGTTCCCGCCGCTCCGCGGCTTATGTTCTTGTTGGCCGTCGGTCCGCCGAGCGGATCGCTTCGACCGGAGGATTTCGGGCCGGCGCGGCCCGAAATCCTGCATTTGACATCAGAGCGAAATCACACGTCGAAGAAGACGGTTTCCTGCTCGCCCTGAAGATGGATGTCGATCGAGTAGACCGCCGTTCCCTCGCCGGGCTTGCGTTCCGCAATCAGCGTCTCGCGGCGATGCGGCGGCACCATCTTCAAGATCGGATCGCTCGCGTTCGCCTCCTCGTCGGAGAAGTAGATCCGGGTATTGAGATGGATGTTGATACCGCGCGCGAAGAGCGCGATCGCCACGTGCGGCGCCATCTTCTCGCCGTTGGGGCCGGCCACCTGGCCGGGCTTCACCGTCTCGAAGACATAGTAGCCGGACTTCAGATCCGACACGGCCCGGCCGAAGCCACGGAAATCGGCCGCGATCTCATTGGCTTTCGGGTCCAGCGGATGACGGTAGCGGCCCTTGCCGTCGGCCTGCCACAGCTCGATCGTGGCATCGGTGATCGGCGCGCCGGTGCCATCCCACAGATTGACCTCCAGCTTGATCGGCTCGCCTTCGGTCTGCGGGCCTGCGACCACATGGAGGTTCTCCTGGGTTCGCATCTGGATGCCGGCCGCGGAGGGAACCAGGCCGATATGGACGTAAGGTCCAGCGGTCTGGGACGGTGTTTCGCGAAGCAGCGTTACCGGCATCTCAAAGTCCCTCCGGCCTGTTCTCAAAGAAGGTCTGGCGCGGCCCGCGCAGAACGATGTCGAAGCGGTAGGCCAGGCAGTCGTGCGGGGTGTTGGCGGTCATGTCGAGAAGCGCCGTCAGCGCCTCCACGCCCTTCTTGTCCGATACGCAGTTCACGATCGGGCAGATCGGGATCAGCGGATCGCCCTCGAAATACATCTGGGTGATCATCCGGGTCGCAAACGCCGGGCCGAACAGCGAAAAATGGATATGCGCCGGCCGCCAACTATTGCGGTAGTTCCGCCACGGATACGGACCCGGACGGATGGTCCGGAAATGGTAGTAGCCGTGCTCGTCGGTGATCATGCGGCCGCACCCGGCGAAGTTCGGGTCGAGCGGCGCGATATAGTCCTCCGTCTTATGACGGTAGCGGCCGCCGGCATTGGCCTGCCACACTTCCACCAGCGTGTTCGGTATGCCGCGCCCTTCCTGGTCCATCACCCGGCCGTGGACGATCGCGCGTTCGCCGATCGGCTCGCCGTCGACCTGGGCGTTGCGGATCAGGTCGTTGTCGAGCGGGTCCAAATCACCGTGGCCAAACACCGGGCCGGTGATTTCGCTCATGGTCTGGGGCACCGACAAAAGCGCCTGCTGGGGCGAGCGCGCGACAGTCGACTTGTAGTCCGGGAAATAGGCCGCCGGCTGCAGGTCGCGATCGCGCGGCTGGAAGCCACGCGGAAACGCTCCGAGATCGTTGCGCCCGCCCGGCAAGGGGCCTGCCGCGATGCGGCTCGCTTGATCGGTCATGATGTCAACTCCTCCCTCCATTGGGGACCCTCGCCCTCGGCGAGAACTCGTTTGGCGATGCCGAAGCAGGTGTTGGCCGCCGGCACGCCGGCATAGACGGCGACATGCATGAGAAGCTCTTGGAGATCCTCGATCGTCGCGCCCGTTCGGCGCATGGCGCGCACGTGCATGGCGAACTCGTCGTGATGGCCGCCGGCCGCGAGCAGCGTAAGCGTGACCATGCTGCGCTCGCGCTTGGTCAGGCCGGACCCGCTCCAGACCGAACCCCAGGCCGACTCCACGATGAAACGCTGGAAGTCGACATCGAAGTCGGTCTTTTTGGCTTCTGCGCGATCGACATGGTCGTCGCCCAGAACCGAACGGCGAACCGCCATTCCCTGCGCATGGCGCTCATCTGTGGTCATCGCGTTCCGTCCCGGTTCGTTTGGGTTTGCTCGAAATCCGGTCGCAGGCAAGGATTGCTACCCGCCTCGGCGGCACGGCCAACGGATGTGGCCGATGTGCCGGTACCAGACGCACCCGTCTTTGACTTATATCAAAGATAGATATTTTGATTTGGGCATGTAAAATCACTTTTCCGGCGTTTTAAATAACCAAATTGGAATGATCCCGTCCCGCGTCAAGTTCCGTCATTTGCAGTGCCTGTTGCAGACCGCCCGGCTCGGCGGCGTCGCCAAGGCAGCCAAAAGCCTGGGCGTCAGCCAACCGGCGGTGTCCAAGGCGCTTGCCGAACTGGAGGAAATCCTCGGCGTCGAGCTGATGGAGCGCAGCCGCGCGGGAGTGGCGCTGACCCCGGTGGGGGAAATGTTCGTGCGCTATGCCGGCGCAAGCGTGGCCGCGCTGCGCCAGGGCCTCGACGGGGTCGCCCGCGCCAGGATGGAAGAGGAGGAGGTGCTCACCCTCGGCGTGCTGCCATCCGTCGCGGGCCGGATCGTACCGGAGGCCATCGATCGCTTCCGGAGTACGCGGGCGGGCGTGGTTCTCAAGGTTGTCAGCGGACCCAACCTTCACCTTCTCGACCAGCTTCGGCTGGGCGCGCTCGATCTGGTCTTCGGCCGCCTCGGCGCCCCGGAGACGATGGTGGGGCTGAGCTTCCAGCATCTTTATTCGGAGACGGTCAGCTTTGTCGTCCGGCCGGGGCATCCGCTGATCGCCGCACCTGACCTCGCCCGCATCGTCGACTATCCCGTCCTCTTTCCGGAGCAGGAAGCGATCATCCGCAGCATCGTCGACCGCTTTCTCCTGGCCAACGGCATCGGTCACATCGCCGACCGGATCGAGACCGTCTCCAACGATTTCGGTCGGGCCTACACCCGCCGCTCCGACGCCGTCTGGATCATCTCTTCCGGGGTGGCCGCCCTCGACGTCGCGGAGCGAACTCTGGTGGAGCTTCCGTTCGACGTCTCCGACACCACCGGTCCCGTCGGCGTCACCACCCGGGCCGATGCCGAAGTCGGGCCGACGGCCCGTCTCCTGATCGACGCCATGCAGCATGCGGCGCGACTGCCTGCCGACACAAAACTAAAAAATGAAATCAATAAAACGATATAATCTACTGATATTAAATTAAAAATTAACCATAATTAAAGTGAAAACTTAAAAGTATCTTCCCGCTCGAGGAGCAATTTATCGCAGCATTGATGAACACAGCGTTGCTGTGCCGCGACCGATCGGACGCCTCACCGGAACATTGCCGGTCGGCCGGTTATCCACCCTTTCGATCGGCGAAAGGAAGCTCGGGCGCACGTTGACCATCGAAGACGGCAATCTGGTTTCGCCCGCCCTCCTTTGCCTCGTACATCAGGCCGGAGATGCGCTCCACCAGGTCGATCACCTGCTCGCCCTCGCGCATGTCCGCCACGCCGATTGAAACGGAGAGCGGAATCGCGCGATCGTCGATCTCAAATGGCTCGGACCCGATATGGCCGCAGATCCGGTCGGCGATCGACGCGGCCTGCTGCAACCCGACCTCCGGAAGCAGCAGCACGAACTCGTCCCCGCCCCAACGCACCAGCGTGTCATAGGGCCGGCTCAGGTCTTCCAGGCGCTTGGTGGCCGCGTTCAGAACGGCATCGGTGGCGACGTGGCCATAATCCCGGTTGAGATCCTTCAGCCGATCGATGTCGATGAACAATGCCGAGACCGGGATGCCGAACCGTTCGCGGCGCGCCATGACCTGCGCCTCGATGCGCTCCAGCCCATGGCGATTATAGGCACCGGTCAGCGCATCGCGCTCCACCAGGGTCTGAAGGTCCGTAATCTGGGCGTAGAGCTGTTCCAACTCCTCGCGCAGAGCGCCAAGCGAGGTGTCGTCGGAACGCGTCAGAATCTCGGCAAGCCGAACGGACGGCGCCGTCAGAGTTCCCGTCGGGGCGGTATCACGATGCACCCTCCGATTCCCTTTCCTGAAGCGTGCGGCGGTCCCCATTCACGCCCGTCCCACGGTTCGGATGACAAAACAGAGACCGTCGGCCTTCTTCGGACTGCCCCGAGCCAAGCCGTACCGACGCCCCGTCCATCAGCGCCAGTAATGTCGGTCAGAAGGTTTCGTCATGACATCGTCATTGCTCCCGCCTTGCCCCTAAGATGCGGTAGCGTCGTCATGCTTCTAAACGATCCCCCAAGCCTTGCCCAGGCATCGACATGCAGAATTGACGAACAAACCATGCGCTATTCGATTGGCTCCCTCGCCCTGAACGCACTCACCGGGCAACGCTACTGGCCACTTGCCTGGCGCAAGGCCGAGCCGCGCCCAGCCTACGACGTCGTCATCGTCGGAGGTGGTGGCCATGGCCTGGCGACGGCCTACTATTTGGCCAAAGAACACGGCATCACAAACGTTGCCGTCTTGGAAAAAGGCTGGCTCGGCAGCGGCAATATCGGCCGGAACACGACGATCATCCGCTCCAACTACATGCTTCCCGACAATACCCGCTTCTACGAGTGGTCGCTGAAACTTTGGGAGAACCTGTCGCGCGAGCTGAATTTCAACACGATGGTGTCCCAGCGCGGGGTGATCAATCTCGCCCACACGCCGGCGCAGCTCGATGCCTATGCGCGGCGCGGCAACGCCATGCGGCTTGCCGGCGTGGACGCCGAACTCCTCGACCGCGACGAACTGGCGCGGCGCGTTCCCGGCCTCGACCTCTCCGAGACGGCCCGGTTCCCGATTGTCGGCGGTCTCTGCCAGCCGCGCGGCGGCACCGTCCGCCACGATGCTGTCGCCTGGGGCTACGCCCGTGCCGCCGACCGGCTCGGCGTCGACATCATCGAGAATTGCGCCGTCACCGGCTTCACGTTCGACGGCGACCGCGTCACCGGAGTGGAGACGACGCGCGGCACGATCGGAGCCGGAAAAGTCGGCGTGGCGGTCGCCGGATCCACCTCGGAGGTGATGCGGCTTGCCGGCTTCGATCGCCTGCCGATCGAGAGCCACGTGCTGCAGGCGTTCGTGTCGGAAGGCTTAAAACCCTTCCTCGACACCGTGGTCACCTTCGGCGCCGGCCACCTCTACATTTCCCAGTCCGACAAAGGCGGACTGGTCTTCGGCGGCGACATCGACGGCTACAACTCCTATGCTCAACGCGGCAACCTGCCGATCGTGGAGGATGTGGCGGCCTCTGCCGTCACTATGTTCCCGTCGCTGTCGCGCCTGCGGCTCCTGCGCTCGTGGGGCGGCATCATGGACATGTCCATGGACGGCAGCCCGATCATCGACAAAACTCCGAAGCCGGGCCTCTACCTGAACGCCGGCTGGTGTTATGGCGGCTTCAAGGCGACGCCCGCCTCGGGCTGGTGCTTCTCCCACACAATCGCCCGCGACGCCCCCCACCCGCTCAACGCCGGCTTCGCCCTCGACCGTTTCCGCACCGGCGCGCTGCTGGACGAGCGCGGCGCCGGCGCCACCCCCCGACTGCACTGAGCTCTCCCGATGCGCATTCCCTGCCCGGTCTGCGGACTCCGGTCCGTTTCCGAATTCACCTATGAAGGTGACGCCACCGTCCTCCGTCCGCCGCTTGAGGCCGATGGCGACACCTGGTTCGCGACCGTCTACGAACGACGCAATCCGCGCGGCCCGCATGCGGAACTCTGGCACCACACCCAGGGCTGCCGATGCTTCGTCGAAGTTGAGCGCGACACTGCCACGCACGCCATACTGAGCGCCCGGCTGGTGACGCCGACGGGAGCCGGCATATGAGCGGCTATCGCCTCCCGGAAAGGGGCGCGCTGATCGATCGATCGCGCCCCGTCCACTTTCGCTTCGACGGGCGACCGATGACCGGCTTTGCCGGCGACACGCTCGCCTCCGCGCTTATCGCTTCGGGCACGCGGTTGCTCGGACGATCTTTCAAATATCATCGCCCAAGGGGCCTCCTGGGCGCCGGCGTGGAAGAGCCGAACGCACTCGTCACGCTCGGCGCGGCCACGACCCGAGAACCCAATATACAAGCGTCAATTATTGAAATTTTCGAGGGGCTTAGGAGCGAAAGTCAAAACCGCTGGCCAAGCCTCAGACATGACATCATGACTTGGCCTTTAAGTATTGTTAACCAAGGACTTAAAGCAGGATTTTACTATAAGACTTTCATGGGACCCGGCCGGAGGGCATGGGACTTCTATGAGCAGGTCATCCGGCGGGCTGCCGGTCTCGGCGCGGCCGGCAAGGAGATGGACCAAAGTCGTTACGAAAAGACAAACGCCTTTGCCGATGTGCTCGTCGTGGGCGGCGGACCAGCGGGCCTAGCCGCTACCCTGACGGCCGGCCGGACCGGTGCCCGCGTGCTCGTCGTCGACGAAGGTCCGGTGCTCGGGGGCAGCCTGTTCGAAAGCCGCGCGACGATCGACGGTCTGCCCGCCATCGACTGGGTGCGGGCCGCCGTCACCGAGCTTCAGGCGATGACGAATGTGCGGGTCCTCATACGCGCCACGGCCTATGGCTACTATGACGGCAACGTCGTCGGCGCCGTGGAACGGGTGCAGGACCATCTCGCCGAGCGCGATCCGGACCTGCCGCGCCACCGGCATTGGACCATCCACGCCGGCCAGGTCGTGCTGACCACCGGCGCAACCCAACGCCCGCTGGTGTTTCCCGGAAACGACCTGCCGGGCGTGATGCTCGGCTCTGCAGTGGAGCGGCTGATCGCGCGCTACGCGGTCGCGCCCGGACGAGAGGCCGTGGTCGCCGGAGCGGACGACAGCATCTACCGCACCACGCTCGCTTTGGTCGAAGCCGGCGTGGCCGTTCGCGCAGTCGCCGACGCGCGGCCGTCGCCGCCCACCGACCTGGCCGCCCCGATCGAAGCCGCGGGCGTTCCCGTCCATGCCGCAACTCTGCTCGGTCAGGCGAAGGGATCGAAAGACGTTGGCCGAGTGAGGCTCTCCCGCTGCGACGCGTCGGGGCGCCCGACCGAGGGCTGGAGCGAAACTCATTCGCTCGACCTCGTTGCCGTCTCGGGTGGCTGGACGCCGACGATCCATCTGGCAAGCCAAGCCGGCGGCCCTCCGCTCTGGAGTCCGGAGATCGACGCGTTCGTACCTGGTCCACCGCGCGAAGCATGGACAGCGGCGGGCGCAGCCGCCGGCACATTCGGCCTCGACGCCATTCTGGCCGACGGCGTCCGCGCCGCCTGCTCGGCTCTTGCGGCCCTCGGCCGACCGACCCCTCAATCCACCTTTGCCGCCAGCGACCCCGACGCACCCCAGATGGCTCCGCTTGCCATTCGCGCGACGGGCCTCGGCAAAGGAGCGGACAAGGCGTTCATCGATTTTCAGAACGATGTCACCGCATCCGACGTGAAGCTCGCCCACCAGGAAGGCTATCGCTCGGTGGAGCATCTGAAGCGCTACACCACGCTCGGCATGGCCACCGACCAGGGCAAGACCTCCAACGTGAACGCGCTCGGGCTGATGGCGGACCTGGAAGGACGTCCGATCCCGGACGTCGGCACCACCCGCTTCCGTGCGCCCTACACGCCCGTCTCGCTCGGCGCGCTCGCCGGCCGCGAGATCGGCGGTCATTTCCGGCCGGTGCGCCGGACCGCCATGCACGACTGGCACGTCGCCCACGGCGCCGACATGCTGACGACCGGCGCCTGGATGCGGCCGCGGGTCTATCGCCGGCCCGGCGAGAGCGTCACCGACGCCTATATCCGCGAGGCGCGGACCGTGCGCGAGGCCGTCGGGATCGTCGACGTCTCCACCCTTGGCAAGATCACGGTGCAGGGTCCCGATGCGGCGAAACTGCTGGATCGCGTCTACGCCAACACCTTCTCCTCCCTCACGGTCGGTCGCGCCCGCTACGGCGTGATGCTGCGCGAGGACGGATTCGTCTATGACGACGGCACCACCTGGCGCCTCGGCGAAAACGACTTCCTGATGACCACCACGACGGCCAACGCCGCCGGTGTCCTGGCGCGGCTGGAGCGCCATCTCGCCGTCGACTGGCCGGACCTGAAAGTCGCCGTCGCCTCCGCCACCGACCAATGGGCCGGACTGGCGATCGCCGGACCGAAAAGCCGCGAGGTTCTTCGGACGGTCGTCGCCGATGTGGACCTGTCAGACGCCGGCACGCCATTCATGGCGGTCCGCAAGGGACGGGTCGGCAAAGTTGCCGTGCTCGTCACCCGGATTTCCTTTTCCGGCGAGCGCGCCTACGAAATCCACTGCGGCGCCCGCGACGGGCTTGCGGTCTGGGAGGCGGTCCATGCGGCCGGCCAGCCGTTCGGTCTTGTTCCCTACGGAACGGAGGCGCTGGGCACGCTTCGGATTGAAAAAGGGCACGTCTCCGGTCCCGAGCTCGACGGCCGCACGACTCTCTCCGATCTCGGCCTTGGCAAGATGGCCTCGACCAAGACGCCATTTGTCGGGCGCGCTCTAATGGATCGGCCAGCCATGATCTCCCCCGATCGCAAAGTGCTGGTCGGACTACGCTCGCTCGCCGACGCCCCCTTGCGCACCGGCGCACATATCATTGCCGAGCGGATGCCACAGGACATGCCGAGCCTCGGGCATGTTACCTCACCCACCTTCTCTCCCGCCCTTGGCGCCTATATTGCGCTGGCGCTGGTTTCGGCGGGTCGTGAGCGGACGGGGGAACGGCTGACGGTGGTCGACCCGATCCGCAACGGGACACCGACCGAGGTGGAAGTGGTGTCGCCGCATTTCTTCGATCCGGAAGGAGCCCGTCTCCATGGCTGATGCAGCAGACCCGTTCGCCGGACGGCTCGCCGAAGGACGGTCCGGTGGTCGACGAGGCGAGCCGGCGATCGTCCTCGCCCAAATCGATCCGCCCGCCGCGGCCCAGCTTCAGATCTGGCCCGGCAAGCGCGAGGCGGTCGCCAAGGCGCTGGCACCGATCGGCATCACCCTGCCGGAGGGACGCGACCTGTCGAACCATTTCGGCCGACTGTGCGGGCGGATCGCCCCCGGCCGCTATCTCGTGCTCACGGCCGACACGGTCGCCGATGTCGCGGCCGCCATCTCCGCCGATCTCGGTGCGGTCGCCGACCTCTCCCATGCGCGCGCCGCGGTTCGGATTTCTGGGCCCGCCGTTGAAGACCTGCTCGCCAAGGGCACGGCCCTTGCGTTCGACGCGGACGCCTTTCCGCCCGGAACGCTTGCCCAAACCTCCATCCACCACATGGGCTGCCTGATCCTGCGGCGGTCGGAGACGGTTTTCGACCTCTTCGTGTTCACGAGTTTTGCGCTATCCTTCAGCGAATGGCTGACGGATGCCGCGCGCGAATTCGGCTGGCGCACCGATCCGTCCGTCGCGATCGACCAGGTTCCAGCGCATAGTTCCTAATACGTGACCGATTTTCCGCCGGGATTCGACCTGAAGGCGTTGCGCGTCTTCCTCACCGTCGTCGAGGCCGGCGGCATGACCCCGGCCGCGCAACGGCTGGGCATGACCCAGTCGGGCGTGTCCCAGGCGATCGCCGGCTTGGAACAGGCGGTCGACGCCACGCTGTTCGATCGTTCGCTGCGGCCGATCGCCTTGACCGGCACCGGCGCGGCCCTTCTGGACGAAGCGCGCGCGCTCATGGAGGCGGCCGACCATGCGGTCGCGACGATCCGGTCGCTCGACGCTCGGCCACGCAGCACCGTGACGATCGCCATGGCGGAGAGCATGGCCGGCACCACCGGGCCCGCGCTGGTGCGTCGGCTGGGAACGCTCGCCGAACGTTGGCGGATCTGGTCCGGAATTTCGCCCGACCACCATGACGCCCTCCTGTCACGCGCTGTCGACTATGTCGTGACCGGCGGGGACGAGTTAGACGGATTGGAAGGACTTGAGCGGCACGAGCTCGTGACCGAGCCCTTCGTTCTGGTATTGCCGAAGGGCGAGAGCGTTCCGATGGAGGGGTTTCCGGACCCACGCAGGCTTCCCTTCATCCGCTACACGCTGCGTTCGACGATCGGCCGTCAGATCGAGCGCCAGGTGACCCGCCTCGGCCTGGACCTGCCCAACCGCGCGGAATTCGACACGGCCACGGGGCAGCTCTCGGCAGTGGCGGAGAATATGGGCTGGTGTTTCACGACCCCGCTCTGCTTGGCGCAAGAGCGCCATCGACTTTCAGAGCTCACCGTCGTCGCCATGCCGCGCGGCCGCTTTACCCGCACCATGGCGATCGTCGCCCGAAGCGACGATGCTGGCGATCTCGCAATGCGGATCGCGACAGAGCTTCGGGAGATCCTGCGCGACATCGTCGCGCCGCAACTTTCCGAAGCGTTGCCCTGGCTAGGCGAAGCCTTCGAGATCCACGACGGACCCGAATGACCGACGCGTCTCCGGACGGGCCACTCGGTTTCCTTGTTGCCCTCAAACGCTGTATCGGCGCACTACGCCGTGCGCTGAAACGTCGCCTGCGCCGGGAGACTGACCGTTGTGTCGCGCACGCTCGAACGGCGGTCGCGCGGTGCAGCCTCGGCACCGATTCTGCCGGCGCGGGCCAGCAAAGCCGCGATTTCCTGGCTCAAGTCCCAATCGGCACCCATCCGAACCTCCCTTTGCCTGGCGGATCCGACCGATTGGCGCCACGATTGCAGCCAGTCATTGACATGCGGCTAATATTCGCGGCCTGGTCGTCCCGTCGTTCAACGAGGATGAGAATGCCGGTCTTAGAAAGGGGGTGCTGTGACAGGCGTCACATCCGGTCGATTTCGGCGGGGCACCCCACGCCTCACAGCCCTGCCCGGCTCCCGGACCCATGCAAGATCATCAGATCAGATCTGCGCGGCGGTTTGCCGCCCCGTTATTCTGACAATCGGGTACGAAATAGTCGGTAACCACGTTGACAAAACAAGCCAAATGATTAGGTAGACATCTGACCCGTGCAGCCGCACGTCCGTTTTCGGACTTAATTCTTCGGCCAGCGGCAGAAAGTGGCAACGTCCTCCCATCATGAGTTTTGATACGCTCGGTTTGAGCGACAAAGTGCTGAGCGCCATCCAGGCGGCCGGATACACCCAGCCTACTCCGATTCAGGCTGGGGCGATTCCGTATGTCTTGGAACGACGGGATGTCCTTGGCCTGGCCCAGACGGGCACCGGCAAAACGGCTTCGTTCGTGCTGCCGATGCTGACCCTTCTGGAGAAGGGCCGCGCCCGGGCGCGGATGCCGCGCACGCTGATCCTGGAGCCGACCCGCGAGCTTGCCGCGCAGGTGGAAGAGAATTTCACCCGCTACGGGGTCAACCACAAGCTCAACCTGGCGCTTTTGATCGGCGGCGTGTCGTTCGAGGACCAGAACCGCAAGCTCGGCCGCGGCGTGGACGTCCTGATCGCCACCCCGGGCCGGTTGCTCGACCATTCCGAGCGCGGCAAGCTGCTGCTGCAGGGCATCGAGATCCTGGTGATCGACGAAGCCGACCGGATGCTCGACATGGGCTTCATTCCGGACATCGAGCGCATCTGCAAGCTGCTCCCGCCGACCCGGCAGACGCTGTTCTTCTCGGCCACCATGCCGAAGGAGATCCAGCACCTGGTCGACAAGTTCTTGTCGAATCCGGCCCGCGTCGAGGTGGCCCCGCCCTCCTCCACGGCGGAAAATGTCGCCCAGAGCCTGCATGCCTCGCGCGACGACCCGAAGGACAAGCGTGCGGTGCTGCGCGAGCTGATCGAGCAGGCCGGAGACGAGTTGACGAACGCCATCATTTTCTGCAATCGCAAGCGCGACGTTGGCGTCGTGATGCGGTCGCTGGAACGTCATGGCTTCTCCGTTGGCGCGATTCATGGCGACATGGACCAGCGCACGCGCATGACCATGCTCGACAATTTCCGGAAGGGAAATCTGAAGCTTCTGGTTGCCTCCGACGTGGCGGCTCGTGGCCTCGATATCCCGGCCGTGAGCCACGTCTTCAACTACGATGTTCCGCACAGCCCGGAGGACTATGTCCACCGGATAGGTCGCACCGGCCGCGCCGGCCGAGCCGGCACGGCAAAGATGATCGTCACCCCGGGTGACCGGAAAGCGCTCGACAATATCGAGAAGCTGATCAAAAAGACCATCGAATGGGACGGCGGAAGCATCGACGAGATGGAGACCGCACCGCGCGCACCGAGCCGCGGTAGGCGGAGTTCCCCCAGCAAAAAGGCCGACGCCGACAGCGCTCAGAAGTCCACCCGCTCGCGCGGTAGCGGCTCCGGAGGCAGCGCGACGTCGCCAAAGGGCGGAGATCCGACCCCGCCCAAGAGCGGTCCGTCTTCCTCTTCGTCGCCTTCCAAAGGGTCGCGGCGCTCGTCGAAAGAGTCCGAGCCGGTGTTCGGCGAGAGCGAATTCGTGCCCGCATTCCTGCTGCGCCCAGTGCGGCCGAGCCCGCCCGCAACTTCGCCATCCGATGATGATGGCGGCGACAATGGCGACGCGGAAAACTCCCGCTCCGACGACGCGCTCGTCGAATAGCGGAATCTCCGACCTCGCCAGACAAGCCTGGATCGCCGTCACGATCGGTTCGGATGGGACACCCCGAACGCAAGAGGAGAGCGGAAATGCTGTCCTCTGCCCCTCCCCTGGATGGGGTCCTGATGTTTCTTTCACTCGGTTTTCGGTTTGAGCGGTCAGGGCGTGTTCGGACAGAGCGGACCGGGTCGAAGAGGCTTTTCCGGTTAACCCCAATTTAACCGAGACGGACGAGAGTCATCCCCGAAGCGGGCGACGTGTGTCGTGCCCGATCGCGCGTAGTGGGGAACTCACCGTTGACCAAGGCCGCCATCGATCCGTCGATCTCGCTCGCGCGGGCCGCGATCCAGGAGGCCGAGAAGCGCGGATTCTCGATCGACGCCGACACCTTCCGGGTCTGGTTCGCCTATGTGACCCAGGAAGATCCGCTCGTCACCGGCTATATCGACCGGCTCGATTCGCGCGGCGACACCGTGACCCGCGACGATATCGATCGCCTGCTGCATTTGTTGCCGCAAGAGCCGCCGCGAGCGATGTTCATGAACGCCGCTCCGCCGCCCGTGCAAGAGGCGCCCCAGCGGCCGTCGCACCCTCGGCCCGAGCCTGCTCCCGCCGCCGCTGCGCAACCGCGCAGGGTCGCAATGCGCAGTGCAGAGCCAGCACAGCCGGCGCGGCGCACCCAGCATGCATCCTCCACGCCCGCCCCAGAGCCGCGCGCAAGAGCCGCTGAACCCACCGCCGTACCGCTTCGGGCACAGAGGCCGCAGCCCGTGCACAAGCCCGCGCCCGAGCATGTCGAGCGCGTGGCCCGCCCCAATTTCGAGCAGGCCCCTAAGACCGCACCATTCGAGAAGCTCGCCGAGCTTCCCAACCGCCATGCCTTTGCCAAGGATGTTCGGCGACGCTGGCTACATCCCGACGCCAAGAAGGGGCCGCAAACGATCTTCCTGTCGTCCTGTCGGCGCGTCGACGACGGTGCGCAGGCCAACAAGGCGGCCAACGATTTCGTGTCGCCGATGCAGGCGGTGATGCTGGTCGCGTTGACCCGGGTGTTCGAAAAGCTGGGGCCGGTCTACCGCTACGATCCGCAGACGATCGGGCTGATTCTCTCCGGCGTGAACCTGCGCCAGACGGTGTCGATCGCCGAAGCGGTTCGGCGCAGCATGGAAGCCAAGCGTGCGCTTGCCGAAAGCCACGGCAACGGCCAGATCGTGTTCTCGTCGGCGGCTGTGTCATTGATGGCCGACGAAGATCCGGCCAAAGCGCTGTCGCTTGCCGACCGCTGCCTCACCGCCGCGTCGAAGTTCGACGTGAGTCGGGTGATCTGCGAAACCGATCCGGAAATGCAGCCGGTGCCGGCAGCCACGAAAGCCGAACGGCCGATCGCAGACCAGTACGCCCGCATCCGGCATCTGCTTCAGACGAAGTAGGCAAATTCCAGCAGAAGTGGGGATTGATCGGTTTTCCGTTCGGGCTTTGCCTGGAGATGGAGAAGATCCGCCGGTTTCGGGCGGATGTCCCTTACCGCCGTCCCGTTATCGATTTTTTTGCTGGCTTTTTCTGCGCGGCGCGAAGAGCGGCCGCATGGGCTTGCCGCCCCCACTCGCAGAACGCGTCCGGATCGTCGGCCGCAGCGTCCGGCAACCGCCAATAGGACGTCACCACCCGCTTCTTGCCGTTTTCGTAGGAAAAGGGCGTCGAGCCCGCTGCCTCGTAAGCGGAAATCGTCTCGGGCGATGCCTTCAGATAGATATCGTCGCCCATCACCAGCGCGATCATCAGCCCGTCATAGCGGATCCCCTGCCCGCCGAACATACGTTCGACGGAAACGGGGCCAAGCGGCGCGAACAGGTCGATAAGGTAGTCCGGATCGAGCATGGCCAGCATCGCCTCGGGCAGATTGCGGCCAGAATGTCAGTCCGGCCATGGAAGCGCTATTGGGCGCGTGTCAGGCCCATTTCCCAGAAGTCCGCTTCCAGCCGCGTCGCGGTTGCGAAGATGGTGACCAGATCCCGCCAGCGCGCCTCCGTCAACCGATCCGCAGCCAGCCGGTCCAGCATTGCCCGTGCGGACTGCGCGGCCTCCTGGAAGCCGTCGCCGGAATATTCCGCGACCCATTCGCGGTAGGGGTTGGCGTCAGCAAGCGCGCCGGGAACCTTCGCGAGCGCGGTCCCGATTTCGGCGTAGCCCAGCATGCAGGGCGCAAGCGCGGTGTAGAGATCGAGCAGATCGCCGCGATGGCCAGTGTCCAACACGAACCGCGTATAGGCAACCGTGGCGCGCGCCTCGGTGGCGGTCTCCAGGTCCTGCGCGGAAAGCCCCCAGCGGGCCGACAGGCGCACGTGCAGATCCATCTCGGTGTCGGCGATCGCCGATAGCCCGGCTGCGGCCGTGCGCATGTCGGCAAGCGTGGGCGCCTTATAGGCGGCAAGCGCGTAGGCGCGGGCGAACTGGATCAGAAACAGATAATCCTGCACCAGATAATGGCGGAACGATTCCTCCGGCAGCGTGCCGTCTCCCAGCCCCGCGACGAAGCGGTGCCCAACATAGGCTTGCCACTCTGCCGAGGCGGCGTCCTTCAGGCGATCGAACAGATCCATCAGGCGGTCTGGAGATCCGCCGGACGCAACTCGACTGATTCGCCGCAACCGCAGGCCGAGACCTGGTTGGGATTCTCGAACACGAACCCAGACTGCAGCTTGTCGATCTTGTAGTCCATACGCGTGCCAAGCAGGAACAACACCGCAGACGGGTCGATAAACACCGTCACGCCGTCCTGTTCCACCTTGTCGTCGGACGGGTTCGGCTCCTCGACATAATCCATGGTGTATTCCATGCCGGCACAGCCGCCCTTCTTCACCCCGATCTTCAGACCGGCGATGGGCTTGTCGGCGTTTTCCATGATTTCCCGCAGGCGCTCCGCCGCCGCTTCGGTCAGCGTGAGCACTTGCGGTTTCGGCCTTGCCTGAGACATGTCGGTTTTCTCCACCTTACGGCAGCACAGCTTCGTTTCGGCCTACATGAAGAAGTCGAGCGCGACGCGCGCCTCGTCGGACATGCGGCTTGGATCCCACGGCGGATCGAACACCATCCGCACCCGCACATCGCCAACGCCTTCCACGGTCGCGACCGCATTCTCCACCCAGCCCGGCATTTCGCCGGCGACGGGGCAGCCCGGCGCCGTCAGCGTCATATCGATATCGACCGTGCGATCGTCGTCGATGTCGATTCGATAGACGAGCCCAAGCTCATAGATGTCGACCGGGATTTCCGGATCGTACACCGTCTTTAGAGCGGCTATAATATCGTCGGTGATCCGGTCGAGTTCTTCCTGCGGGATGGCCGAAACCTCGGCCTTTTCAGGCTCGGAAGCCTCGGCAACCGCAACACTGCCGGATTGAAGCGTCGATTCATCCATGCCGGCTCTCCTCATGTGAAGAATCTATGGGCCTTCTCGATGCCTTCCGCAAGGCGGTCGACCTCTTCCAGCGTATTGTAGAGCCCGAATGAGGCACGACAGGTGGCCGTGACACCAAAGGCTTCGAGCAGCGGCTCTGCACAATGCGTGCCGGCGCGCACCGCAATCCCTTCCCGGTCGAGGATGGTAGCAACGTCGTGGGCGTGGGCGCCTTCCATATCGAAGGAGAAGATCGCGCCCTTTTCCGACGGGCTTCCCATCACCCGGATCGAGTTGATCGCCCTGAGCCGCTCCTCGGCATAGGCCTTCAGTCGCGCCTCGTGCGCGGCGATCCGATCGCGCCCGATCTGCTCCATATAATCCAGGGCCGCACCCAGCCCGATCGCCTGGACGATCGGCGGCGTACCGGCCTCAAACTTGTTGGGCAGGTCGCCGTAGGTGATGCGATCGCGGCTGACGCTGCCGATCATCTCGCCCCCGCCCATATAAGGCGGCATCGCTTCCAGGTGCGTCCGCTTGGCGTACAGCACACCGATCCCGGTCGGCCCGTAGAGCTTGTGGCCCGTCATCACGTAGAAGTCGCAGTCGAGCGCCTGCACGTCGACGGGCATGTGCACCGCCGCCTGACTACCGTCCACCAGCACCGGAATGCCGCGGGCGTGGGCGATCGCAATCACCTCCCGCATGGGCACGACGGTCCCGAGCACGTTCGACATCTGGGTCATCGCCACCACCTTGGTGCGCTCCGACAGCGCCGCCTCGAAGCGGTCCAGATCGAAGCTGCCGTCCGGCTTTACGTCGACCCACTTCAGCACGGCGCCGTTGCGCTCTCGGTGGAAGTGCCAGGGCACGATATTGGAGTGATGCTCCATGACGGAGATCACCACCTCGTCGCCCGCGCCAAGCACCATTCCGCCGAAGCTGGAGGCAACCAGGTTGATCGCCTCAGTGGTGGAGCGGGTGAAAATCACCTCCTCGCTCGAAGGGGCGTTCAGAAAGCGCGTAACGGTCTCGCGCGCGCCCTCGTAGGCCTCGGTGGAGAGGTTAGCGAGCGTATGCAGGCCGCGGTGGACGTTGGCATAGTCCTCCGCGTAAGCGGCCTGGATACGTTCCAGCACCTGGGTCGGCTTCTGGGCCGAGGCGGCGTTGTCGAGATAGACCAGCGGCTTGTCGTGGATTTTCCGCGACAGGATCGGAAAGTCCCGACGCACGGCCTCCACATCGTAGGCACCGGCATCGGCAACGGTGTCGATCGGCTTGGTCATCGCCGCCTCACTCCCCTCGCAGGGCGGACCGCAGGCGCTCCGACAATGCCGGCACCAGCGTGTCGTCGCCAAGGCCTTCGACCGCCTCGACCAGGAAGGATTCGATCAAGAGCCGTTCGGCCAGCCGCTTCGGCACACCGCGCGAGCGCAGATAAAACAACGCATCCTCGTCGATCTGGCCGGCCGTTGCGCCATGAGCGCACTGGACGTCATCGGCAAAGATCTCCAGCTCCGGCTTGTTCACCGCCTCGGCGCCTTCGCTTAGAAGAAGCGCGTTCGACATCATCCGGGCGTCGGTCTTCTGGGCGTACTGCCAGACATTGATCCGCCCCTGCACGATCGCCTTCGCCTGGTCGTCGACCACTGAGCGGAAACGCTCTCGGCTGACGCCGTTGGGCACCTTGTGGTCGACCACAAGGGTCTGGTCCGCATGCTGCTTGCCGGTGATGAAGGTGGCCGTATCGAACGCGATATCGGTCTCCTCGCCATCGACACGGGCGAAAATCTGGGACCGCGACAGCTTGGCACCGAGATTGATCGTCAGATGATTGAGGCGCGCCGCGGTGCCGATCGCAACGGTGGTCGTCCCGATATGGGTCGCCGAGGTGCCATCGGCCTGGAGCTTGGCCCAAACCACGCTCGCCCGCGGTGCAACGGCGAGCTCGATCGCCGCGTTGGTCACGTGGGCAGCCTCTCCGGCTCCTTCGTAGCGCTCCAGGATCCGCACCGACGCCCCCTCGCCCACGAACACGGCGTGCCGCGGCATGGTCGTGACCGGATCGCTACCGGTCGCCACATGCAGGATCTCCAGCGGCCGGTTCACGGTCGCGCCGTCGGCAACCGTGATGACCACCCCGTCCTCGAACAGCGCGGTGTTGAGCGCCAGCATCGGGTCATCGACCTCGGAGGCGAGCGTACCGATGCGGCCGAGCACCGGATCGGCGGCCAGCAGCAATTCGGCGAAGCCACGCACCGACACGGCCCCGTCCAGCGCGGCCAGATCGGAGGCCTCCGGTACGAAGCGGCCGTTGGCGATCACGATGCGCGATGGCACCAGCTCCTCGCCGCCAAGCGGCGGGACGGCAGCCAAAGCCGTTTCCAGCTCGGCCGAAGCCGGCGCTTCGGCAACCGGCGGCAGCGTCCTCAGCGTGGCGCGCAGATCGGTATATTTATAAGCCTCCACGCGGCGATGCGGCAGGCCTTGCCCACTGAAGCGGTCGAACGCCTCCTGACGTTGGGCCCCGATGGAGCCCTCCTCGGCGCGCGTTCCCGCCTCGGCCGCGAACCATTCAAACAGCGCCGTCTCGGCCGCTGTCCGGTTGGTGTCTCCGTCCTGTGCCATCTCGCGCCTCCGTTACGCCGCCGCGACGAAATCGGCGTAGCCGCGGGCTTCCAGTTCGAGGGCCAGTTCCTTGCCGCCAGACTTCACGATCCGCCCACCGGCCAGCACATGCACCACGTCGGGCACGATGTGCTCCAGAAGCCGCTGATAGTGGGTGATGACGATGAAGGCGCGTTCCGGCGAGCGCAGCGCGTTGACGCCCTCGGCCACGATCTTGAGCGCGTCGATATCGAGGCCGGAGTCGGTCTCGTCCAGGATCGCGAGCGTGGGGTCCAGCACCGCCATCTGCAGGATCTCGTTGCGCTTCTTCTCGCCGCCGGAAAAGCCGACATTGACCGGACGGCGCAGCATCTCCTGGCTGATCGCCAGCTTGTCGGCCGCCGCCTTCACCCGCTTCATGAACTCCGGCGTCGACAGATCCGGCTCGCCGCGCGCCTTGCGCTGGGAATTCAAAGCGGTCTTGAGGAAGGTCATGTTGGCAACGCCGGGCACCTCGATCGGATACTGGAACGCCAGGAACACGCCGGTCGCGGCCCGTTCCTCCGGTTCCAATTCCAGAAGGTCGACGCCTTTGAACTCGATCGAGCCCTCGGTGACCTCATAGCCGTCGCGGCCGGCCAACACATGGGAGAGGGTCGACTTGCCGGAGCCGTTCGGCCCCATTATCGCGTGCACCTTGCCGGCGTCGACCTCAAGGTCGATCCCCTTCAGGATCTCGCGGTCGTCCACGTTGACGTGCAAATTCTTGATCTGAAGCATCGACATCGTTTCAACGTCCATCATCTTGATCGGCCCCGTCGCGCGCCGGCCAAGCCGGATTTCGCTGCGCGAGCCCTGTTAACTCTTTGGTGGTTAGCGCCACCGCCATTCGCCGTCGGTCTTGGCACGAGCCAGCGCCAGAAAGCCACCGCTCCAAAGCACCAGGAAGCCGAGCCATATCGCCGTTGCCGCGATCGCCGTTGCCGGGCTGGAAGCCAGCAGCGCGGCGATATGGGCGAGCACGGAGAGCAGGACGCCGGCAATATAGATCCCGGTTGCCGCCCAGCCCTTCCAGTTGGTCGGTATCGCGCCGTACCCTCGCGCCTTCGGCTTGAACCAGAATTCCGGATCCATACCCCGGACTAGCCTACCGAGCCCTCCAGGCTCACCCCGATCAGCTTCTGCGCCTCCACGGCAAACTCCATCGGGAGCTGCTGGATCACGTCTTTGACGAAGCCGTTGACGATGAGGGCGACCGCTTCTTCCTCACCGATCCCGCGGGAGCGGCAATAGAACATCTGGTCGTCGGAGATTTTCGAGGTGGTGGCCTCGTGCTCGAACTTCGCGCTGGCGGTCTTCGCCTCGATATAAGGCACCGTATGCGCGCCGCACTGGTCGCCGATCAGAAGCGAATCGCACTGGGTGAAGTTGCGGGCGTTGGCTGCCCGGCGGTGCGCCTGGACGAGGCCCCGGTAGGTGTTCTCCGATTTTCCGGCGGCGATGCCCTTGGAAATGATCCGGCTCGACGTGTTCTTGCCGAGGTGAATCATCTTGGTGCCGGAATCGATCTGCTGATGGCCGTTGGAGATCGCGATCGAGTAGAACTCGCCCCGGGAGTTATCGCCGCGCAGGATACAGGACGGATATTTCCAGGTGATCGCCGAACCGGTCTCCACCTGCGTCCAGGAGATCTTGGAGTTGGCGCCCCGGCAGTCGCCGCGCTTGGTGACGAAGTTGTAGATGCCGCCCTTGCCGTTGACGTCGCCCGGATACCAGTTCTGGACGGTCGAGTATTTGATCTCCGCATCGTCGAGCGCAATCAGCTCGACCACGGCAGCGTGGAGCTGGTTCTCGTCGCGCTGGGGCGCCGTGCAACCCTCCAGATAGGAGACGTACGACCCCTTATCGGCGATGATCAGCGTCCGCTCGAACTGGCCGGTGTTCTGCTCGTTGATGCGGAAATAGGTCGACAGCTCCATCGGGCAGCGCACGCCTGGCGGCACGTAGACGAACGAACCGTCGGTGAAGACCGCCGAATTGAGCGTCGCATAGAAATTGTCGGTGATCGGCACAACGGAGCCGAGATATTGCTTCACCAGCTCCGGATGCTCGCGGATCGCCTCGGAGATCGAGCAGAAGATCACACCAGCCTTGGCGAGCTCTTCCTTGAACGTCGTCACCACAGAGACGGAATCGAACACCGCATCGACGGCGACCTTGCCGTATGGGTTGTCGCCGGCGCCCTCGTCGAGGGTGCTCGCTTCGCCCTGCTTGCGCACCCCGGCCAGGATTTCCTGCTCCTTGAGCGGGATCCCGAGCTTCTCGTAGGTCCGCAACAGCTCCGGATCGACCTCGTCCAGGCTCTTCGGCGCATCCGAGGAGGATTTCGGCGCGGCGTAGTAATAGAGCTCCTGGAAATCGATTTTCGGATAGCTCACGCGCGCCCACGTCGGCTCCGTCAGCGTCTGCCAACGCCGATAGGCCTCGAGCCGCCATTCGAGCATCCATTCGGGCTCGTTCTTCTTCGCCGAAATGAAGGCGATGATCTCTTCGTTGAGACCCTTAGGCGCCTTCTCGGACTGAATGTCCGTGACGAACCCGTACTTGTACTTGTCGATGTCGATCGACCGAACCTGATCGATCGTTTCTTGCACTGCCGGCATCGGTCTCTCCATCCGTGGCGGGTTCAAGGCCCGCTGGTTGTCGAAGACGATCAAAATGCGACGCGGATTGCTCCGAACGCCGCGCGAAACGGTGGCGCAGCGTGCGCCACACGGAAAGAAAACGCTCCACCTCGGCGGCCGAGCTGGTCGGGCCGAGGCTGACGCGAATCGCGCCCTTGGCCGTCTCTTGATCGACGCCCATTGCGGCGAGCACATGAGAGGCATCGACCTTGCCCGACGAGCAGGCCGCCCCGGAGGAGACCGCGATGCCTTCCAAATCGAAGGCAATCACCAAGGTCTCCGCACTCAGGCCCGGCGCGGCGAAGCAGGTGGTATTGCACACCCGCGGCTGATCCGCACCGAAGACGGTCACGTCCGGGGAGATGGTGATGAGCTCCGCCTCTAGCCAGTCCCTCAGCCTTGCAATCTCGGCAGATCGGGTCAGATCAGCCCGCGCAGCTTCCGCAGCCGCGCCGAAACCGGCGATCCCTGACACATTCTCCGTGCCGGCGCGAGCCCGGCCTTCCTGCCCACCACCGCTCAAAAGCGGCGCGATCCTGAGGCCCGGCCGATTCCGCACCACGGCGCCCACGCCGCGCGGCCCGCCGATCTTGTGGGCGGAGAGCGTGAGGATATCGGCGCCGTCAGCAACGTCGGCGAGCGCAATCCGCCCGGCGGCCTGGATGGCATCGACGTGCAGCACGCCGCCGGAGCGGTGTACGATCTCTGCAGCCTCGGCGATCGGCTGGATCACACCGGTCTCGTTGTTGACCGCCATGAGCGAGACCAGAACCGGCCCCGCAACCGCCGCCAACCGCTGCTCGAGCTGATCGAGCTGCACCCGGCCGAATGCATCGACCGGTACCGTGGCCACGTCGGCGGCGGCGAACCGCCCACCGGCGAGCACCGAAGGATGCTCCACCGCCGAGACCAGCAGGCGTTCGAAGTGGACCGGCGCGCCGTCGATCTCCATATCCGGCGACAGCGCGGTCACATTCGCTTCCGTACCACCGCTGGTGAAGCTGACCGCCTCAGCCGGCGCACCGGCAAGGACGCCCACGGCACGGCGCGCGGTTTCCATCCGGGCTCGTGCGGCGCGCCCCTCGCCATGAACGGAGGACGGGTTGCCGAGACCATCCAGCGCATCGACCACGGCCGCCCGGGCGTCAGCCGAAAGCGGCGCGCCAGCGTTCCAGTCGAAGTAGATCCGGCTCGCGGCCGTCGCCATCGGTTTCCTCGACACCGTTCGGGAAAAATCTTGCATTGGCACGCCCGGCTGTGGATAACCCGCGCACCTCGGCCCCATTCGACCCGCTGAGCGAGAAGCCGGTGCGGCCGCTATCGAATTCGAATGGTTCCAGATTATCTTAGTGTAGGAAGGCGACCGGTGCCGTCAAGATTTTCCTGGCTTCCAATCCGTGTCCCTACCTTGCCCACCAACCGTGTCTTAAAGGATTTGTTCCGATGCCCGAAGTGATCTTCGCCGGGCCGGCCGGCCGCATCGAGGGCCGCTTCCAGCCGGCCAAGACCCGTAACGCCCCGATCGGCATCGTCTTGCATCCCCACCCCCAGTTCGGGGGCACGATGAACAACCAGATCGTCTATAACCTGTTCTACATGTTCCAGAAGCGCGGCTTCGCGGTCCTGCGGTTCAATTTCCGCGGCGTCGGCCGTAGCCAGGGCGCGTTCGATCACGGCTCCGGCGAGCTGTCCGATGCGGCCGCGGCGCTCGATTGGGTGCAGACGATTCATCCCGATGCGCGCTCCTGCTGGATTGCCGGCTTCTCGTTCGGCGCCTGGATCGGCATGCAGCTTCTGATGCGGCGCCCGGAGATCGAAGGCTTCATCTCCATTGCTCCCCCGGCGAACCTGCACGATTTCTCCTTCCTCGCGCCCTGCCCCTCCTCCGGCCTGATCGTCCATGGCGACGTCGACAAGGTGGTGCCGATGAAGGACACCCAGGCGCTCGTCGACAAATTGAAGACCCAGAAGGGAATCGTGGTCGACCAGGAGATCATTTCCGGCGCCAACCATTTCTTCGAGGACCGGGTGGATACGCTGATGGACATCTGCAGCGGCTATCTCGACAAGCGCCTCAGCCAGACGTCCGACGCCGCCTGATCAAATCCAGGAAAAGTGGGAACCAGTTTTCCGTCCGGATTTGCGGGGAATAAACTTTCCCTCGCGTCGAATTCGCTTCGCTCGCGGCCCGTGAATTGCCCAGATCTCCGCTTATTCCCGCGAAAGTAGGAATCCATAGGGCCGTTCGATGGGTCTCCTGAGTCGACGAACGGATCAGCGAAGGTGCGCCCAAAGAGATCGGGTTCCGTTGACAGCGGTTTCCACCTCGAACAGGTCTGATTCACTATGGATTCCTGCTTTCGCGGTAATGAGCGGCTGGGGTTGAGGCCGCAGCTTACGGAAGGGCTGGAGCACCCTGCTTACGGTCGGGCGATTCGACCACCCGTCAGCGGCTGCGCCACGCCAGTGGTGCCGGGAAAGGTGATCGCGCGTTCGTCGAGCGCGCGCACTGCCAGATAGGCGAAGGCCTGAGCTTCCAGGAAGGCCGCCGACCAACCGAACGCATCGGCGCTTTCCGGCTCCAGCCCGGTCGCGGCTTCGAGTGCCTGCATCATCACCGGGTTCTTGAGGCCGCCGCCCCCCAGCACCAGCCGCTTGGGATAGGCCGGAAGCTGCTTGAGGCCGCGCGCGATTGTTTCCGCCGTCACGGCCACGAGGGTCGCGCTCGCGTCCTCGAGGGAAAGCGGATCGGTCAAAGAGCGGTTGAAATGGCCGCGATCGAGGGATTTCGGCGCCGACCGCTCGAAATAGGGATCGGCGAGATAGGCATCCACGATCGCCCGGTCCACGGTGCCCGCAGCAGCCCGCTCGCCGCCTTCGTCCATCGGCGCGCCAGTGCGCGCCTCCATCAGATCGTCGATCAGCGCGTTGCCGGGCCCCGTGTCGAACGCGATCAGCTCGCCATCCGCGCCGACATAGGTGACGTTGGCGACTCCGCCGATGTTGAGCACGGCCGCCGGCATCTCGAGCCCGGCCTGAAGCGCCAATGCGCGGTGGAACACGGGGACCAGAGGCGCACCCTCGCCGCCCGCCGCCACATCGGCCGCGCGCAAGTCGTAGACCACCGGAATGCCGAGACCGGACGCCATCTCCGCACCGTCGCCGAGTTGGATCGTCATACCGCGATCGGGCGCATGCATTACCGTCTGGCCATGGAAACCGACCACATCCGGCGCCTCGGCGAACGTGCTGGCAAAGGCCTTCACCGCCGCCGTCTGCACCTGGGTCACCCAGGCTTCGGCCTCCGCAAGCGGTGCGGGGCGAGCCGTGCGATCGTCGAGCTCGAGAGCGACCGCATTTGCCCGGCGCAAAAGCTGGCGCAGCGCGTTCGGGTAGGGCGTGAACGCCGTCAATCCCGGCCGTACGATCGCCTCGCCATCGGTCTCGACCAGGGCGACATCGACCCCATCCATGGAGGTTCCGCTCATCAACCCGATGGCGCGCCGCACCCGCCGTTCGCTTGTTTCGTCGCTCAAAATCGACTCCGCATCTGGAATTTGTCGGCAAGACTGCTAAACCGCGCCGAAGATCGGGGCACCCGCCCCCAAAGGCTGTTGTGGGCAGCCCGTAGCGTTAACAGGATTCTCCTTCGATGACCGGTTTCAAGTCAGAGTTTCTGCACACCCTCAGCGAGCGTGGCTTCATCCACCAAACTTCGGATGACGCCGGCCTCGACGATCTGTTCAGGACGACCTCTGTCACCGGCTATATCGGATTCGACGCCACGGCGAAGAGCCTGCATGCCGGCTCGCTGATCCAAATCATGATGCTGCACTGGATGGAGAAAACCGGTCATCAGCCGATCGCGCTGATGGGCGGGGGCACCTCCATGATCGGCGACCCCTCCTTCAAGGACGAGGCCCGCAGGCTCCTGTCCGTGGACGATATCGAGGCCAACCTCGCCGGGATCCGGACCGTGTTCGCCCGCTACCTGACGCTGGACGGCGACGGCGCACCGGCCAAAATGATCAACAATGCCGACTGGCTCCTCGGGCTCAACTACGTCACGTTCCTGCGTGACGTCGGCCGGCATTTTTCCGTCAACCGGATGCTGTCTTTCGATTCGGTGAAGCTGCGGCTAGACCGCGAACAGTCGCTGTCGTTCCTAGAGTTCAACTACATGATCCTCCAGGCCTACGATTTCGTGGAGCTCAACAAGCGCACCGGCTGTCGGCTGCAAATGGGCGGCTCCGACCAGTGGGGCAACATCGTCAACGGCATCGAGCTCGGCCGTCGTATGGAGGGCGTGGAGCTCTTCGCCCTCACCTCGCCGCTGCTCACGACGGCCTCCGGCGCCAAGATGGGCAAGACGGCCTCCGGCGCGATCTGGCTCAACGCCGACGTGCTGAGCCCCTACGAGTTCTGGCAGTATTGGCGTAACACCGAGGACGCCGACGTCGGCCGCTTCCTGAAGCTCTACACCACGCTGCCGATGGACGAGGTCGCCCGGCTCGCCGCCTTGGGCGGGGCGGAAATCAACGACGCCAAGAAGGTGCTCGCGACGGAAGTGACCGCGCTGCTCCACGGTCGTGCTGCGGCCGAGGAAGCCGCCGAAACCGCCCGCCAGACCTTCGAGGCGGGCACGCTGGCGGAAAACCTGCCGAGCGTATCGGTGGCGCGCGGCGAGCTGGATACCGGCGTCGGCATCCTGGACGCGTTCCGGCTCGCCGGCCTCGCCGCCAGCAACAGCGAAGCGCGCCGTCACATCAAAGGTGGCGCGGTGCGCGTCAACGACACGGTGATCGACGACGACCGCCGGATCGTGTCGCTCGCCGACCTCACCGGCGACGGCGTCGTGAAACTCTCGCTCGGGCGCAAGAAGCACGTGCTCCTGAAGGCCGAATAGGCCTGCACAGCACCAGCGGGACCGAGGCCCTCCCGCCCCACTTCCCGCCGCTACCTGTTCGTGCGCGGCGGAGGGGCCTGGAACGCCGGCACGCCGTCGGCGTTTTGATGCTCGAAAATCCGGCGGAAGATGCCCGGCGTCACCGCCGAGATCGGATTGAACGAGAAATTCGGGCTCGACATCGGCCCATCCAGGCGGAACGTGATCCCGAACAGACCGCCTTCTTTCCCCCCGCCCAGAATCTCGCCCAAGATCGGCACCCGGCCGAACAGATTGTTGACCACATAGGCCGGGATCGCCGTGCCACTGATCTGCAGCATGCGGCTGTCGAGATCGACCACGCCCCCGGCCGTGCCGCCGATCGCGGTCCCGCGCAGGATCGCATCGGAGATCTCGATGCGCCCGTCCTGCTCGCTGAACGGAACGATGAGCTGATCAAAGGCGCCGCGCGTGGCGGGACCGTTCGGCGCTTCCTGATAGGCAAGCGGGCGCTGCGGGCGCCCCCGGTCTCCACCCACGGTCCGATCGATGAGATCTTCCACCGCCGGATCGCCGGTGATCTGGAACTTCTCCACCGTCAACAGGCCGGTCGTCGGAGCGTTGCGGCGCAGCGTTGCCTGTAGCGAGCCCTGTCCGCCAGCAAGCCGCTGATAGACATCGAGAAACTGCAACAGCCGACCGACATCGCCGGATTGGACCGTAACGGTACGGGCATTGGCGCGTCCGGGCGCGACATCGGCGCTAAAATCCGTGGTCCGCCCGCCATTGGTCGACCCCTGGAGATCGAGCGCGGACAATCGGCCGTCGCGCAGCTTGACGTCGCCCGTGAACCCCGACATCTGCACGCCGCCATTGCCCTGGACTTCGTCGAGAGCGATCTGGATGTCGATGGGAACCGACATGCCGTCCCCTCCGCCATCGCCGCCGCCATTCTTCAGAGAATCGATCACGCCGCGCCCGTCGAACGACGTCCCCGTCAGCTTCACGTCGTAGCCGGAGCCGTCCGGCACGATGACGAGCTTGGCGCTGTCCTTCGCACGCAGAGCAAAACGGTCGAAGCTGGCTCGCTCGAGCTTGCCATCCGCGAGCTTCACCGTCCCCGCGATATCCAGGCCGTCGGAGGTGATCCGCAGATCGTTCACATCGATCCGGTTTTCATCCTGGACCACCGCGAAGGTCGCCTTGGCCGGAACGCCGGCGCTTTTCGTCCAGCCGAAGCCGGGAAGCGTCACTTGCGCTTTGGTGAGATCGGCCTGGAATGTCCGGGCCCCATCGGCCGTCTCCGCCACCGCAATCTCGACCGGGCCTTTCAACAGCGATCCTGCGTCCCATCCCCGCCGCTTGCGCTCGGCATCGGTCAGGATGAACGACACGTCTCCCTCCCGCCCCTGATCGTCGCCGGAGAAGACCTGGGTCATATCCACCGTCGCCTTCACGCCGTCGACGGTCGCGCTGCCCTTGAGGGTCGCCTGGGTGCGGTTGGCCGTCACCGTCAGGTTCGCGTTCTTGATCGTCTGGCCTTTGATCGGCGCTGAGCTGGAGACATTGGTCAGCGCCGCATCGACGGACCAGTCGAGCGCATCGGGCTCGATGGTCGTGCCGAACGGGCCTACGGCCAGGAAGTCGGCTGCGATCTCACCCGACAGGTCGTCCGGCTGAACGCCGGCCAGCTTGAGCGCGTCGATCGGGTCGGCGTCGGCCAGCGACGCAAAGGAGGCTGCCGGCCCAACCAGACGGGTACGGATTTCGCCAACCGGCGGCTTCGCCGTGACGGAGGGAACGTCGGCATAGAAGCCCTCCACCTTCACCGGACCGCCCTTCTCCGGGATCAGTTCGGCCGTCTTGGTGTCGAGGGTGACGTGGCGGTCCACCACGTTCGCCGTGCCGGTGGCCGCCGTGATCGCCGGCAGTTCGCCCGGCAGCTTCAGCGATCCGTCCGAATAGGCAATCGAGATGTCGATGGTGTGCTCCATCGGGCTTTGGGTCGTCGGATCGCCGTCCATGTCGCGCGGCAACAGCGCGAACTGCATGTCCGCCTGCTTGACCCGGCCGGACGGCACATTGCCCACCAGCCAATTGCGGGCCTCGTAGCCCAGGATGACCGGCCACATACGCATAAGCGTCGCGACCGACATCTCCGACAGGCGTAGGGCGGCGGCCAGGGTCGGCCCATGCGGCCCGAAGTCCAGCGAGCCCACTCCGTAGATCGAGCCGAGGTTCGAGCGGGCCGTCAGGCGATCGAACGACAGATAGCTGCGCCCCGGTTCGATGGTGCCCGCCACCGACAGCTCAAGCAGCTCCAGCGGCGGCCCGTCGATATCGTCCGGTCCGATGCGTGCCGCATCAGTCTGCAGTTGATACTTCCAGGGACCGTCGGTCCGATCGGGCGGCGTCAGAACGCCGTTGCCCGTCATCGACGTCGCACCGGCCAGAAGCTCGACCGGCGCCAGCGTGATCAAGTTGTTCTTGGCACTCCAGGTCGCGGTCACCTGCAGATGATCGACGCTGCGGGAGGGGTCCTTGGCGATCTGGAACACACCCTCGTCGACCGTGACCTCCATCTTGGCCTCGTCGAGCGCCCCGGAAGGGGCGAATTTGGCAGAGATCTTCGGCGAAACCAGGAAGCCGGAGCGAATGATCGGAAGGTCGACAAAATCCGTCAGGCCGATGCCATGAGCAGACGCGGTGAGCTGGGACCCATCGCCGGCGCTGGCGCGATTGATGGCGATCCGCCAGCTTCCGCTGTCAGCCTGACCGAGCGCATCGATGGCAACATCGCCATCGGCTTCGGGACGGAAGGTGGCGTCGATCGCGGTGAAGGTCCGGTCGGCAAGCCGCGGGTCGAGATTGGGAAGCCTGAGCTCGCCATTGAGGATGTGCAGCGCCGACAGCCCGTAGCGCCGGGCCAGGGTGGAAATGCGGGCCAGACGCTGTTCGGCGACCGGCAGCATGTCGAGCGGAATCGGTGGGTCCTCCGCCGAGCGATCGCGCTGCGGCAGGTTCATCTTCCCGAGCGAGGGATAGTTCACCTCCAGAACCGGATCGGAAATCGAGATCGAATGCACCTGCACGGTGCCCGACAGCAGCGAGCCGGTCGCAACGTCGAACACCACCTCGGGGGTGTCCAGCGCGCCAGCAGGGCCGCGCAGCGTCACGTCCCGCACCACGATCTCGATCGCATGCTGCGGCGTCCAGGCCAAAGAAACGCCACCCACCGACACCCGCCCGTCGTCGCCGGCGAGTTCGCGCAGGATTGACCGGGCGGTCCGGTCCGCCGAAGGAATCGTCAGCGGCGCGACCCACACCCGAACGGAGAGGGCGAGAAAAAGGCCGACCAACGCCACAGCGACCAGGCCAAGGAGACGCAGCCCCCTTCGCCGTCGTCGCGCCACCGGCAGTGTCGGCCGCAAGCGTCTGCCTCCCACGTGTCTCCTCTGTGGCTTCATACGCGCGCGTTCCGCTCAGGCCGGCGGAACCAGCCCGCGCCGATCGGACCGCTTGACCGCACGCGTCGGGCAGGCAAAACCCAGGTTCGTGCGAAGCGAAAACCAGTCGTGATTGCTTCGCTTCCCACCTCGGAACTCGACCCTTTCTCTCCAACGCGAGGCCTTGCCCATGAACACCCTGTCGGAAGGCGATCAGGCACCGGACTTCAAGCTCTCAACGGACACGCTCGGCGAGATCTCCCTGTCGTCGTTCAGCGGCAAGCCGGTCGTCCTCTATTTCTATCCCAAGGACGACACCTCAGGCTGCACCAAAGAGGCTGTGGGCTTTTCCGAGCTGATGCCCCGCTTCTCCGACCTCGGCGTTCCGGTGGTCGGGATCTCGCCCGATTCGGTGGCCAGCCACAACAAGTTCAGGTCGAAACACGACCTCGCAGTGGCCCTGGCTTCGGACGAAGACAAAACCGTATGTCAAAGCTATGGCGTTTGGGTCGAAAAATCCATGTACGGCCGAAAGTTCATGGGTGTGGAGCGCGCCACCTTCCTGATCAATTCTGACGGCACGATCGCGAAAATCTGGCGGAAAGTGAAGGTTGCCGGTCACGCCGAAGCGGTTCTGGAGGCCGCCAAGAACCTGTGACGACCGCTTCCGACACCCCTCTCGAAGCGCCGGCCTCGCTGGCGGCCGGCGCGCGAACCGTCGTCGCCACGGCCGATCTCGATCGCAAGATCGCGCTCGCCCGCACGACGGCAAAGCTGTGGTTCGATCGCACCTTATCGTTGAAGCGGACCCCGCTGGATCCGCCGGTCCCCACGCGCCCCGGACGGCCGGAACGGCCGATGCTGCTTGCACCACGCGATATGCCGAAGCGCTCCGGCGACAGCCGGGCGGGCCATATCGCGTTGCTGCACGCGCTCGCCCATATCGAGCTCAATGCCGTCGATCTTGCCTGGGACATCGTCGGGCGCTTTGCCGGCGAGCCGGTGCCGCGGTCCTTTTTCGACGACTGGGTGACGGTGGGGCTGGAAGAGAGCATCCACTTCGGGCTGCTGCAGGCCCGGCTGGCCGATTTCGGCGCCAGCTATGGCGACCTTCCCGCCCATGACGGTCTGTGGCAGGCGGCGGAGGAGACCGGTCACGATCTGGCGGCCCGGCTTGCGATCGTGCCGCTGGTGCTGGAAGCGCGCGGCCTGGACGTCACGCCCTCGATGATCGAAAAGGCCGAAGCGCGGGGAGACGAGGCGGACGCGGCCGTCCTACGGCGCATCTACGAGGACGAGAAGAAACACGTCCATTTCGGCGCCAAGTGGTTCAAATTCCTCTGCGACCGGGAGAAACGGCCCTATGAGCCGACCTTCCACGCGCTGGTGCGCAAGCACTTTCGCAGCCCGCTGAAGCCGCCCTTCAACGACCGCGCCCGCTCCGAGGCCGGGCTCACGCCCGGCTTCTACAAGCCGCTGGAGATCATCCGGACGTGAACCTCGGCTCCGCGTGCCTGCGGGAGGGTTCCTTTGGCTGCCCTTTCGGTGCCGGCAGGCGGGGCGAACCCTATACGACGGGACCACGCCACCCGCTCATTCTCGCAAATGCGGGAATGAGCGGCGTATTGGGCGAGCGCTAACGGAAGACCGCAAACCCGGATGGAAAACCGGTTCCCACTTTTCTGAAATTCGCGAAGCCAGCGGGCGACTGCCCGCCGGCCGGTCAGGCCGCCCACCCGGAGCCGGTGAGCCCAGCGAACCCGGCGTGAGGGCGAAAACCCAAACCCGTTCCCACTTTTCCTGGGTTTGCTGTCTCTCTCCGCAAACCCGGATGGAAAACCGGTTCCCACTTTTCCTGGGTTTGCTCAGTCCACATCCTCGATTTCGACACCCGTATCGCCGTGGGCCCGCTGGGCGAGCGTGGCTTCCATGAAGCCGTTCAGATCGCCGTCGAGCACCGCCTGGGGCGAGGTGTTCTCCACCCCGGTCCGGAGATCCTTAACGAGCTGATAGGGCTGCAGGACATAGGAGCGGATCTGGTGGCCCCAGCCGATGTCCGACTTGGACGCGGCCTCCGCCATCGCCTTTTCTTCCCGCTTCTTCAGCTCCGCCTCATAGAGGCGGGCGCGCAGCATGTCCCACGCCTGAGCGCGGTTCTGATGCTGAGAGCGACCGGCCTGGCAGGCTACCACGATGCCGGATGGAATATGGGTCAGGCGCACCGCGGAATCGGTGGTGTTGACGTGCTGACCGCCGGCGCCGGACGAGCGATAGGTGTCGGTGCGGACGTCGGACTCGTTGATCTCGATGTCGATCGAATCGTCGATCACCGGATAGACCCAGATCGAAGCGAACGAGGTGTGGCGGCGCGCCTGGCTGTCGAACGGAGAAATCCGCACCAGACGGTGCACACCCGATTCGGTCTTGAGCCAGCCATAGGCGTTGTGGCCCTTGACCAGGATCGTGGCCGACTTGATGCCCGCCTCTTCGCCGTCATGGACTTCGAGCGTCTCGACCTTGTAGCCCGCACGCTCCGCCCAGCGTACGTACATGCGCAGAAGCATCTGCGCCCAGTCCTGGCTTTCCGTGCCGCCGGCACCGGCGTGGACTTCCAGATAGGCGTCGTTGCCGTCGGCCTCGCCGGACAGCATCGCTTCGACCTGGCGGCGGTCGCATTCGGCCAGAAGCGCCTTCAACTGCGCCTCCGCGTCCTCCACGACGCTCGCTTCCTCTTCCATCTCGCCGAGTTCGATCAGGTCGACGGTGTCGGCGAGCTCCTGCTCGAGCCGGCGAACCGCCGAAATCTGATCCTCCAGCATCTGGCGCTCGCGCATGAGCGCCTGAGCTTCGCCCGGATCGTTCCAGAGGCTCGGATCCTCCGCCTTCGCGTTCAGCTCATCGAGCCGCTTGAGTGCCGTTTCCCAGTCAAAGATACCTCCTCAGCAGGCCCAACGCCTGCTTGATTTCTTCGATGGTGTTGGTGGTCTCGGGTCTCATTCCACTATCCGGGATCAGGGAAAGAAGGGGGCTCGGCGCGGACGGCGCCGCGCCGGGAACTGCCCGACATAAGGCGCGAGCGCGCCATACGCAACGCGCCGTCCGGACCTTATCGGAAATCCGCCGCGAGGCGGCCTCAGTAGAGGCCGCCGGTACCGGACAGGACGGCACGCTCGCTTTCGCGCGTCACGGTGGAGCGCGAGGATTTGCCGCTGTTGAGGCCGATCACGGAGAAGGTGTCGCCGGGCGCCGTGCCGGGCTTGAACGCCTCCAGGATCACGCCGGCACCGCCGCTCGGTGCAGGCTGGCCAGTGCTGGCATAGACCGGCACCAGCTTGATGCCTTCGGGGACGCGGAACTCCACCCCCGGGGTATCGGCCAACGCGCTCTTCATGAAGTCGATGAAGATCGGCGCGGCAACCTGGCCACCGGTGGCGCCGCGGCCCATCGGCCGCGGATTGTCGTAGCCCACATAGACACCGGCAACGAGGTCCGGGGTGAAGCCCACGAACCAGGCATCACGCTCGTCGTTGGTCGTGCCCGTCTTGCCGGCGATCGGCTTGCCGACGGCCCGCACCCGGGTGGCCGTGCCGCGCTGGACCACGCCTTCCATCATGGAGGTGATCTGGTAGGCGGTCATCGGGTCGAGCACATATTCCGACTCGTCGATGATGGTCGGATCGGGCTGGTCGTGCCAGCTCTCCGCGACACACCCCTGACAGATCCGATCGTCGTGACGATAGATCGTGCGACCATAACGGTCCTGAATGCGGTCGATCAGCGTCGGCGTCACCTTCTGTCCGCTGTTGGCGATGATCGAGTAGGCCCCGACCATCCGCATCACCGTGGTTTCACCGGCACCGAGCGACATCGACAGGAACGGCTTCAGATTGTCGTAGATGCCGAACCGCCGCGCATATTCGACGATCAGCGGCATACCCATGTCTTTGGCGAGCCGCACCGTCATCAGGTTGCGCGAGCGCTCGATGCCATAGCGCAGGGTGCGCGGACCGGCATATTTGCCGCCATAGTTCTTTGGCCGCCACACCGCCTGGCCCGCGCCCGGATCGATCTCGATCGGACCATCGACCACGATCGAGGCCGGCGTATAGCCATTGTCGAGCGCTGTGGCGTAGACGAACGGTTTGAACGAGGAGCCGGGCTGGCGATAGGCCTGGGTGGCCCGGTTGAACTCGCTTTCGGCGAAGGAAAAGCCGCCGACCATCGCCAGCACGCGTCCGGTGTGCGGATCCATGGCCACGATCGCGCCGGAGACTTCCGGCACCTGGCGCAGATTGTAGACGTCGTCGCCGTCCGCGCTTTCGTCCTTCTCGACATAAACGACGTCGCCGCGCTGCAGCAGGTCGGTCATGTTGCGCACACCGGTGTAGTGCGCATAGTCCTGTCCCGGCTTCGGTCCGTGCTGGATCCGGCGCCAGGCGACATCCTTGAACGGAATGCGGCCGCGCTCGCGCTCGATCGACAGGGCGCCGGACACGAGCCGTTCCGGTTGCAGGCCGATCTGCGCCTCGTTGCCGTCCACCGACAGGACGACGGCAAGCCGCCACTCCGGCAAGTCGGAATAGGCATTCACTTCGCCAACCCGCGCGCCCCAGTCGGCCCCGTTGCCGAGATCGACCGTGGTGACCGGACCGCGCCAGCCGGTGCGCCGGACATCGAAATCGATCAGGCCGTCCATGAGGGCGTTGCGGGCCATGACCTGAAGCTCGGGATTAAGCGTCGTGCGCACCGACAGGCCGCCTTCGTATAGCCCCTTCTCGCCGTACATGTTGGCCAGATGGCGGCGCACCTCCTCGGCGAAATAGTCCGAGGCGAACAGATGCGAGCCGGTGTCACGCGGCGTCACCTTCAGCGGCTCGTTCTTGGCCTGCTCGGCCTCCGACTCGGTGATGTAGCCGTTCTCCAGCATCCGATCGATCACCCAGTTGCGGCGCTCGATGGCGCGCGCGGGCTCGCGGAACGGATTGTAGTTGTTCGGTGCCTTCGGCAGCGCCGCCAGGTAGGCGACTTCCGCGATCGACAGCTCGTGCACCGACTTGTCGAAATAGACGAGCGCAGCCGCTGCGACGCCGTAGGCGCCCATGCCGAGATAGATCTCGTTGAGGTACAGCTCGAGAATGCGGTCCTTGGTGTAGGCCTGCTCGATCCGTAGCGCCAGGATCGCTTCCTTGATCTTACGTTCGATCGAGACCTCGTTGGTCAAAAGGAAGTTCTTGGCGACCTGCTGGGTGATCGTCGAGGCGCCGACCGGCCGGCGACCGCTTCCCCGGTTGCGGAAGTTGGTGACCGCGGCCCGCACGATGCCGCCGAGGTCGATGCCGTTGTGAGTGTAGAAGGTCTTGTCCTCGGCGGAGAGGAAGGCTTCCTTGATCACCGCCGGGATCGCCTGGATCGGCAGGAACAAGCGCTTCTCGCGCGCATATTCGGCAACCAGGCTGCCGTCGGACGCGTGGATACGCGTCATCACCGGCGGCTCGTAGTTGCGCAACTGCGTGTAGTCCGGGAGATCCTCGGACATCATGTACACATAATAGCCGACAGCGCCGGCGGCGATCAGGCCCAGGACCACGCCGATGCCGACCAGATAGCCGATGGTGTTCACAAGAAAGCGCATCGTGCCGTATTCAACTCCGCCCAAAGGGTGCGTCGGGGTGCCGTCCTGCCTCCACGAGGGAACGACACGCCTCTCTCAATCCCGATCCGTCCGCCGTCTGCGACATCGCCTGACACGCTCGCCGGCGACGGTCTCACCACGTTCACCGGATCCATGCCTCGCGATCCGCACGTCCCGCCCGGCAGCCTTCCCACCGGTCGCCCACTCTTCGGCCCGAGAAACTCAAGCCATAGCGTCCGGCGCCCGAATGACGCAAGAACCACGGCTCCCATCACGATCGTTTGAACCGAAGCTCTTAAGCTTCCCTTGAATATGCCCAAAAAGTGGTCGCTTCGGGGCAATCATTGCGGAACCGTGTCCCCTTTTCCCTGGGCAAGCCGGGGGCCGAAAAAGCGCTCCACCGCCGCGCTCAACGCATCCGAAGCTCGATCGCGCCACGACGGATCGGTCAAAAGCTGCTCGTCGTGCGCGTTTGAGAGATAGCCCAGCTCGATCAGGACCGAGGGAATATCGTGCGCCTTGAGCACCCGGAAACGCGCGGACCGGTGCGGATTTTTGTGCATCAGCACCGCCGTTCCGAGCTGCTGGATCGCATCCTCGGCGAAGTGGTGGGAGAACACCTTGGTTTCCCGGCGCGCCAAGTCGATCAGAATGTCGGTGACCTCGTCGGTGGTCTCGTCGACTTCGATACCGGCAAGCACGTCGGACCGATTTTCCCGTGCCGCGATCGCGGCGGCCTGGGCGTCTGAGGGGCGCTCCGAGAGAGTATAGACGGTCGCGCCGCGCACATAGTCCTGGGGCGCAGAATCGGCGTGAATCGAGACGAACAAGTCCGCGCCATAGCCACGCGCGACCTCCACGCGCTGACGCAGCGACAAGAAGCGATCGTCGTCGCGGGTCATGCGCACCTCAACGTCGTCGGTCGCCTCCAGCTTTTTCTTCAGCTCGCTCGCGAAGGTCAGGACCACGTCTTTCTCGAACACGCCCCCCTCCCCGACCGCGCCGGGGTCGACGCCGCCGTGGCCGGGATCGAGAACGACCACCGGCTTCGACCCGCCAACGGGCTCGGTCGGTGTCGCGAGTGCGGGTTCCGCACCGGCGGATCGTCCGCGGCTCGTTTTCACGGCGGCCTGAAAGTCCGTCTCGCTGGCGGACACCAGGTCGACGACCAGATGACCGGGCTGATCGGCCACCGGCGGCAGATAGAAGGCGTGCTCCACCGACACCGGCCCATCGACGTCGAGCACGATGCGCGCCTGGCCCTGAGCGAACTGGCCGTAGCGCCAGGCCGTCACCAGGCCGGCGCCCTTTCGGCCGGCGTCGGGAGACAGATCGAAGCGCACATTGGCAAGATCGATAATCACGCGACGCGGATCGGGAAGCACGAACGTACCGAATTCCACCGCCTTGGCGACATCGATCACGAATCGCGTGCGCTCGCCGTCGCCCTCCACCCGTGCGCCGGTCGCGACCGCCTCCGTGTCATCGTCCGGCGCGGCGGCGTCGGCCGGGCGTGCGATCGCACCTGCGAGAAGGATCGCCATCAGCACAGCGATCACTCGGCTGGCGGTCCGGCCTTCACGCATCCTGTCTCACCTCATTCCTTCGCGCTTTCCCCCGGCGCCTCGGCTGCGGCCTATAGCGGATTATCGCCCTGCCGTTAACGCCCGGCTGCCATCCGCGGACCGTCATCTCCGGTGCGCCATCAATTGCTTGCCAATTGCAACACAGAACCGTAAATATCTGTCTTGTGGATGATTTCCTTTTCCGGGCCTTGCCGTTCCCGTTGGAGGGTGCAGGCGCTGCCTTATCAGAGCTCTCCATCATCCTTCGAACGCCATGTGGCGTGTTTTTGGATCGGCGAGCAGACCGGACGGGAAGCCTGAGCGTGCGCCGGAGCCCCGGCTCCTTCGATGGACACGGAGCCCGTCCAGTGAGTTCGCATGTGCGAACCGCGCTGTAGGGTTCATGTGTGGCGCAGCAATGGCCGCCGAACGACAAACGGCGCATCCGCTCGCCGCGATTCTCGAAAAATCGCGGCGGATCGATATTGAATTGTTCGAGCGCGTGACCCGGCGCTGCCCCTTTCCGAACGCATGATGGCCAACCTGCCCGCTAGTCCGGGTCAGCTCATCCTCTGCCGGGGCGCACGCAGCGACGCTTTCCCATCCGTGATCGTTTCAACGACCCAGATCGCCTCCCCCCGGCCACCGGCGCGCGCGGTTGCGCCGCCGCCCCCGGGGTCTGGAGGCAAGGAGCTTTCGCCCTATGGCCAACAAGATGCTCGTCGACGCAGCCCACCCGGAAGAGACGCGCGTCGTCGTCGTTCGCGGTAACCGGGTCGAGGATTTCGACTTCGAAGCCGCCGCCCGCAAGCCGTTGCGGGGCAATATCTACCTGGCAAAGGTGACGCGCGTGGAGCCATCGCTGCAGGCCGCCTTCGTCGACTATGGCGGCAATCGCCACGGTTTCCTCGCCTTCAACGAGATTCATCCCGACTACTACCAGATCCCCCACGCCGATCGGCAGGCTCTTCTGGACGCGGAAGCCGAAGAGGCGCGCGCCCAGTCCAAGTCGGAGGATCAGCCTCAGAAGTCGCGCTCCAAAGCCAAGCGCGCTGCAGTGGAGAGCGACGAGGCCGAAGCCAAGAGCTCCGAAACCGCGGACGAGGATGGCGAGCGTCCCGAGAAGGCCGCCCCGAGCGCCTCGGAGGCGGGCGAGAACGGAGACAACGGCGACAGCGACACCGAGGGTGACGACGACACCGTCGAATCGGTCGGAGCGGAAGACGCGCTCGACGAGGCGATGGAGCGGCGCCAGCGCCCGGCTCGCAAGACCTACAAGATCCAGGAGGTCATCAAGCGCCGCCAGATCCTGTTGGTCCAGGTCGTCAAGGAAGAGCGCGGCACCAAGGGCGCGGCGCTGACCACCTATCTCTCGCTCGCAGGCCGCTACTCCGTCCTGATGCCGAACACCGCCCGCGGCGGCGGCATTTCGCGCAAGATCACCACGCCTCAAGACCGCAAGCGGCTGAAGGAGATCGTCAGCGATCTCGACGTGCCGGAAGGTATGGGCGTGATCCTGCGCACCGCCGGCGCAAGCCGCACCAAGGCGGAGATCCGGCGCGATTTCGAATATCTTCTGCGCATGTGGGAAAACGTGCGCGATCTGACGCTGAAATCGGTGGCGCCGACGCTCGTCTACGAGGAAGGCAGCCTGATCAAGCGGTCGATCCGCGACCTCTACAACAAGGACATCGACGAGATCCTCGTCCACGGCGAGGCCGCCTATCGCGAGGCGAAAGAGTTCATGCGCATGCTCATGCCGAGCCATGCCAAGAACGTGAAGCCCTATCGCGAGATCACGCCGATCTTCACCCGTTTCGGCGTGGAGGCGCAGCTCGATGCGATGTTCTCGCCGCAGGTGACTCTGCCGTCGGGCGGCTATATCGTGCTGAACCCGACGGAGGCCCTGGTCTCCATCGACGTGAACTCCGGCCGCGCCACGCGCGAGCACAACATCGAGGCGACCGCGCTCCAGACCAATCTGGAAGCCTCGGAGGAGATCGCCCGCCAGCTCCGGCTGCGCGACCTTGCCGGCCTGATCGTGATCGACTTCATCGACATGGAGGAGAAGCGCAACAACCGGTCGGTCGAGCGCAAGCTCAAGGAATGTCTGAAGGTCGATCGCGCTCGCATCCAGGTCGGCCGGATCTCGCACTTCGGCCTGTTGGAGATGTCGCGTCAGCGCATCCGCCAGGGCGTAGTGGAGAGCTCCACGACGCTCTGCGCCCATTGCCACGGCACCGGCATCGTGCGCTCCACCGATTCCGTGGCGCTCTATGTGCTGCGCGCGCTGGAAGATCATCTTCTGCGGACCGCGACCCATCATTTGACCGTGCGCACGCCGGTGGAGGTCGCGCTTTATATCCTGAACCAGAAGCGCCACCACCTGGCCGAGTTGGAAGCGCGCTTCGGGCTGACCGTGGCGATCGCGGCGGATGACAGCCTGGGCACCAAGCATTTGGAAATCGACAACCGCGAGCCGGTGGAGCGCGCGGAAGGCGAGGCTCCGCCCCAGGCGGTGATCGAGATCGAACCGGAGGTCCAAGAGGCTCCTGCACCGGCCCCGGCCGAACCGCAGCCGGCACAGGAGAGCGGAGACGGCAACCAGCGCCGCCGCAAGCGCCGCCGGCGCGGTCGCCGCAGCGGATCGGACGCCGAAGCCGACAGCGCACCTCAGGAGGCAACGGCCGACACCCCGCCCACCAATGCCGAGGAGACGACCGAAAGCGCGCAGGAGGAAGGCTCGGAAGAGACCGCCGAGGGCGCCGATCAGAGCGAGGCCGGGGCCGAGGACGACAACAAGCCGCGCCGCCGCCGTGGCCGTCGGGGCGGACGCCGCAATCGCCGGGAACGCGGCGAGGACGAAGCCGCGACCAGCGAGGACACCGAGGCGCAGGGCGAATCCGCACCGGCTGCCGACGCGACGGCCGCGACCGACGGCGCGCAGTCCGCGCCGGCCGAGATTGCCGACACCGAAGCGGACGGGGCCAAAGAGGCCGAGACCGAAGCCGCTTCCGCGGAGGACGAGAGGCCGGCTCCGGCCGCTGTCGCCGACGAATCCGTCGCGGAATCCGCTCAGGATGCAGTCGATGCGTCGGCGAAGGTCGAAGCGCCCGAAGCTGCTCCCAAGCCCGAGACGCCGGCGGAACCGGCGCCGAGCCTGGCCGGACCGGAGGAGAGCGAAGAGCCGGTCGAGGCCGCGTCCGATGAGGACAGCGGCACGGAGGAGACTGCGCAGGCGGCTCTGCATCCGATCCATGGCCCCACCGGTGGTGGCGAGCCCGCCGAAGCGGAGACGGGCGATGGCGCAGACGACGAGGACAAGCCTCGCGCCAAGCGCGGCTGGTGGCAGCGCCGGAGCTTCTTCTAGCCTCCAGGACGGCATTTCGAGGCGAAGCGGCGTGCGCTTCGCTTGGAAACGCCCGAATTGTTCACGTCTTGTTCTTGCCACACTTCGCCCGATCGACTACCCTGAATTGCGGTTCGGGCGAAGAGGGGTGGCAAGATGGTGTCCCACGTGACCACGGTGGCCTTTCAGGGCGTCGAGGCGGTGCCGGTCGACGTGCAGGTCCAGATCGGACCGGGGGCGGTCGCCTTCACCATCGTCGGCCTGCCGGACAAAGCCGTAGCGGAAAGTCGCGAGCGGGTGCGTTCCGCCCTGATAGCATCCGGGCTATCGCTCCCGCCCAAGCGCATCACGGTCAATCTCGCTCCCGCCGACCTGCCCAAGGAAGGCAGTCACTACGATCTGCCGATCGCCGTCGGGTTGATGGCCGCAATGGGGGTGCTGCCGGCGGACCAGGTGCTCGACTATGTGGTGCTCGGCGAGCTCTCGCTTGACGGAACCATCGCGCCCGTCGCCGGCGTCCTGCCGGCGGCAATCGGCGCCAACGCCCTCTCCAAGGGCCTGATCTGCCCGTCCGCATCCGGCCCCGAGGCGGCCTGGGCTTCCGGCGACATGGCGATCCTCGCCCCGCGCAGCCTGATCGCGCTCGCCAATCATTTCAAAGGCACACAGGTGCTATCGCGACCGGATCCGAAGATCCGCGACGAGGCCCTGCCGCAAGGGGACCTCGCCGACGTCAAGGGTCAGGAAACCGCCAAGCGCGCGCTCGAAATCGCCGCGGCCGGTGGGCACAATCTCCTGATGGTCGGCCCGCCCGGCGCCGGCAAGTCGATGCTGGCGCAACGCCTGCCCACTATCCTGCCCGCTCTGTCGCCACGGGAACTGTTGGAAGTTTCCATGGTGCAGTCGATTGCGGGGCAGCTCGCCGAAGGGCGCCTGTCGAGCCGGCGGCCGTTTCGCGCGCCGCACCATTCCGCCTCCAGCGCGGCCATGGTTGGTGGCGGAATCCGGGCGCGGCCGGGCGAGGCGTCCCTGGCCCATCTCGGCGTGCTCTTTCTCGACGAATTGCCGGAGTTCGCGCCCCAGGTGCTCGACGCCTTGCGCGAACCGCTAGAGACCGCCCGGGCCGTGATCGCGCGCGCCAACCATCGGGTCAGCTATCCCGCGCAATTCCAGCTCGTTTGCGCCATGAACCCGTGCCGATGCGGCTACTATGGTGAGCCCGGCCATCAGTGCCGGCGCGGGGACCGCTGCGCCGCAGACTATCAGGCCCGCCTCTCCGGCCCGTTCCTGGACAGGATTGATGTGCGGATCGATGTCGCCGCCGTCACGGCCGCCGATCTCGCGCTACCCGCGCCCACGGAAGGCTCGCGGGAAGTCGCCGCCCGCGTGAGTGCGGCCCGGACCCGCCAGGCCGATCGCTTCGCGGCCTTGAATGTCCCGATGCGCACCAACGCCGAATGCGGTCCGTCGCTGATTGAAGAGATCGCCACGCCGGATACGGACGGCGCCCGGCTGCTTGCGGATGCGGCCGAGGCGATGCGCTTATCGGCCCGTGGCTATCACCGGGTGTTGAAGGTCGCCCGCACGCTGGCGGACCTCGACGAGTCGGATCGAGTGCGCCGGGTGCACCTGGCCGAAGCCCTGGCCTATCGCCAGTCCGGCCCACGGCTCGCGATGGCGGCGTGAAACGGTCGGATGGTTCCATCTGAGCGGAAGGGCTTGAGGCGAAGGAACACACCTCTGCTGGCCGCGCCCGCGCAGCCGCGAGCACGGCGAGATGGCGCGAACGAAGAAGAAGACCTTGTTTATTCAGGTCCCGTAGACCTCGTCAGCGCGCTCTTCGAAGGCCGTAGCGAACCGGCGGAAGGCGCGGTCGAACACCGAACCCATGACGGCGGCCAGCGCTCGGCTTTTGAACTCGTAGTTGATGAAAAAGCCGACCTCGCAGTGACCCTCGTCGATCGGTTTGAAGGTCCAGCGGTTTTCCATGTGCCGGAACGGCCCGTCCAAATACTCCACGAAGATCGTTTGATTGGCGCGGTCGAGTTGCACCCGCGACGTGAACGTCTCCCGGATAAAGCGGTAGGCGACCGTCATGTCGGCGATCAGGAGCTCGGTCCCGTCGTCCTGTTCGCGCCGTCCGCGCACCGTCAGCGACTGGCACAGCGGAACGAAATTCGGATACTTCTCCACGTCCGCAACAAGGTCGAACATGTCCTCGGCGGTATGGGCGACGCGGCGTGTGGTTTCAAAATGCGGCATCGGGGTCTTTCGGTCCGACACGGGCTAGATTCAATTCAGAGACGAAACGCGGCACCGGCAAACTCGCTCTCTGCGCTAACGTCCGGCCCGCCGTCGTGGTTCGCGATCAAAGCTCGAAGCGACCCGACATCATTGTGATCTGGCTTCGCGGGCCGCCTTCAGCCGGGCGAAATCCTCTCCGGCATGATGCGACGAGCGGGTCAGCGGGCTCGACGAGACCATCAAGAAGCCCTTGGCATAGGCGATCGCCTCGTAGGACTTGAACTCCTCCGGCGTCACGAACCGTTCAACCACGTGGTGCTTGCGGGTCGGCTGCAGGTACTGGCCGATCGTCAGAAAGTCCACATCCGCCGAGCGCAGATCGTCCATGAGCTGCAGAACCTGGTTCCGCTCCTCCCCGAGCCCGACCATGATGCCGGACTTGGTGAACATGGTCGGATCGAGCTGCTTCACCCGGTCCAGCAATCGGATGGAGTGGTAGTAGCGCGCACCGGGGCGGACGGTCAGATAAAGCCCGGGCACGGTTTCCAGATTGTGGTTGAAGACGTCCGGCTTGGCTTCGACGACGCGCTCCAGCGCACCGGGCTTGCGCAGGAAATCCGGCGTCAGAATCTCAATGGTCGTACCGGGCGCGGCCGCGCGGATTGCGGAAATCACCTCCACGAAATGCTCCGCGCCGCCGTCGGCGAGGTCGTCCCGATCGACGGACGTGATCACCACATGCTGCAGCCCGAGCATGGCGACGGCTTCCGCCACCTTGCGCGGCTCTTCGCCGTCGAGCGGCTCCGGCATGCCGGTACGCACATTGCAGAACGCGCAGGCGCGGGTGCAGGTGTCGCCCATGATCATGAAGGTGGCGTGCTTCTTCGACCAGCATTCGCCGATATTCGGACAGCCCGCCTCCTCGCACACGGTGACGAGGCCGTTGTCCTTCACGATCTTCTGGGTGTCGCGATAAACGGGCGAGCCCGGCGCTTTCACGCGCAGCCAGTCCGGCTTGCGCTGCATCGGCGTGTCGGGCCGGCGCGCCTTTTCCGGATGGCGCGGACGGCTGATTTCGGCGGGGCGGTCGGTCGTGTCGAGAAGTGTCACCATAGTCCGCTCATTGTTGGGCGTCGGCCACGCAAGTTCAAGGCCGCCTCTGCCCGACGGCCCGCGCACCCCGTCGCGCGCTCCTCATCTCAAGCCGCGAACGTCGGTGCACCCCCTCCCTTAGCCCAAAGTGCGCGCGGCTTGAACCGCTTCCGGCTCAGAGCTGGGGCTCCTGCGACACATAGAGGCTCTCGCCGGCAAAGCCAGGAAGCTGCATGCAATGCGCGATCAGGCGGCGATCCGCACGAGAAGCACGTCGGCCTCGCCTTTCGGGCGTATCGGTCCAGGGCCTGTTCGGGCACGCAGAATTCGGCTGCGGGTGTGCGCGAATTTGGCTAAGAATGAGGCAACTGGGGCACGAGCGTCCGGCCAATCGGCTGCAGGCGCACAATTTGCCATGCTGCAAGGGGGCTCCGCCATGGCGTACGGCACATGTTCCAGGCGTCTGCGACTGCCGGTCGCCGCGCTCGCGCTGACCCTTCTCGCCCTTGCCGGCTGCGCGTCGTTGCCGGAACGGCCGGATTTCGATGCGGACGACCAGGCGGCGGCAACCGTCCCCGGCTTCGAAAATATCCGCTTCTACGCCGATGATGACGGCTCGAACTTCCGCGATCATGTGGTGGCGCAAGTGATGAACCAAGTCGCCGTGAACGGCATGGAGATCCTCAATCACGGCAGCGTCAACTGGCTGATGATTTCCGGCGGCGGCGAAGACGGCGCGTATGGCGCCGGCGTCATGGTTGGCCTCAGCAAGACCGGCAAACGCCCGGATTTCGATATGGTGTCGGGCGTCTCGACCGGCGCGCTGATGGCGCCGTTCGTGTTTCTCGGTCCCGCCTACGACAAGGAGCTGAAGTCTATCTACACGGAGATCGGTCGCGACCAGATCTTTCAGATTGTCGGCCTACGCGGCATCATCGGCGGTGCGGCCGCGGCGAGCTCGGCGCCGCTTCGCCAAACCATGGAGCAGAAGGTCACCAAGCGGATGCTCGACCAGATCGCGGCCGAGCACAAGAAAGGCCGCCGGCTCTACGTGGTGACCACCAATCTCGATGCCCAGCGCCCCGTGGTCTGGGATATGGGCGCGATCGCCGCCACCCCTGCCCCCAACCGGCGCAAGCTGTTCCTGGACGTCCTGCAGGCGTCTGCCGCCATCCCCGGCGTATTCCCGCCGGTTTACATCACCGCGATTGCCGACGGAGAAACCTTCAAGGAAATGCACGTGGACGGCGGATCCACCATGCAGGTTCTGACCCTTCCCTCGAGAATCAAAGCCACACGAGACCGGCGGGCATCCTTGGATAAGCGCAAACGCGCCCTCTACATCCTGATGAACAACACCATGCAGCCGCGCTTCGAGCAGACCAAGGCGCGCACCTTCTCCATCGCCGGGCGCTCGCTTTCCACCATCATCAAACGCCACGGCATCCAATCGATCGAGATCATGTACGATATCGCCAAGAGCCGGGGCGTCGCCTTCTACGTCACCTATGTCGGCCGCGATTTCGACAAGGAGCTGCCCGCGCCGTTCGACCAAGACTACATGACGGCGCTGTTCGACTACGGCTATCAGCGCGCCCTCAATGGCGACGTCTGGCGGACGAGGCCACCCACCGGCAACTGACCCGGCGATGCCCCTTCGAAAGCGCGATCAGAGCGCGCCCTTCGTCTTCAGCCACTCACCGACGATCTCTTTGTGGCGTTCCGCACCATAGCTCGGGAAGTGCCCGCCATGGACCACCGACACCGGTAGATCGTAGAGCCGCGCCATCGAGGCAACATAGTCAGTCGCGTCGGAGTGGTAGCAGTCCTCCACCAGCGGTCCGTCATAGACGATATCGCCGGAGAACAGGATCTGCGTCGCCGCCTCATAGAGTGCGATTCCGCCCGGCGAATGCCCCGGCGTGTGGATCACCTCGAAATAGCGGTCGCCGAGGTCGATCGCATCGCCGTCGCCCAACAGGCGCGTAGCCGGGGCCGCTGCCACGGCATAGGCTTCTGCGCGATAGGGCTCCGGCGGCAGGGCGGTGAAGATCTCGTTGTTCACATAAGAATCGGCGAGCGTCGCCTGCCGCGTCGGATGCGCCAGGATCTCAGCCTCGGCATGGTGCACGCATCGCTCCGCAAACTCGTGATGACATCCGATATGATCGAAATGGGTATGGCTTGCGACAGCGGTCAGCGGCCGTTCGTTCACCAGCGCAACATGGGCGCGGAGACTGACCACGCCCATGCCGGAATCGACCAACATGTCCTGGTCCCGGCCCCGGACATGCCAGATGTTGCAACGATAGAACGTGCGGATATGAGGCTCGTCGATATGGGTAACGTCGTCGGCCAGCCGCCGCGTACGATACCATTTGTCGGCCGATACCCGCTGCATCCCCGCATTCCTCCAAGCTCGCCGGACAGCGAACCAGAGACGCTGAAGAACGTCTATTCCGGCTGGCCCAGCTCGTGAGCGACTTCATATCCGTCCATCGACCAGGTCTGGATATCGTCGCCGTCGAGCTTTTGTTTGGTCAGATCGACGAAGCGGATGTCGCTGTTGTCGTAGGTCCGGAAGTAGAATCGCTTGTTGGCGAGATCGTTGGCGCTGGTCCACTGGGTGTAGTCGGCCGAGATCTTGCCGTCGGAGCTTGCCTCGTCGGCCCGGGCCACGCCCTTGGGAATGTCGAAATTATTCAGGATGTGGAAGGCCTGGAACACGGCATGGTCGCTGTTCGCCACCGGACCGATGCCATGGGCGAAAATGGCCGCGCGCACGAAGCGGGACGGCGAGGTGAAATCGCCCGGCATGCCGAGTAGGCCGGTCCCCTGACCCAACCCTTCGATGGTCACGTCACCCAATTTCTGCGGCGCGGAATTCGTCACGCTCAAGTTCACATAGTTCTGCAGATTGGTCATGTGCCAATCGAACGGCGGATTGTTGGTGATGATGCCGATCTGATCGTCGTGAATATTCAGCTTGCCATCGACATACTCGATGACGATCGAAGCCCCGGTCGGGTCGGTCACCACGAAATGCACCGGCAGGACGATGTTGAACGCCTTGAAGACGACCGGCGCGACGACGACGTCCGACAGCGCCGCCTTGACCTCCTCGACGGTCGCGAAGTTATCGAGAATGTAGGAGCCGAGCTGCCAGGAGGCCATCGTCTTCGACGCATCCTCCGGCTTATAGGGCTGATACTTCGCGGACTGATCGAAGTAGAACAGGCCCATCGAGAGCCCCTTCTCGTTCAGCCCATCGACGACGTAGGGCAGCCCTTCCGGATTGGTGCCGACATTGGCGTACTTGACCTTCCATTTCAGGCCCGGCTTGCCGTCCGGCGTCTCACCCGTGCGCTCATAGCCGCGCGGGACGAGAATGACCTCCGACTGAAGATTGACGTTGAATTCCATCGTGCGTGCACGCACGACGGTGCCGTCCTTAGCCGTCAGCGTGATGCCGGTACAGGCCTGCGCCGCCGGCGCGAAGGCAATGAGCGCGGCGAATGCGGAGGCCGCAACTTTGGTGACTGTCCGACGGGCGAACTGCATGGCGTGATCCTTCTACTTTGCATCGGAGCGCGGCTCGACGCTGTTAGCGGCCAAGGCCTTTCGACACCCTATCCGTTGCGGGTTACGAAAACTCGACGACCTGACGAATTGCCTCGCCTTCGTGCAGACGATCGAAGCCGATGTTGATCTCATCGAGCGTGAGACGATGGGTCAGAAGCTTGTCGACGGGCAGCTTGCCGCGCCGGTAGAGCCCGAGAAAGCGGGGGATGTCGCGCGAGGGTACGCCAGAGCCGAGATAGCTGCCGCGCAGCGTCCGCTCTTCGGCCACCAGAGACACCGCCGGAAGCTCCAGCACCGCCTGCGGGTTGGGCAGGCCGCCGGTGATCGTGGTCCCGCCCCGGCGCGTGATCCGATAGGCGCCCGCCAAGGCCTTGGCCGAGCCGGCAAATTCCAGCGCCGAATCGACACCGCCCTTGGTCACGTCCTTCACTTTTTCCGTCAGATCGGGATCGGCGGCATTGAAGGCATGGGTCGCACCCAGCTTCAGGGCGAGTTCCAGCTTGTCGTCCAGCATGTCGATCGCCACGATCGTCTCCGCGCCGGCCGCCTCCGCTCCCAGGACGGCGGCAAGCCCGACGCCGCCCAGCCCGACGACGGCGACCTTGGAGGCCGGCGGCACCGCACCGGTGTTGAAAACAGCGCCCGTACCCGTCAGCACCGCACAGCCCATCAACGCGGCGATGTGCAGCGGAATGTCTTTGTCGATCTTCACAATGGAGCGGCGCGACACCACGGCATGGTCGGCGAAGCACGAAATTCCCAGATGGTGCAGCACACGCCCGTCCGGTCCGCTCAGCCGCACGCCACCCGACAGAAGGGTTCCGGCGCCGTTCGCCGCCGCCCCCGGCTCGCACAGGGCCGGCCGCCCTTCCGCACATGGCGCACAGTGGCCGCAGCTCGGAACGAACACGCAGACCACCGGGTCGCCCGGCGTAAGATCGGTAACGTCCGCCCCGACCGCCTCGACGATCCCCGCCGCTTCGTGGCCCAGCGCCATCGGCAGCGGCCGCGGCCGGTCGCCGTTGATCACGGAAAGATCGGAATGGCACAGGCCGGCGGCAACCATCCGGACCAGGACCTCACCCGATTGCGGCGCGTCCAACTCCAAGGTTTCGATGCGAAGCGGATTCGAACGGGCATAGGGCGTGGGGCGCCCGATCTCCTCCAGCACGGCCGCTTGGATCTTCATCGTTCCCTCCTCGACAGGTGCGTCTGCGCGCAGCTTTCACGTCGACGGCGAGACTTTACAGGATTTAACGCGTAAGGCGATGGGCGGCCTCGGCGATGACCTCCTCCTCGCTGGTGCGCACCACCAAGATTGGCGTCGCGCCGACGCCGACCTCCGCAGCGTTGGCTATATTGGCTTCCGAGTCGATCTTAAGGCCGAGATAGCCGAGCCCATCCACGATTTCGCTGCGGATGCGGGCTGAGTTCTCGCCAATCCCTCCGCAGAAGACGAGACCGTCCAGCCCGCCGAGCACCGCCGTCAAACCGCCGATTTCACGCTTGGCCCGGGCGGCGAAGAAGGCGATCGCGCTTTCGGCCGCATCTGTCCCGGCCGCTTCGATGTCGCGCATATCGCCCCCGGCTCCGGAGAGCGCGGTCAGCCCGCTTTTGCGGTAGAGCAGCCGCTCCAACTCCTCCAGCGTCATACCGTAGGCCCGCATCAGATGCAGCAGCGCGCCCGGATCGATCTGGCCGCAACGGGTGCCCATCACCAGCCCGTCGAGGGTGGAAAAACCCATGGTGGTCGCAACGCTGCGCCCTTCGGAAAGAGCGCACATGGAAGCGCCGTTGCCGAGATGGGCGATGATCACCCGACCGGCGAGAAGGTCGGGCCGAAGCGCTTCGAGCCGGCGGGACACGCTGGTGTAGCTGAGCCCGTGGAAGCCGTAGCGGCGCAGCCCCTCCTCATGGAACTGCTGGGGTAGCGCGAACGCCGACTGGGTCCACGGCATGGTGTGGTGAAAGCCGGTGTCGAAGCAGCCGACCTGGGGGATGGCTGGCGCGATGTCGGCGACGGCGCGCACGCAAGCGAGATTGATCGGCTGGTGCAGCGGCGCCAGCGGTTCCAGTCGCTCCAGCTCGGCGACGACATCGTTGTCGAGCAGGCGCGGTGCATGCAGGTTGGGACCGCCATGTACGATCCGGTGACCGACGACCGACAGCGGCCGGTGCTCCCAAACCGGGGCCAGCGCCTCGATCAGGCGCGCAAGCGCCTCGCCATGATCGCGCGCCTCGACCGCGCCCGAGGTCTCGCCGCGCACGTCGTCGGTGAGCTTGATTACGGCATTGGTCCCGATCCGGGCCACCATGCCGGAGGCGACCTCGGCGAGCTCTCCGCCGCGATTGAAAACCGCAACCTTCAGGCTCGACGAGCCCGCATTGACGGTGAGGATCATGCCTCCCCCCTGTTTCGGGCCTAAACTCCGCGCCATTCGACGCCGGTCGGCCTTCTGATTATTGCCGGCTACAGCCCCGAGGCGGCGCTTTGCTCCGTCGCGCCGGTTTCTGCGAAAAACCGCACTCATTTTTTCGCCCGGCGCTTTACTCGAAGGAGAGCCGGGACAATTCCGCGGCCGAGGCGTGAAGGTCCGGCAGAAATGTTTTTGCGCGTGCAATGTCGAAGCGCTGGGTCGGTGCGTGAAAGGAGAGCGTCGCGAACAGGCGCCCGTTGAGATCCCGGATCGGGACTGCCACGGCGACCATCCCTTCCATGAATTCCTCGTCGTCGCTGGCGAACCCCTCGGCCCTGGTTTGCAAAAGTGCCGCGCGCAACCGGTCGGGATCGGTGAGGCTGTGCGGCGTGCGCGGCTCCAGAGGTGCTGCGGAGAGGTAGCGGTCGAGATGGCGGTTCGGTAGCGAGCTCAGATACATCTTGCCCGACGCGGTGCAGTAAAACGGCACCCGTGTGCCGACCGGAAGCTGGATCCGCAGCGGCCAGGCCGTTTCCACGCGTTCCAGATAGATCATGGAATCGCGCTCGGGCAGCGATATGTTGCAGGTCTCCCCGATCGTCTCGGCAATCCGGGTCAGGATCGCCAGCCGCGCCGTGCGCAACCGCAGGGAGGAGAGGATGCCGCCGGCCATCTCCCGCGCCCGCCGACCCGGGGCGTAGCTGCGCCCGTCCACGTCGCGCTGCAGGAAGCCCTCCTCCTCCAAGGTCGCGAACAGCCGGTGGATCGTTGGCTTGGGCAGGCCGAGCGCCTGGTTCACCTGGGTCGGCGTCACCGGCACCCCGGCGGCGGCAACCGCCTCCATCACCATCAGGAGCCGCAGGTTGGTGGGGATCGTGTCCCGCGTCTCGTCCAGCGCCTCCATGATCGATCACCCAACCCCTTGAAAGACGGAGGAAATGCCGGCCGACCTTAAGTGAGGCGACCACCGGCATCAATTCCGTGCAGCAAGCTCGTCTCCGTGGTCATCCCCGCCAGCGCGCCTTGCCCAGCCACCTCAGTCCAAAACAAATTATAAAATGATACTTGAAGTCTCAATATCAAATGTAGATTGTGTAGGGAAAGCACCACGCAGAAGGTGCACACGGGTGGGAAACGGCATGGAAGAGGTGAAAGCCGACTATGTGATCGTCGGCGCCGGCTCGTCGGGGTGCGTGATCGCGAACCGGCTGTCGGCCGACCCATCCGTGCGCGTGGTGCTGATCGAGGCCGGCGGACCGGACCGCAATCCCTGGATCCACGTGCCCGTGGGCTACTTCAAGACGATGCACAACCCCTCGGTCGACTGGTGCTTCAAGACCGAGCCGGACCCGGGATTGAACGGGCGCAGCCTGGAATGGCCGCGCGGCAAGGTGCTCGGCGGCTCCTCCTCCCTCAACGGCCTTCTCTATGTTCGGGGCCAACCGGAAGACTACGATCGCTGGCGCCAGATGGGGCTTGAGGGCTGGGGCTGGGACGAGGTGCTGCCGCTGTTCAAGCGCTCGGAAGACCAGGAGCGCGGCGCGGACGACTATCACGGCACCGGCGGACCGCTTTCGGTCTCCAACATGCGCCTGGTCCGGCCGATTTGCGACGCTTGGATCGATGCCGCCCAGACGGTCGGCTACCGCTTCAACTCCGATTACAACGGCGCGACCCAGGAAGGTGTCGGCTTCTTCCAATTCACGGCGCGCAATGGCCGGCGCTGCAGCGCCGCCGTCGCCTTTCTGAAGCCGGTGCGCAACCGCGCAAATTTGCGCATCGTGACGCACGCCCACGTGCAGCGGGTGCGCATCGAGGATGGCCGCGCAAGCGGGGTCGAGTTCGTCGGTGCCGACGGCACCGCCCATTTCGCCGCCGCCGACGGCGAGGTGATCCTGTCGGCCGGTGCCATCGGCTCGCCGCAGATCCTGATGCTGTCCGGCGTCGGAGAGGCCGATCACCTCCAGGCCAACGGCATCGCCCCTGTCTGCGATCGGCCGGACGTCGGCCGAAACCTGCAGGACCATCTGCAGGCCCGGCTGGTTTACAAATGCACAGGACCCACCCTCAACGACGAGGTTCGCAGCCTGTGGGGGCGCGGCCGCATTGCCATGGAATATGCGCTCTATCGCACGGGCCCGATGACCATGGCGGCGAGCCTCGCCACCGGTTTCCTCAAGACCGACCCTCGGCTCGCCACGCCGGACATCCAGTTTCACGTCCAGCCTTGGTCGGCCGACAGCCCCGGCGAAGGCGTGCACCCCTTCTCCGCCTTCACAATGTCGGTCTGTCAGCTCCGCCCGGAAAGCCGCGGCGAGATCCGCCTGCGTTCGCCCAACTCCCAGGACGCGCCGATCATCCGTCCGAACTATCTGGCCACGCAGACCGATCGCGACACGGTGGTCGCCGGCATCAAGATTGCCCGCAAGATTGCCGGAGCCGCCCCTCTCGCGGAGAAGATCGCGTCGGAATATCGTCCAGGGCCGGACGTCGAAGACGACGACGGTCTCTTGGAGTGGGCGCGCAACACCGCCACCACGATCTACCATCCGACGGGAACCTGCGCGATGGGAACGGGAGACCACGCCGTGCTCGATGCCCGGCTCAGGGTTCGCGGCGTCCACGGGCTCAGGGTCGCCGACTGCTCCATCATGCCGGACATCGTGTCCGGCAACACCAATGCGCCGGCCATCATGATCGGCGAAAAAGCCAGCGACATGATCGCGGCCGACCGCCGGTCGGCCTGCCGAGAGACAGGATGACAGGGGAGACACGCCCGATGCGGATGACGACGGAAGAGGCGTTTGTGAAAGTGCTCCAGATGCACGGCATCGAGCACGCCTTCGGGATCATCGGGTCGGCCATGATGCCGATCTCGGACCTGTTCGGCCGCGGCGGCATCACCTTCTGGGACTGCGGCCACGAAGGCTCCGCCGGCATGATGGCCGACGGCTACAGCCGCGCCACCGGCAAGATGTCCATGATGATCGCCCAGAACGGGCCCGGCATCACCAACTTCGTGACCGCGGTGAAGACGGCCTACTGGAACCATACCCCACTGTTGCTGGTGACACCCCAGGCGGCCAACAAGACCATGGGCCAAGGCGGGTTCCAGGAAGTCGAGCAGATGAAGCTGTTCGAAGACATGGTCGCCTACCAGGAAGAGGTGCGCGATCCCTCTCGCATCCCGGAGGTTCTCAACCGCGTCATCTGCGAGGCCAAGCGCGCCAACGCCCCGGCCCAGATCAACGTGCCGCGCGATTTCTGGACCCAGGTGATCGACGTGCCGCTCCCTGCCGTCGTCAACTTCGAGCGACCCGGCGGCGGCGAGACGGCCATTGCCGATGCTGCCAAGCTACTCGGCAGCGCTTCCTTCCCGGTAATCCTGAACGGTGCCGGCGTCGTGCTCGCCGGTGCGATCGGCGATACGGTCGAGCTCGCCGAGCGTCTGCACGCTCCGGTCTGCGTCGGCTATCAGCACAACGATGCCTTCCCCGGCTCGCACCCGCTGCATGCCGGCCCGCTGGGCTACAACGGCTCGAAGGCGGCGATGGAGCTGATCTCCAAGGCCGATGTCGTGCTGGCGCTGGGCACCCGGCTCAACCCGTTCTCCACGCTGCCCGGCTACGGCATCGACTACTGGCCCAAGGACGCCAAGGTCATCCAGGTCGACATCAAGCCGGAGCGCATCGGACTGACCAAGGCGGTGAGCGTCGGGATCGTGGGCGACGCCGGGAAGGTCGCGCGCCGTCTTCTGGAGCTGTTGCCCGAGCGCGCCGACGACGAGGCCAGCCGCAAGCGGCGCGACCTGATCGCGACCACCAGGTCCACCTGGGCACAGCAGCTCAGCTCCATGGACCACGAGGACGACGATCCCGGCACGACCTGGAACCAGCGCGCCCGCGACGCCAAGCCGGATTGGATGAGTCCGCGCATGGCCTGGCGCGCGATTCAGGCGGCGCTTCCGCGTGAGGCCATCATCTCGTCCGACATCGGCAACAATTGCGCGATCGGCAACGCCTATCCGTCGTTCGAGGCGGGCCGGAAATATCTCGCGCCCGGCCTGTTCGGTCCCTGCGGCTACGGCCTGCCAGCGATCGTCGGCGCCAAGATCGGCTGTCCGGACACACCGGTGGTCGGGTTTGCCGGCGATGGCGCCTTCGGCATCGCGGTCACCGAGCTGACCGCAATCGGTCGCAAGGAGTGGCCCGGCATCACCATGGTGGTGTTCCGCAACTATCAGTGGGGCGCGGAAAAGCGCAATTCCACGCTCTGGTTCGACGACAATTTCGTTGGCACCGAGCTCGACGAGCAGGTCAGCTACGCCGGTATTGCCCGGGCCTGCGGGCTTCAGGGCGTTGCGGCGAAGACCATGGACGAGCTCACCCAGGCGCTCGACCAGGCGATCCGCGATCAGATGGAGCACGGGCGGACCACGCTGATCGAAGCGCTCATCAACCAGGAACTCGGCGAGCCATTCCGGCGCGACGCCATGAAGAAGCCAGTCGTGGTTGCCGGCATCGACCGCAACGACATGCGCACCCAGGTCGTCTGACCTGGAGCGCACCGCGGTCGGGCCGAACGTCCGACCGCTCCACCATCGAAGCGAGGATCGGCGCAAGAGGAGCGGCGGTCGTCAAGCACTGCGAATAAGAAAAAGAGCGGAAAACTGGAACTCACTTTTCCTGATTTCGCTCCAGAACACACCTTTCAGGTCGTGACCACAGGGATCGTTTGAACGCATTTTATTTGCAAGCGTGACGTCGGCGGAAAGCCGACACCGACTTTTCCGTGGTCACGCTCAAGATCAACGCCTTCGGACACTGTCCAATGGGGGAGTTGATCGGCTTTTGGTTCAAAGCGGAATTCGGGCGGACCAGCATCGTCTTTCCCGCCCCCCGCTTGCACCGACGCAGGCGAAGTCCGAACGGAACAGAAGGCGAAAGCCTCATCGGGTCCCGGCTCCCGGGCCAATCGGAGATTGCACCCTGCGTCATCATAAGGTTTATTGAGGCTAAAAGTCTCATTTTCACTGGGGAGGGAAGATGAGCGTGACGTCGTTCCAGTGTGCGTTGTGAGCGGGCCGCAATCGCCCCGCCCTCGGCGCGCGAGCCGTAGCGCGGTTCGCCTTCATCGGATGAAACGGGTACCGCGTTCGATCGCGGTCCAGGGTCGCGGACGGCCCGCGCCCCTCCTCGCCGGCGGCGGGAGCGCGGTTCTCCGATGAGCCCCGCTGAAGCCCGCCTGAGGCGCATCACTGCCATTCTCGATGTTCCGGGCATGCTGGTCGGCAAGGCCGCAGCGTGGCTGATCATCCCGATGATCGGCGCGCTGGTTTACGAAGTGGTCGCCCGCTTCGGCTTCAACGCCCCGACCATGTGGGCCTACGACGCCACCTTCATGTTCTACGGCGCGCTTTTCATGCTCGGAGCGGCCTACACGCTGGGCCAGGATTCCCATGTGCGCGCCGACTTTCTGTTCAACGTCCTGTCGCCGCGTTGGCAGGGCGTCATCGACGGGCTGTTCACGCTCTGCCTGTTCTTCCCGGCGATGTATTTCTTCACCGTCGCGACCTTCGACTTCGCGCTGGTGTCCTGGCAGCGCGGCGAGCGCATCCCGACCAGTCCGCTGATGCCGATCATCTACCCGCTGAAGACGGTGATGCCGATCACCGGCGCACTGCTTCTGATCCAGGGCGTTTCGGAACTCCTCAAAAGCCTTTTTTCCATCGTCACCAACCGCCGCTTCCGCAGCCAGAGCGAGGAGGCCGCGTGATGACGGATGCCACGCTGGGTTTGATTTCGCTGGGCCTCATCTTCGTCGGTCTTTTGACCGGCTATCCGATGGCGTTCACCTTCATCTTCATCTCGCTTCTGTTCGGCTATCTGGGCATGGGGCACCGCGTCGTCTCGCTGATGCAGTATCAGTTCTTCGCGCTGATGCGGGACACCACGCTAGCCGCGATCCCCCTGTTCCTGTTCATGGGCTTCGTGCTGGAGCAGTCCGGGCTGATGGAGCGCATGTTCAAGGCGCTGCGGCTGCTACTCGGCCGGATGCGTGGCTCGCTCTACCTGATCGTTCTCCTGGTCGCGACGGTGTTTGCCGCGGCAACCGGCATCGTCGGCGCCTCGGTTACCGTGCTCGGCGTGATGGCCGCGCCGATCATGATGTCGTCGGGCTACGACACCCGCATGTCGGCCGGCGCGATCGCGGCCGGCGGCACGCTGGGCATCCTGATCCCGCCGTCGATCCTCCTGATCGTCATGGGGCCGGTGGTCGGCGTGCCGGTGTCGGACCTGTTCACGGCGGCGATCATTCCCGGCGTGATCCTGTCGACGGTCTATATCATCTACACGCTCGCCCGCAGCTATATGAACCCCGAGCTCGGGCCGCCGCTCTCGCTGGAGGAAATCGCCGAGACCACCGCCGGGGAGAAGGTGCGCGAGCTCCTGCTCGGCATCGTCCCGGTCACCATCGTGATCGCCTGCACCCTCGGCGTCATCATCGCCGGCATCGCAACGCCAACGGACGCCGCCGCCTGCGGCGGGCTGGCCTCGCTGGTGCTGGCGATCGCCTACCGACGGCTGAGCTGGGCCGCCTTCAAGCGCTGCGTCTACTCCACGCTCGTGATGTCGGCGATGATCATGTTCCTGCTCGGTTCGGCGAACTTCTTCGGCGCGGTGTTCTCCCGGCTGGGCTCGGCAAACCTGCTCACGGACTATCTCTTGAGCCTGCCATTCTCGCCGACGGTGATGCTCCTGATCATCCTCGCCATCGTGTTCGTGCTCGGCTCGCCCCTGGAGTGGATCCCGATCGTCCTGATCATCGTCCCGATCTTCCTGCCGACCATGGTGGAGATGGGCTACGATCCACTGTGGTTCTCCATCCTGATCGCGGTGACGCTCCAGACCTCCTGGTTGACACCGCCGATGGCGCTTTCGGCCTACTTCCTGAAAGGCGTCGTGCCGCGCTGGAAGATGGGGGACATCTATCTCGGCATGACCCAGTTCGTGGCGCTGCAGCTCATCGTCGTGCTGCTCTTGGTGCTGTTCCCGCAAATCGTTCTCTGGCTGCCGAACGCGCTCAAATGATCTCCAGATCCCGCCCCGACCTGCAACCGCAAGGGAGACGCACACTGACATATCGACCGGGAGACACCTGAGAAAACCATCAACAAACCAACGAACATTGGGAGGACTACCAATGCCGATTTCAAGGATCGGGCTATTGGCCGGCAGCACCGCCGGTGCACTCTGCCTGCTTGCCGGAGCTGCCTTCGCGCAGGACGAAAGCTACGAGATGCGGATCCAGACCGCGATCCCCAACTCCAGCCTCTATTTCCAGCTGCTTCAGGACTTCGGCGATCGCGTTGAGGCCATGTCCGGCGGCCGCATGGAAGTCGAAGTTCTGCCGGATGGCGCCGAGGTAAAGGCATTCGAGATCCTGGATGCCGTCGACAACTGCGTGGTCGAGGCCGGCTATGCCTGGCCGCACTACTGGTCCGGCAAGCACCCCGCCTATGTGCTGTTCTCCAACGTGCCCGCGAGCACGGGCATGGACCAGGAATCGCTGATGGCCTGGTATTATGCCGGGGACGGCAAGAAGCTCTATCAGGAGCTGACCCAGGACGTGATGGGCTACCGGGTCATGCCCTTCCTGATGCAGCCGATGGGGCCCGACCCACTCGGCTGGTTCTCCAAGAAATTCGAGAACATGGACGAGTTCCGCTCGATCAAATATCGCTCACCCCCCGGCATTGCCGGCCAGACCTACACTGCCATGGGCGTACCGGCCGTCGCCATGCCCGGCGGCGACATCGTGCCCTCCGCCCAGCGCGGAACGATCGATGCGGCGGAATGGATCGGCCCGGCCGACGACCGCAATCTCGGCCTCAACAACATCTGGAAGTACTACTATCTCCAAGGCCTTCATCAGCAGACCGACGTCGGCGAGCTGATGATCTGCAAGGACTTCTGGGACGAGCTGCCGACCGACCTGCAGGCGATCGTGGAGACGGCGATCATGGCGAATGCGACCATGACACAGGCCGTCAATCTCTACGAGAACTCCAAGGCGGTGAAGGAGTACGAAGCCGAAGGCGTGGAAATGCTCGACACGCCGGACGAGTATTACGACCTGTTCATCGAGGCGCAGAACGGTGTGGTGAAGGACTATATCGCCGACGACGAATTCTTCGCCAAGGTCTACCAGTCCCAGGCCGACTTCGCCGATCTGGTCCACCCCTATCACTCCCGCGTGCAGAAGCTGCACAGCGAGGTGGTGAACGGCGCCCATCAGGCCAAACAGGACGGGAACTAAGCCGCAATCCTCTCCGCTCATTCCTGCGAAGGCCGGAGGAAGGAGCAATTTTTTTCGCTCAGATGTTTTCCTCTGAGCGGAAACCGCTCTATCGCGACAAACACCCTGGGGCGGCGACCCGGCCAATTCGGCCCGGTCGCCGCCCCTTTTTCGTGTTCGCTCCCGCCAAAGAAGGCATCCTCCGACACATGGCACGCCGGCGGTCGTGCTTGACGTCACACGACCTATTTCGATATATCTTGATTTACGACATATCGAGATATATGTGATCGTCATGAAACACACAGACATCCCCGGCCCCGGGTCACAGGGCGAGCATTCCCATTCTGAAACGAGAGGACGGCGTCATCGCCATCGCGGCCGCCACGGCTGGCAGCATGGAGCCGCCGAGACCGGCTCCGGGCGGGAGCCGGCCGAGGCAATGGCAGGCGGCGCATCCGAGGGTGCGCTAGGCCGGCACCGTCACCGCGGCGGTGCGGACCGGCCGGAGGAGATCCGAACCGCCATGCGCGACCTCAAATCCGCCATACGCACGCACCTTTACCAGGGGCCGATCGATCCCGACACTGTCGCGACCATCACTTCCGCTCTCGAGACGGCCACCCGTACCCTGGAGACGTCCATGACCGACACCCAAGCCGGCGACCTCACCCTGACCGCCATCGCCGACGTGCCCACGCCGTCCGCATCGAAGTACCTGCAGCAGCTCTGCAAGCACTTCCAGCACAAGCGGCCGGTCAATTTCGACGCCCAGCATGGAGAGATTTCCTTCGCGATCGGCACGTGCCGGTTGGACGCGAACGATCAGACGCTGACGCTCACGCTTGCAGCCCGCAACGAAGAAGAGATGGAGCAGCTCAAGGACGTCGTGGTCCGCCATCTCGTTCGGTTCGCCTTCCGCGAAGACATTCCGATCGAGTGGCGAGACTAAGCGGGATTCCGGACTTCACAAAATCAGGCAAAATAGCAGCCGACCGTTCCGTAGGGGCCATAGTCGCCCATGATCGTAGAGCCGTGGCCGGCCTCGATCGGGCGGATGAAGGAGCCGGCCAGAACCACCTGCCCGGCTTCGATCCGCCCGCCATAGCTCCCTAGCCGGTTGGCGAGCCAGGCGATCCCAACAGCGGGATCGTTGAGCACGCCGCCGCCGAGCCCGGTCTCCTCCACCACCGCATTGCGCGACACGATCGCGCCCATCCAGCGCAGATCAACCTGGTCGACCCGCATGGCGCGGCCGCCCAGCACGATGCCGGCATTGGCGGCATTGTCGGAAATGGTGTCGACCACGGTCCGGGTCTTCCCCGTCTCCGGGTCGGCGCGCAGGATGCGGGTGTCGAGGATCTCCAGGGCCGGCGTGACGTAGTCGGTCGCCGACAGGACGTCGAACACGCTGACGCCGGGGCCTTGCAGCGGAGCCTTCATGACGAAGGCGATCTCCGCCTCGATGCGCGGCTGGATGAACCGATCCGCGGGGATCGTCGTCCCGTTCTCAAACAGCATATCGTCGAACAGCACGCCGGAATCCGGCGTATCGATCTTGAGCGCGTCCTGCATCGCCTTGGAGGTCAGCCCGATCTTCCAGCCGATCGAAGTCCGCCCCGCAGCTAGCTTGCGCCGCACCCATTCGCCCTGGACCAGATAGGCGTCGTCGAGCGCCATACCGGGATATTTCAGGGACAGGAGCCCGGTCTGCACCCGGCTCTTTTCCGCTGTATCCAGCGCCGCCACCGCCTCGGCGATTTCCCCCTCAGTTATCATTGTGCTGCCCTCTTAGGTGCTTTGCTGGAAATTGGAACTCGCGACCGTCCGAAAGCGCCGGACGGGAAATGGGAAGCCCACTTTCCTCATCCCGCTCTCCTCTCCTATTCAGATTACCCCCGGATTAAGAGGGAGTGACAGCATCGCCGGCCTGGCCGGTATTCGCGCCCATCTTCTCGGTCCAACGCGTTTCGGCCAGTCGCCGACATAGGGAGAGCCGCTCGGCAAGACGCGAACCATACCAGACTAACGCACTGAAATAACGAAACGATTTGAACCAAGAACCCGACCGGCGAAGTTCACGGTCCGCCCCGTCCTCTGCAACTTTCGATCAACTCGAATCGCAGACGGCCTAAATCCGGGCTGCACGGTTTAGAATAGTAATAATCTAATATTCAGATCCCTCACTTGCCGCTTAATGGCCGATCTGCCAGTTAATCTGGCATCTATTTCTCGCTGGGGGATTCCAAGACATGAGTGAAGACACACTCGGATCGATCGGACCGACCTTGAACGGCCTCCTCAATGGAGAGCTGCAGGCGGCTCACATCTATATGCAGGCCGGAGCGTGGTGCGGCGCCCGCAGCCTGGACGGCTGTTCCACCTTCCTGCTCGACCATTCCACCGAGGAGCTGATGCACATGCGCAAGTTCCTCGACTACATGATCGATGTCGACCTGCAGCCGAGCTTCGCCGCCCTGCCCGAACCGAAGATCACGGTTGAGCATGTTCGCGACCTGTTCGAGCTGATCCTGGAGCACGAGCGCAAGGTCACCCGCAACATCTACGCCGCGGCGAGCGAGGCCCAGGCGATCGGCGACCAGGGCACCTTCGAATTCCTGCAATGGTTCATCATGGAGCAACGCGAGGAGGAGAAAACCTTCCGCGAGCTGGTGGATCGCACCAAGCTGATCGGCGACGGCCCCCACACGCTCTATTATATCGATAAGGAAGTCACGGAGATCGCCGCGCGGCTCGCCGCCGCTTCGGCCTCGCCGGCGGCGGCCTGATCGATTTCAACCATTTAAGCGGAATATGTCGTTCCGGGCGGGAACTCAGCCTATTGCGGCTCCCACTCACAGACGGGAGCCGGTCCCGCCCGGTTCAGCCGATAGAGCAGGAGCGCCGGCTCCCCAAATGCCCGTCCCGGAAACACCGCGGCGAGCTCGCAAGCAGGGATTGGCGTGCTGGTAAGCCGGTAGGCCGGCAGATCCGAAGCGGCAACTCCGGCATGTGCCGTTTCCGGATAGAAAAGATCGTAGACCCGGACCTCGTTGAGACGGTCGCGTAGGAAGCCAACGCCCTGGTTGGTTACCAAAAGCGCCGGCGCGCGATCTTGCAGGGCGACGCTGGCGGCGGCCAACGGTGCGGGCCGGGGGTCGGCAAGGTCCCAGGTCGTGGCCGCAAGCCAGCTGTTCAACACCAGTGCCAGGCCGATCACCGCAGCCCGCACAGCACGCCGTCCCGGCATCGTCGCCGCAAGCAGCCCACCAAGCATCAGCGTCGGCGCGAGATGGCGCAGATTGTCCGGGTTCTGCATGGCCAGCATCCAGACCAGAGAGACGGCGAAAGCGGCGATTGCGGGAGCGGCCACGCGTCGTCGCTCCCCAGCGAGCGAGACCACCGCCGCACCGGCGTAGAGGCAAAGAAGCGCCAGAACCGCCGGCCGCTCCAAGAGCACCGCGCCCCACCCTGCTCCATCGCTTGACCCGGAAAGGGCGGTGTTGCCCCACACCAGGGTGTGGCCCTCAAAAAAGCGCAGGCCCTCTCGAAAATAGCCCCAACCCTCTATAGAAAGCAGAATGGCGAGAACGGGCATCGTGACGGCGATGGCACCAACTAGAATGACAGAGCCTCGCCATGGCGATCTTCCGACAACGACCAGCCAGGCACCGGCCTGAATCAGGCCGTAGGACGGACGCGCCCAGGCCGACAGGCCCAGCGACAGGCCGGCAGCCACGCTTCCGCCCGCGTTTCGCTCCGCGAGCAGCACCAGCGCCAGAAAGGCGACGAAGAAGAGAAGTCCGGTGCCATCGGAAAGGCCGGAGAGCGCCAGCGCCGGCAAGATCGGCTGCATGAGCGTGAGACCGAACGCGGCGAGTGCAGCCCAGCGCGCGCCGGTCCAGGACCAGGCGGCCCAGGCCGCCGCCCACGGCAAGGCGAGCGCCACACCGGTCGTGGTGCGCTGCAGGGCGGAAACCGGATCCGGCACAACCAGGCGCACCAGCCGCCCCAACCCGACGAAGACCGGATAGCCAGGAAAGTGCGGCGAGAAATCGAGAACGGAAAAGCGGGTCAGCGCCCGCGCAAAGTTGAAGCCATCGTCGGAAGACAGACTCGGAGGCTGTCGCAGAAGCGCCGCCGCCAGAAGCACATAGAGGCCGATGGCGACCAGACAGGCAAGCGCGAACACCCCGTCGCGCCCGCGTATTTTCCGAAAGACGGCACCACCCGAGGCGTCCACCCCGCGAACGCTATCGCCGCGCGACACCGAAGCCGATCGCAAAAGCCGTCACCAGCGCCCCGAACACCAGTGGCTTGCGCGGCACCGAGGCCTTCACGGTCTCCGCCACGCCCGGTGCGGGGCCGATTGGAGCAGCGCTCTCCGCCGGCGGCGGCGCCACCGGCGGTTCAGCGAAAGGGCGGCGGACGACAACCTTCCTGCGCGGACGGCTCAGCACGATGAGGAAAATCAGGAAGAGGACCAGAAAAAATCCGGCCAGCGACAAATCGGCGATCACCGGACTGGAGTGGTCGGCGATCACCCGATGCGCGGCATTGGCGAGGTAGATCACCATGCCGAGCGCCGTCAGCAACGCCGCCAACGCAAACACCACCGTTCGCACGATCGAGCGAACGGTGGTGAGCGCGGCGAGGCGCGCCGTCGCCGTGAGTTCGTTGAAGATCGTCGCGATCATCGGCCGCGGCTTAGAAAGCCAAGGAACAGGCCAAGTCCCAGCGCGACCAGGATCGCGGTGAAGGGATTGCGGTGGATAGCGGCTTCCGCCTCCGCCTCGTAGGAGCGAAACTCGTCATAGGCGGCATCGCGATAGGCGCGACCCTGCCGCGCCATGTCCTCGGCGCGCTCGTTGAAACGCGAACGGACCGTGTCGGCTTCCTCACCGATCAGCGTCCGCACCGTATCGGCCAGACGCGACACGTCGGAGCGCAGTGCGTCTAAGTCCTTCGAAATGTCGTCGGTCGTCTTTTTGGCCGCGGTCTCAGCGTCTTTCGCCTGCGGTTCAGCCATCGTCGCCTCCGTCCTTTATCGCTATCCAAGGCTGAGGTGCCCAGCCCAATCGCCCTGGAAACGGCTCGCACCCGAAGAAGTTCCCGGACACCCTCGCATACGATGCCGTTTGCGAAAGGGTCACGACAGCGCGGCTCGAGGCAACCCATTTCTGAGGAAAAGGTTAAGACAGGCGCCGGGGACGATCAGGACAGCTTCGATTTCGCCGACCTTGCCCCCTCGAGCGACCGCGCGGCAGCTTCCTCGCGGGCGACGTCCAGCAGATAGGCGAGAAGATCGAAGCCCGACACGTGGGCGAGCCGCGCCAGCTCGGCGCTCATGTTTTCGATATAGCGTGCCGTGTCGTCGGGCGTCACCAACACGCGCGTGGATTCCTCGGTGTCGCTTCGTCGACCCATCTTAGCCCTTGCCCGACCGGATTTGATCTGCCCCCGACGGAGCGTCTCAGCGCTCCATCTCCTGTGTATCATGACGTGCATTATTTCGTGAAGATACTCTTATTAGTTGTTCCTCGGAAATTTGGGGGTTCCCACTCCACTTTTGTTCCCCATTTGACAGGCCCGCCAGGATTCCGGATTGTCCGCGGCTCGGTGGCCTCCCCACCTCTGGGATCGGATCAGTTGCACTCGGCACGCGGATCGCGCGCCGCATATGCGGCGGCGCGCCGGCCGAAGAACTCGAAGACGCGAAGGTAACGATGCACGTCGTTGTCGTGGAATCGCCCGCTAAGGCGAAGACCATCAACAAATATCTCGGCTCGGACTATTACGTCCTGGCGTCCTACGGACATGTCCGCGACCTGCCCGCGAAGGATGGATCCGTGCGGCCGGACGAAGACTTCGCCATGTCCTGGGAGGTCGACGGAAAGTCGCAGAAGCGGATCAACGAGATCGCCAAGGCGGTGAAGGGAGCCGACGCGCTCATCCTCGCCACCGACCCCGATCGCGAAGGCGAAGCGATCTCATGGCACGTGCTGCAGGCGCTGCGCGAGAAGAAGGCAATCAAGGACCAGCGCATCGAACGGGTGGTGTTCAACGCCATCACCAAGCAGGCCGTCACCGACGCGATGCGCAATCCGCGCGCGATCGATGTGCCGCTGGTGGACGCTTATCTCGCTCGCCGGGCGCTCGACTATCTGGTCGGCTTCACCCTGTCGCCGGTGCTGTGGCGCAAGCTGCCCGGCGCCCGTTCCGCCGGCCGCGTGCAGTCGGTGGCGCTGCGTCTGGTTTGCGACCGCGAGGCGGAGATCGAGCGCTTCGTCTCCCAGGAATACTGGACGGTGCTGGCCAAGATGCTGACGGCCGGCGGCGAACCGTTCGATGCGCGGCTGACCGGGCTCGACGGCAAGAAGCTGGACAAGCTGGCGATCAAGACGGGCGACGAGGCGAGCGCGATCAAGGCGTTCCTGGACGGCGCCGACTATGTCGTCACCTCCGTCGAGGCCAAGCCGCAGAAGCGCAATCCGCAACCGCCCTTCACCACGTCGACGCTGCAGCAGGAGGCCTCGCGCAAGCTCGGCTTCTCGTCTTCGCGCACCATGCAGATCGCCCAGCGGCTCTACGAAGGCATCGACCTCGGCGGCGATACGGTCGGCCTCATCACCTATATGCGGACCGACGCCGTCCAGATGAGCCAGGAGGGCATTCAGTCCGTCCGGCGCGAAATCGAAAGCGCGTTCGGCAAACGCTACCTGCCGGAAAAGCAGCGCCACTACGCCACCAAGGCCAAGAACGCCCAGGAGGCGCACGAGGCGATCCGGCCGACCGACGCCTCACGCCACCCGAAGGATCTAAAGCGCGTCCTCGACGACGACCAGGCCAAGCTCTACGAGCTGATCTGGAAGCGCGCCGTCGCCAGTCAGATGGAATCGGCGGAAATCGAGCGCACCACCGTTGACATCGCCGCCTCGAGCGCGGACCGCAAGGCGGAGCTGCGCGCCACCGGCCAGGTGATCAAATTCGACGGATTCCTGACCCTCTATCAAGAGGGCCGTGACGACGAAGAGGACGAAAACGGCAGCCGGCTACCGCCGATCGACAAGGGCGAGAAGCCCAAGAAGACGGCGATCGAGACCCGCCAGCACTTCACCGAACCGCCGCCGCGCTACACCGAGGCGACCCTCATCAAGAAGATGGAGGAGCTCGGTATCGGCCGGCCGTCGACCTATGCCAGCACCATGGCGGTCCTGCGCGACCGCGGCTACGTCGTACTGGACAAGCGCCGGCTGGTGCCGGAAGACAAGGGCCGGCTCGTCACCGCCTTCCTGGAGTCCTTCTTCGAGCGCTGGGTGGAGTACGACTTCACCGCCAGTCTGGAGGAGAAGCTCGACAAGATCTCCAACGGCGATCTCGCCTGGCAGGAGGTGTTGCGCGACTTCTGGCGGGACTTCTCCGCCCATGTCGACGAGACCAAGGAGCTGCGCGTTTCCGACGTTCTGGAAGCGCTCAACGAGATCCTCGGCGACCACATCTTCACCAAGCCCGCCGATGGCGGCGATCCGCGCGCCTGCCCGTCGTGCGCCGACGGCCGTCTCTCGCTGAAGCTCGGCAAGTTCGGCGCTTTCATCGGCTGTTCCAACTATCCCGAGTGCCGCTACACCCGCCAGCTCGCCCAGCCGAACGGCGACGGCGAGGCGGAGGCCGACGGTCCGAAAGTGCTCGGCATCGATCCCGAAAGCGGCCTGCAGGTCACCGTACGGTCCGGCCGGTTCGGCCCCTATCTGCAGCTCGGCGAGGCGGAGAGCGGCGGCGAGAAGCCGAAGCGGGCCTCGTTGCCCAAGGGCTGGAGCGCCGCCACTGTCGGGCTTGAAGACGCGCTGAAGCTGCTGTCGCTGCCCCGCGAGGTCGGTGCCGATCCCGAAACCGGCAAGCCGATCACCGCCGGCATCGGCCGCTACGGGCCGTTCGTCCAGCTCGATGGCACCTATGCCAATCTGGAGTCGGTCGAGGAGGTGTTCTCCGTCGGTCTCAACCGCGCGGTCACGCTGATTGCGGAAAAGCGCGAGAAACGCGGCAAGGGACGCGCCGCGGCGACGGAGCTCAAGGCGCTGGGCGAGCATCCGAGCGCCGGCGGTGCCGTAAGCATCCGCGACGGCCGCTATGGCCCCTACGTCAACCACGGCAAGGTCAACGCCACGCTGCCCAAGGACACCGATCCGCAGAGCGTGACCATGGACGAGGCGGTCCAGCTTTTGGAGGCCAAAGCCGGCGCACCGAAGAAGGCATCCGGCGCGAAGTCGAAGGCAAAGACCTCGACAACGGCGAAGAAAAGCACCACTTCCTCCTCAACCCGAACCAAGAAGGCGACGGGCAAATCGGCGGGCGGCAAGAGCGCCACCCGCTCCACAAAGACATCCAACTGATGACGAGGCCTCTGTGGCCCGGACGAAGAAGACGAACGAAGACAACGGGCTGCCCTCCCGCGAGGCGATCCTCAAATTCATCGCCGAAAATCCCGGCGCCACCGGCAAGCGCGAGATCGCGCGCGCCTTCGGCATCACCGGCGACCAGCGCATCGCCTTGAAGCGAATCCTGCGCGAGCTCGACGACGAAGGGCTGGTGGAGCGCCGCGGCAAGAAGCTGGAACGGCCGGGCGTGCTGCCCAAGGTGACGGTGCTCTATCTGTCGGGCACCTCGCGCGATGGCGAGCTGATCGGCGAGCCCACCGAGTGGAACGAGGAAGAATACGGCCCGGCGCCGAAGGTCGTGGTTCTCGCCGATCGCAAGGGCGGAGGCCGTGGCCGCCGTCCCGGCCCGGCGCCCGGCGTGGGCGACCGGGTGCTGGTGCGCGTGCGCGAAGGCACGGCGGACGAGCCGCAGCAAACCGCGCAGGTGATCAAGGTCATCGCGCGCAAGCCGGCCCGTGTGCTCGGCGTTCTGAACGACACCGGACGCGGCGCGCAGCTCTCTCCGATCGACAAGAAACAGAAGGAGCTGGTGCTCGATCCCGACGACATCGGCGACGCCAAGGACGGCGACCTGGTCGAGGTCGAGGTCAAGCGCTCCAGCCGTTACGGGCCCGCCAAGGCAAAGGTCATCGAGCGCATCGGCTCCATGCACTCCGAACGCGCGGTCTCCATGATCGCGATCCACGCGCACGGCATCCCGCACGAGTTCCCGAAAGCAGTGCTGAATGCGGCGGAGAAGACGAAGGCCGTCACCGGTCTCGAGGGGCGCGAGGACTGGCGCGAGCTGCCGCTCATCACCATCGACCCGGCCGACGCCAAGGACCACGACGACGCCGTCCACGCCGAACCCGACACCGATCCCGCCAACAAGGACGGCGTGATCGTCACCGTCGCGATCGCCGACGTCGCGCACTATGTCCGCGCCGGTGCCCCCCTGGACCAGGAAGCGGAGAAGCGCGGCAACTCGGTTTATTTCCCCGACTTCGTCGTGCCGATGCTGCCGGAACGGCTGTCCACCGATCTCTGCTCCCTGCGCGAAAGCGAGGATCGCCCGGCCATGGCCGTGCGCATGACCTTCGACGCCCAGGGCCGCAAGCTCGACCATCGCTTCCACCGGGTGATGATGCGCTCGGCCGCCAAGCTGTCCTATCAGGAGGCCCAGGCGGCGATCGACGGCCGTCCCAACGCCAAGACCGAACCGATCCTGGAGCCAATCCTGAGGCCGCTGTGGCAGGCCTATGCCTGCCTGACACGCGGCCGTGACGCACGCGAGCCGCTCGAGCTCGACATCCCCGAGCGCAAGATCCTGCTGACGTCCGACGGCATGGTGGAGCGGGTCGTCACGCCGGAACGCCTCGACGCCCATAAGCTGATCGAAGAATTCATGATCCAGGCGAATGTGGCGGCGGCGGAGACCTGCGAGAAAGCCCGCATCCCCCTGCTCTACCGGATCCACGACAATCCGAGCCAGGAAAAGCTGGCCGCCTTCCGCGACTTCCTGTCGACCATCGGCATGAAATTCCCCAAGGTCGGCAATCTCCGGCCCTCCCAGTTCAATGGCATCCTGGGAAAGGTGGCGAACACGGAGAATGCCCATCTCGTCAGCGAAGTGGTGCTGAGAAGCCAGGCCCAGGCGGAATATGCGCCGACCAATATCGGCCATTTCGGCCTGAACCTGCGCCGCTATGCCCACTTCACCTCGCCGATCCGCCGCTATGCGGACCTGGTGGTGCACCGCGCGTTGATCCGCGCCTGCAAGCTCGGGTCGGATGGCTTGACCGACGAAGACGCCGAGCGTCTGGATGTGCTCGGCGGAGAGCTGTCGGCGGCCGAGCGCCGAGCCATGGCCGCCGAACGTGAGACCATCGATCGGCTGATCGCGCTTTGGCTCGTCGATCATGTCGGAGCGGAGTTCACCGGCCGGATCGTCGGCGTCACGAGGTCCGGGCTGTTCGTCGCCCTGGACGACAGCGGCGCGGACGGCTTCATCCCGATCTCCACGCTGGGCCAGGACTATTTCCGCTACGAGGAAAGCGCCCATTCGTTGGTCGGCGATCGGACCAAAGTGCGCTACCGTCTCGGCGACCGAGTCGACGTGCGCCTGGTCGAAGCGGCCCCCTTTGCCGGCGCCCTCAGGTTTGAGCTTCTGGGCGAAGGGGATTATCAAGGCAGGAAAGCCCGTCCCAAGCGGCCGGCGACTGCGGCTTCCCGCAAGCGATCGCCCGCGCCCAAGAAGGGACGCAGAAAGGCCCGCGCATGACGTCTGAACCCTCCCGGTCCGCGTTCGGAACCCTGCCCGAAGAGCTGCCGCTTCGTCCGGTTTGGCCGGCGGTAAAGCGCGGCGCGCTGGGCAAATGCCCGGCCTGTGGTGTCGGCTCCATGTTCGAGGGCTATCTGACCGTCCGCGACCACTGCCCCGCCTGCGGCGAGGCGCTGCATCACCATCGCGCCGACGACGCCCCGCCCTACTTCACCATCGTGATCGTCGGCCACGTCATCGTCAGCCTGGTATTGTCGGTGGAAATTGCCCTGCACCCGCCGCTTTGGGTGCACGCCCTGTTGTGGGGGCCGCTGACGCTGATCGCCTCGCTGTCGCTCCTCAGGCCGATCAAGGGCGCGCTGGTGGCCTATCAGTGGGCGCTCTACATGCACGGTTTCGATCCCAACGCCCCGCCGGAAGGCCCGATTGCCGACCCTGCGGTGGAGGCACACAGGTGAACGATTTCGTCGCACGGCTGACCGCCACCGAACGGGCCATGGACAACCCGAACCGGCGCCCGAAGGATGCGGCCACCCTTCTCATTCTGGAACGCGGCAAATCGGAAACCCGCGTGCTGATGGGCAAGCGACACATGGGCCATGTGTTCATGCCGGGCAAATTCGTCTTCCCCGGCGGCCGCGTCGACCCGGCCGATTCGCGCGTACCGATCGCCTCCGACTACGAGGAAGCGACCCGTGCCCGCGTGATGGCCCGCATGCGCGCGCCAAAGACCGTTGCCCGCGCCAGGGCGTTGGCCGTCACCGCCGTGCGCGAAACCTACGAGGAAGCCGGCCTGTTCATCGGCGCCAAAAGCGCAAAGAAACCAATCGGTTCCGATTGGGAAGCGTTTGCCGAACGCTCGCTGCTGCCCGATCTCGCGCCCTTCCGGCTGATTGCCCGCGCCATTACGCCACCGCGCCGGCCGCGCCGATTCGACACCCGCTTTTTCGCCGTCCCTGCCGAACACATCGCCGATCGGTTGCCCGACAATGTCGGACCGTCGGGCGAGCTGGAGGAACTGCACTGGGTGCCGCTTGCCGATGTCGCTCATCTCGACATGCCGACGGTGACCCAGGTGGTGATCGACGAGCTCCTTGAGCGGCTGAGCGAGGATCCGGAACTGAAACACGCCGCACCCGTGCCGTTCTATCATTGGCGCGGCAAGGGCTTCGTGCGCGAAGTGCTCTGACCGCGCACCCGAACGCGCAGCTCAGACTTGACTTTGCTGCCGCGGTGACTAGGTTTCGCGCTTCGTGATTTCGCGCCCACGGAGCCGACCGCGGTCCGGGCCGCTTTCGATCCACACATTTCGTCCTAAGGACTGCCGAGAATGGCCAAGGCCACGACCATCAAGATCCGCCTCGTGTCGAGCGCCGACACCGGCTACTTCTACGTCACCAAGAAGAACTCGCGCACCATGACCGAGAAAATGGTGAAGAAGAAGTACGACCCGGTCGCCAAGAAGCACGTCGACTTCCGCGAAGCGAAGATCAAGTAGCTTTCGACACGGCTCTTTGCCGTCGCAGGCGCCGAACGGCCCAGCCGTCCGGCGCTTTTTGCGTTCGCCGCTCCCCTTCGCAGGCCTCGCAAAAGCGGCTTGGAAGGCGTTAGATTCGGTCAGCGTTGACGAAACCCGTCCCGCTTTCCTCTGAATCCCGGAGTGGGTCTAAGTTATTGTTTCAACGCGTTTCCGAACGGCCAACCGGTTTCCGCTTCGCCTGAACGCACCCTATTCGTCGCCGATATAGATCTTGACAGTTTCCAGGAACTTGTCGACCGAGATCGGCTTCGACAGATAGGCCTCGCAACCACCCTGGCGGATGCGTTCCTCGTCGCCCTTCATGGCGAACGCAGTGACGGCGATGATCGGGATCGACTTGAGCTCGTCGTCCTGCTTGATCGACCGCGTGACCTCCAGTCCGGAGACCTCCGGAAGCTGGATGTCCATGATGATCAGGTCCGGCCGCTCGGATCGAGCAAGATCCATGGCCGTGGTGCCGGTCCGGCTCTCCACAACCTCGTAGCCGCTCGCCTCCAAAAGGTCGTGGAAGAGCTTCATGTTGAGCTCGTTGTCTTCCACGATGAGGACCCGTTTGGCCATTTATCCCCCGAGCGGCGGCACGCGGTAGATTATAGTGACTGTCGACCCGATCCGGCGCTTTCGAATCGCAGCTTGACCGGCGCATGATAGAGACCCGGCGGCGGATGTGAACCTCGGCCTCGCCCACCGTGCTTGTTTGATCGCCCGTGGCTTTCGGATGCCGTGACGATGAAAGGCCTATGCCGCGACTGCCACACCCTGTTTGAGGCAACGGCCGAGACGCGGCGCTGTCCGCGCTGCCGCAGCCCGCGCGTGATCACCCATCGCTCGCTGACCCGGCTCGCGATCGCCCACGTCGATTGCGACGCGTTCTACGCCTCGATCGAAAAGCGCGACGATCCTTCCCTGCGCGATCGGCCTCTCATCATCGGTGGCGGCAAGCGGGGGGTGGTGTCCACCGCCTGTTATATTGCGCGCATTTCCGGCGTGCGCTCGGCCATGCCGATGTTCAAGGCGCTGGAAGCCTGTCCCGACGCGATCGTGATTCGCCCCAACATGGAGAAATATGCCGCCGTGGCCCGAGAGATCCGGGCTATGATGGGCGAACTGACACCGCTGGTGCAGCCGATCTCCATCGACGAGGCGTTCCTGGACCTGACCGGCACCGAGCGGCTCCATGGCGCGCCGCCGGCGGCCGTGCTGGCGCGGCTGGCGAGCCGGGTGGAAGAGGAAATCGGCATCACCATTTCCGTCGGATTGTCGGCCAATAAGTTTCTCGCCAAATATGCCTCGGATTTCGATAAACCGCGCGGCTTCGTGGTGATCGACGCCGAAGAGGCCGTGGAGCACCTCGCCGGAGAGCCGGTCAACCGGCTGCCGGGTGTCGGTCCGGCGCTGGAGCGCACGCTGCATGCCGCGGGCTTCCGCCTGGTGGGAGACCTGCAGGCGGCCAGCGAGGAGACGCTGCTACGCCGGCTCGGTGCCCAGGGCCAGCGCTTGGGACGGCTCGCAAACGGCATCGACGTGCGTCGGGTCGACCCGTCCGACGGGCGCAAGAGCGTTTCGTCCGAGACCACCTTCGACACCGACATTTCCGACCCATCGGAACTGCTGCCGGTACTCAGGCGACTGTCGGAAAAGGTGTCGGCTCGGCTAAAAGCTCAGGAGATCGCGGGCCGTACCGTCACACTGAAGCTAAAGACACCGGCCTTCCGGCTGATCACCCGCAGCCGCCAGCTCTCCGATGCCACCCGCCTCGCCGATCGGATCTACCGGGCCGGCGCCGATCTCTTCGCCAAAGAGGCCGATGGGCGCGCCTTTCGGCTAATCGGAATCGGCGTCTCCGACCTGGAGCCGTTGGAGAATGCCGACCCGGTGGACCTGCTGGAGCCGGCGCGGACCAAGCGGGCCCAGGCGGAGCTTGCCATCGACCGGCTGCGCGGGCGCTACGGCGATGGCTCTGTTGAGCTCGGTCTCACCTTCGGAAAGGGTCGGCCTGGCCGGCGGAAGCCGGACGAGACGGGTTGATCGCTCTACCTGCTGCAGGAAGCCTTCGGCAGCCGGTCGAGCTCGACCAGTTTGCCGCTCAGGCTGAAATTGCCATAGTCGAGCGTTAGCGCCCGACTGACCCCGTTCTCGTAGACCAGGAATTTGAGCGTGTAGACCGGCGTGAGCTCACCGCTCTCGCCATCGGAGAGATCGAAATAGGCGAGGCTGACCGGCCAGTGACGTGTAGTGCCGACCGCGTCGGCAAGACGCGGGTCGCCACCGGTAATAGGCTCGTCGGAGATCCGCCCGATCACGGCCGTGGTGGTATAGACCGTGCGGCCGACATCGGAGCCATCATAGAGATCGGATTGCACGATCTGCGCGCCCGCTTCCGCCTTCGCGATCAGCTCGATGAGCTGCTGCGTCGGAAACAGCGCGTTGCCGGGCAAAGAAAAGGTCGCCTGCTCCGGTTCGGTGAGCTCCACGGTGACGTTGCCGTCGTCGCCACGCCGCGCAGAGCCTTTCGCTTCCTGCTGCAGGCGCTGGCCGGTGAAGGTCCGGCTGAGAAAGTCGAAGCTGTTGCCATCTCCGGATTCGTACGTGCTGGAGCGCAGATCGGTGACGCGCCGGTCGCCGTCCTGGTTGTCCACCTCCGTCACGAAGCGGCTGTTGACGGTGAAACCCTCGCAGGGCGCGCCGGTCACCTCGAACACGAGACGGCCCGACACCGCCGTGATGTCGGAGGAAGAGGCGGCCGCGTTCAGCGAGATGTCGTAGACGGCGCGATGAGGCAACAATCCGCCGGCGATCGCTTCCGGTGATGCGGGGTCTGCCGCAGCCACGCCGTGAATGCCCGTAAGCCCCACCGCCGCAACCACGACGGCAAACCATGAACGCATGTCGTCTCCTCGCATATTGCCGCGATGCTCTCGCTCCCTCGCCGCTCCCACGACCGCCGAAAGGACCGCAACACAGTGGCCGAGCCCGGCGCCAGGATGCAAGCGCTCTCGACGCGTGCTCGATATTTCGTGTCGCCCCTTGCCGCGCAGACGGCCATTCGACATGAAAGGGTCCATCAAATTGGCATGGACCAGAAAAAAGGGACGATCATGGCTCAGACCATCGAGAACCGCCTCGCCGACCTCGGAATCACGCTGCCGACGCCGGCCGCGCCGGCGGCAAACTACGTGCCGTTCGTCCGCACCGGCTCGCTTCTGTTCGTCTCCGGGCAGATCCCGATGGGCGACAACGGCATCGAGCACATCGGCAAGCTCGGCGCCGACTATGACGTGGCCAAGGGCCAGGAAGCCGCTCGCCTGTGCGCGATCAACATCCTCGCCCAGGCGAAGGCCGCGCTCGGCGATCTGGAGGCGATCGGCCAGCTCGTGAAGCTCACCGCCTTCGTCAATTCAACCGGCGATTTCGGCGACCAGCCCAAGGTCGTCAACGGTGCGTCGGACTTCCTGGTGGAGGTGCTTGGCGACCGCGGCAAGCATTCGCGCTCGGCCGTTGGCGTGGCGGCCCTTCCCTTCGGCGTGGCCGTCGAAATCGAGGCGATTTTCGAGATCGCCTGATCTCGGCGGAGCGCATTCCGCGCAAAGACGGTACATCGGCCGGAACGAGTTTGGGGCGCTTCGACCCAAACTCGTTCTGAGGAAGGTCATAGGTGCGCCATTAGGGCAGCGACGGTCGGACGGCATTGAAGAATTCCGCCTCCGCCGCATCCATGAAGGCGCGCATGCCGGCCCGCACGGCGGCCTCGTCGCGCGCTGCGAAGGCCGCCGCGAGCGTCTCGATCCCCTTGATGACGACCGCTCGGGTCTCCGCCTGTCTGAGGGTGGCGATCCGCACGACCTGGATGTGATCGCGAAAGCTCTCGATCGTTTCCACCAGACGCGGATTGCCGACCGCCGAAAGCCATAGCCGGCGAAACGCGATGTTGGCTTCCATCAGCCCTTCGACGTCGTTGTCGGCAAATGTTTCGAGGGCCAGATCGCGCGCCGCCGCCAAAGCCGACAGCCCATCGTCGTCCAGGTTCCGGGCCGCCGTCGCCGCCGCTTCCGGTTCCAACAACTTGCGCACGACGAAAATGTCGCGAACGTCGGCAGCCGACAGTTCCGGCACCACGAAGCCGCGTGTCGTCTGCTGCAGGAAGCCCTGCGAGGCGAGCACCATCAAGGCTTCGCGCGCCGGCATCCTCGAGGCTCGATATTGCGTGGCCACCGCGGTGTCCACCAACCGATGCCCCGGCATCAGCTCCGCCCGCTGCAGACGCCGCCTGAGATCGGCATAGATCTGCGTTCTAAGGCTCGACGGCGACATGCCGGCGTAGAGTTGGGTTTTGGTTTTCGGATCCGCTTTTTCTGCCACGACGTCTCCCGGCGCAGTCGGCCATCCGGCGGATTTCTTCTGGCCGGCCTTCTCTCTCATGGTCGAGCGCCAGCGAAGAAATTTCAATCTTGAAATGGATACAGTTTTACGGAAAGCTACCCTTCGGTTGTCGGGCGAGCGGGATAAGGAAAAGTGGAAACCGGTTTTCCGCCTGCATCCCGCTACACTTTATGAGGAGCAATCACGTTCGTGATTTCGGGGCTCCACAACCCGAAATCGTCCAGATCCAGGAGCAAGCGCGCGGGATAGATCCTCGGATGTCCGGCTTCAGCTCGCGGGCGACGGGGTCGAATTTCCGCAACGAAACAAGGTCATCATGCCGGTATTCGATCGTGCGGCAGTGCCGCGGGCCTACGACCGCATTCGTCCCCAGATCATGGATCTGGAAACGGAAAACATCGCCGAGCTGGCGGTGCGTGCCGGCACGCTTCAGGACGTCATCACGCTCTGGTACGGCGAAGGCGACCTGGTGACCCCGGCCTTTATTCGCGACGCCGCCAAAGAGGCCCTCGACACCGGCCACACCTTCTACGTACCCGACATGCGCGGCCTGCCCGCCCTCACCGAAGCGCTGTCGAGCTATCAAACCGCTCTGCACGGTCGGCCGATCTCCACCGGGCGCTCCACCGTGACGCCGGGCGGCATGCAGGCGGTGTTCCTGGCTCTCGATCTCCTGGTCGAGCGTGGCGAGAACGTGGTCTATGTCGAACCGCAATGGCCGAACATCCGCCACGCCATCCACGTGGTCGGCGGCGAGCCGCGACCGGTGGCGCTGCGCTATGAGAACGACGACTGGCGGCTGGATCTCGACGCGCTGTTTGCCCGTTGCGATGCCCGCACCAAAGCGATCATGTTCTCCACGCCCTCCAATCCGCTTGGCTGGACCGCCAGCGCGGAGGAGCTTCAGGCGCTGATCGACTTCAGCCGCCGGACCGGCATCTGGATCATCAGCGACGAGATCTACAACCGCCTGCACTATTCCGCCGACCGCGCGCCCTCGGTGCTCCAATTCGCCGAGGACGAGGACCTGGTGATCAGCATCAACGGCTTCTCCAAGGCTTGGGCGATGACCGGCTGGCGGCTCGGCTGGCTGACCCATCCTGTCTCCGTCGGAGGGCCGCTTTCGGCCATGACCCAGTATATCAACAGCGGCACTGCCGCCTTCGTCCAAGCCGGCGGGCTTGCCGCTATCACTCGGGGCGAACCGGTGGTGCGCGAGATCCGCGAGCGCTGCCGCGCCGGGGTGGATGCCGCCTATGAAGCTCTGTCGGGACTCAACAGCGTGGTGCTGCCGACAAAGCCCAAGGCCGGCATGTACGTGACCTTCGCGCTCGCCGACGAATCGGATTCGCGCCAGGCCTGTACCCGCCTTCTGGAGGAGGCGCGGGTGGGGCTCGCACCGGGCTGGCTGTTCGGCGAGGCCTCCAACGCGTTTCTGCGCATGTGTATTTGCCGCGACACCCGCCAGATCGAGGAGGCGGCGGGACGCATCGCGCGCACGCTCGGCGCCTGAGCGCCTTCGGCCCGACCGCGCCGGCAGAGCCCGGCGCCGCGTGGGCCCAAACAAGGAGAGGGGTATGAACTTCAAGACGATCGCATGGGCCGCGCTCGCCGCCGTTCTGGCAGCTGGCACGCTGACCGCCGCCAAGGCGGATACGCTCGTGGTCGGCGCCTATCCGGCGAACCCGCCATGGGAGAACAAGACGGAAGACGGCTCGTTCGAGGGCTTCGAGGTCGATCTCGCCAACGAAATCGGGAAGCGTCTCGGCGACACGGTGGAGTTCCAGGATCTCGGCTTTCAGGCCCTGTTCGCCGCCACCAGCTCCGGGCGCATCGACATGGCGATCTCGTCGATCACCATCACCAACGATCGGCTGCAAAACCAGGACTTCACCCAGGGCTACTACGATTCCGACCTGGCGCTGGTCTCCAACAAGAACTCCGGAATCACCGACCTTGCCGACATGAAGGGCAAGCCGATCGGTGCGATCTCGACCTCCACCGGCGAGGCGTGGATCAAAGAGAACGCCGAAAAGTACGGCTTCGGCGACTACAAGAGCTACAATACCCAACAGAACCTGCTGCTGGACACCCAGGCCGGCCGCGTCGCCGGTGCGGTGGGCGACATCGCCGGCTTCCAGTTCGCCTTCCAGCACATGCCGGCCATGCACGTGGTCGAGCGCATCGGTACCGGCGATCGTTTCGCCATCATGATGCGCAAGGGCTCGCCGCTGCTGGAGAAGGTCAACGGTGCGATCACCCGGATCAAGGAGGATGGCACCATGGCCGCGCTCCACAAGAAATGGCTGGGTGTCGAGGCCGATCCGGGAACCGCGACGGTCACCGTCCTGGAGATCCCGAAGGCGCAGTAGCTCGCCGCCGACCCGCCGTGTGGCCGGTCACCCGCCACGCGGCGATCCTTGCTTGAGCGACCGGCCGATGTCCGGGCCCTATTCGACAGGTTGCGCCAGAGGTCTCCGTGCCGAGCCTGCTTGACACTTTCTTCAATGCGGACGTGATGATGCGCGCCCTGCCGATGCTGTGGCTGGGCCTCATCAACACGCTGATGCTCGCCGGCACGGCCATCGTGATCGGAACGCTGGCCGGCATCCTGATCTGCATCGGCCGGCTCTACGGGCCCAAGCCGCTGCGCTATTTGGCCATCGGCTTCATCGATATCTTCCGGGCACTGCCGGTGCTGGTGGTGCTGATCGTCATCTACTATGCGCTGCCGTTCGTCGGCGTTCGCTTCGATTCCTTCACCTCGGCGACGGTCGCGCTCTCCATCGTGCTGTCGGCCTTCACGGCAGAGGTGTTCCGCGCCGGGATCTCCGCCATCCCCGACGGCCAGTTCGAGGCCGCCCGCGCGCTCGGCCTGCCCTTTCCGGTCACGCTCTACAAGGTGATCATTCCGCAAGCGCTCAGGGTGGCGATCCCGCCCCAGACGTCCAACTGCATCGCCATCGCCAAGGACACTTCGCTCGCCTCCGTCGTGGCTATGCCCGACCTCTTGAAACAGGCGACCGACGCCCAGGCGCTGATGGCCAATCCGAGCCCGCTGATCGCCGCCGCAATCATCTACCTGATCATTCTGTGGCCGATGGTCCGGGTCGTGGCTTGGCTGGAGCGGCGCGGCAGCGCGGCCAAGACGCGTTAGGTCATGGACTCATAAAACCGGACGTTCCGGGCGGAGGCGATTTGCCCGGACGCTGCGTCCGGTTCCTCCCGCAGCAAAACAACGTCGGGGGGAAGGAAATTGCCGGCTTTTCCTTGCCCCGATCGGCTCCGGCGTTTTCGGCCCGGCATGACACAAAATGCCAAATCCGGTGGAGACCACAGTGCTATCGTGGACTGCCGACGAGGCCTAGAGAGAGCATCTCCCTAAACGGTCGGCATTGGCCAGCGACCGGACCCCGTCCCCATGAAAGAACACGCACCTATTTCACTCGCCCTCCTCCTCGTCACCGCACCGGCACTCGCAGATCCGGGAACCACCACCACGGACGTTCATCTGCGCTCCGGCCCGGGCACGACTTACAGCGTGATCGCCACGCTCTCGGCCGGACAGCAGGTGGATATCGGGGCCTGCTCGCCCGGCGACGGCTGGTGCTCGGTCACGGAAAACGGCACCTCGGGCTTCGTCAGCGGCCGCTATCTGCAGCAGGAAAAGGACGCCGACGGCTGGCCGCGGAGCTTCGACACGCAAGGAGGCGGCACCATCACGCTCTACCAGCCGCAGGTCGATGCCTGGAACGACTTCCACACGCTGAAGGCTCGCATCGCGGCGGAGTATCAGACATCCAAGGACGCCTCGCCAGTCTACGGCGTCATCGCGGTTTCGGCGAAAACAGCGGCCGACGACAAGAGCAACGATGTCGTCCTCAGCGATATCAGCGTCACTGAACTCAATTTCTCCGCCCTTGATCGCGACGCCCTCAACGCGCTCGACATCGACGTGGGCAAAGCGCTGCCGACCGGGCCGATCACCGTTTCCAAGACCCGGCTCGCGGCAAGCCTTTCCCAGTCCGAGAAACTAAAGGACGTTCAAGGGCTGAAATCCGATCCGCCGCCCATTTTCCAGTCGGAAAGCCCGGCCATCCTGGTTCAGACCAACGGCAAACCCACACTCGCCCCTGTCGAGGACGCCACCGGCCTCAGCTTCGTCGTCAACACCAACTGGGACATCCTGCAAACGAAAGGCGACGCCGCCTTTTATCTCAGGGACGGCGACTCCTGGCTAAGCGCCCCGGCTCTGTCTGGAACTTGGGCGACCGTAGACACGCTGCCCGACACCTTCTCGAAGCTGCCGGACAACGACACTTGGAAAGCGACGCGGGCGGCCATACCCCCCAAGCCGTTTTCCAAGGGGACACCCAAGGTCTTCTACTCCGACACCCCCGCCGAACTGATCGTGTTTGACGGCGCACCCAAGAAGGAAGCCGTGCCGGGGACGAGCCTGGAATGGATCTCCAATACCGACAGCGACGTCTTCTTCGATACCAAGAACAGCACCTGGTATGTGCTCGTCTCGGGTCGATGGTTCTCCGCCGCCTCGCTCGACGGACCCTGGACTTTCGCCACGCCGAATCTGCCCGACGACTTCCACAATCTGCCGGCCGGCCAACCCTATTATAGCGTCCGCTATTCGGTTCCGGGCACGTCCGAGAGCGACGAAGCGCGTTTGAAGGCTTCGATCCCGCACACCGCCCGCGTGGAGGTCGGATCGGTCAAGCCAACGGTCTCCTATGATGGCGACCCGAAGTTCGCCACCATCGACGGGACCAGCCTGTCCTACGCCGTCAACACCAACTCCGACGTCATCGAAGTCGCCGACGACAGCTACTATGCGCTGGAGAACGGGGTGTGGTTTTCCGCCGGGTCGGCGACCGGGCCGTTCGTGGTCGCCGACAGCGTGCCCGACGTGATCTACACGATCCCGCCGTCCTCGCCCGTCTACCCCGCCACCTACGTCAGCGTGTACGACACCGAACCCGGTGCGGTCTGGTTCGGCTACACCGCCGGCTACCTGACCGGGCTTCTGGCGTGGAACACCTATGTCTACGGGACCGGTTGGTACTATCCGCCCTATTGGGGCCCCGGCCCCGCCGCCTGGCCCGCCTATTTCGCGCGACCAGTCACCTACGGAATCGGCGCCTACTATAATCCCGTCTGGGGTGGCTATGGCCGCTACGGCTATGCTTATGGCCCCTATCGCGGGATCGCAGGCGGCTTTGGCTACAATCCCGCGACCGGCCGCTATGTCCGGGCCGTCGGGGTTGCCGGTCCGCTCGGGGAAGCCGGGTTCGTCGGCGCCTACAACCCCTGGACCGGGCGCGGCGGCTTCGTGGCCGGCGGTCGCGGGATCTACGGCGCCTGGGGCACGGCGGGCGGCATTCACACCGGCCCGCAATGGGCACGAATGCGCGCCGGCGTGGGTCCGAATGGCGGCGCATGGCGCTGGCGGGGCCCGGGTGGCGGCTTTGCCGCACGCGGCGCGAACGGCGACGTCTTCGCCGGGCGCGACGGCAACATCTACCGCCATTCGGCCAACGGTTGGGAGCGTCGCTCGGGCGGCAACTGGGCCCCGGTCGACCATCATTTCAACCAGGCCAACGTCGACGCCGCCCGCAATCGGATCCGGACTGCACGCGCCGACGGACACCTCCCCGCGCATCTCAACCACGATTTGCGCGGACGACAGCTCGGCAACGTCCGCAGCATCGCGGCCGCGCGCGGCTTCCATCCACCCGCCGGTGGGTTTCATGGCGGCGAATTCCGGGGCGGCGAATTCCGGGGCGGCGAATTCCGGGGCGGAGGTTTCCGTGGAGGCGGTTTCCACGGCGGTGGGTTCCACGGCGGCGGGTTCCGAGGTGGCGGCTTCCGCCGTTGATTGGCCCTCTCGGTCGACAAAGAAAAATGCCGGCGCATGCGCCGGCATTTGAACTGGGATCAGAGGCAGGAAACGTTTTAACGCGCGCGCTGCCCGAACAGAACCGACTGCGCATCCTTGCTGGAGGAAAGGTTGAACTTCTCGCGTTCCTCCTTGCCGACGATCAGGGCGCGCTCGACCGCCGGGCGCGCCATGATCGCCTCGAACCAGCGCTTCACGTTGGGGAACTCGTTGATGTCGATCGACTGGCGCTCCCAGGAACGCGCCCAGCCGACGATCGCCATGTCGGCGATGGAGTAGTCGTCGGCCACGAAATCGCGGCCTTCAAGGCGCTTGTTCAAAACGCCGTAGAGGCGATGCGTCTCGTCCTGGTAGCGCTTGATGGCGTAAGGCAGCTTCTCCGGCGCATAGTTGGAGAAGTGGTGGTTCTGCCCCAGCATCGGACCGAAGCCGCCCATCTGCCACATCAGCCACTCTTCCACCGCAACGCGGCTGCGCTCGTCCTCGACGGGATAGAACTTTCCGAACTTGCGTCCGAGATACATCAGGATCGCGCCGGACTCGAACACCGAGATCGGCTTACCGTCCGGACCCTCGGGATCGACAATCGCCGGCATCCGGTTGTTCGGCGAAATCGCCAGAAACTCCGGTTTGAACTGGTCGCCGGCGCCAATGTTCACAAAGTTCACATGATAGGGAACGCCGAGCTCCTCCAAGAGGATGGTCACCTTCCAGCCGTTCGGCGTCGGCCAGTAATGCAGCTCGATCGGGGCGGTCTGTGTCTGTGCCATGAAACGTCTCCGGATGTGGGAGAAAAGGCGGGCCGGAACGCAGATCACCCCTTCACGGCCCGTGAAATCGCGTGCCGATACACATAATTGCGATATCTGGAACCGGCAATCAGCGCTCTGACCATGTCCGATCACGATATTTTGGGCCGATCAGTCCAAAATAGCAAAACACAACTTATGAAGGTCGGTTCAGCGGACGCTCGGCCGGAAGCGCCGAGCGTCGATCGGTGGAAACATCTAAGCGACGGGAAATGGGAGCGAACGTGACGCCGCTTCCCGTTTCAGGCCCGCGTTGTGTCGGCAGACCGACGATGGCCCGGTCTGAATTCTCGCAATAGACCCGTTCCGCTTTTCTCGGATTCACGGAGCGGGTCTCCGTTATTGTTTCGACGCGTTTCCGGACGGCCAACCGTGGCCTGGAAGCGCTCTAGCCGCCGGTTCACTGACGCCTTTAAGGTCAGCCCAAAACCGCCAACAGTCGCTCGACGACGTGGTCGATTTCCGCGTCGGTGAGATCCGGCCCCATCGGGAGGCTCAGGACCTCGTCCGCTAGCCGATCGGACACCGGCAGATCCTCCCGACCCGTAAGATAGGTCGCGAACGCAGGATGGCGGTGCAGGGGGATCCGGTAAAACAGGCCGGTCCCGATCCCCTCGGCGCTCAATTGCTCGCGCACGCGGTCGCGATTGGGCACGCGGACGGTGTAGAGCGCCCAGGCCGAGCGAGCCCAATCCGGACGGTGGGGAATGGTGACCCGGCCTTCCAGCGCGGCGTCGTAGCGAGCCGCCACTTCCTCTCGCCAGACAAGTTCGCCGGCGAACACGGAAAGCTTGGCCTGCAGGACGGCCGCCTGGATGGTGTCGAGCCGGCCGGTCATGCCCAACCGCAACGCCTCGTCGCCGTCGCCCTGACGGCCGTGGGTGCGGATCTGGCGGACGGCTTCGGCCAGCCGGCCGTCCTCCGTGAAGACGCCGCCGCCATCGCCGAACGCGCCGAGCGGCTTGGTCGGATAGAAGCTGGTGCACGAGATCGGTGCCAGCGCGCCGACGGAGCGGTCTCCCAGCTTGCCGCCGAAGCTTTGGGCCGCGTCGGCGATCACCTGTAAGCCGCGCGCCTCGGCGATCGCGGAGATCGCCGGATAGTCGGCCGGGAGGCCATAAAGATCGACGGGCATCACGGCAACGGGACGAAGCTTGCCCTCGGCCACAACACCGTCCAGCGCGTGCTCGAATGCCATCGGATCCATATTGAACGTGGCCGCGTCCACATCGACGAACACCGGGGAAGCCCCCACCGAGGCGACCACGCCGGCCGTCGCGGAGAAGGTGAACGCCGGCACGAACACCGCATCACCGGGCCCGGCTCCAACCGCCATCAGCGCCATGATCAACGCATCGCGGCCCGAGGAGACCGCAATACAGTGACGCGCATCGGCAAAGGCGGCGAGATCGCGCTCCAGCGCTTCCACCTCGGGTCCGAGGATAAACTGACCGTGGTCGAGAACATGCGCGATCCGGCCATCGATATCGGCCCGAAGCCGCGCCTGCTGGCGCTTCAGGTCAAACAGCGGAACCGACTGGATGGCGGGCGCCGCCGGCGCGAGTGCTTCACTGCTACGCAACAATCTTACCTCCTTTGCACAGTGCCCCGAATGGACACCGGCCAAACATCCCCTGCCCCGCTGCCGAACCGGTATCGCCCCGTTCGGCAGAGGCGGTTTCAGAGCACGGCGAGCGCAGGTTCGCCCCCGCCTTTCGATCCGTCCGGCGCTCGTGCGCCGATCCGATCCATCACGCCCTGGGCGATCTTCAACGCTTCGCGCCCGGCCCGTCCGTCCACCAGTGGGCGGGATCCGGTCCGAACACACTCGACGAAATGCGCGATCTCGTTGGCAAGACTGTCCTCTCGCGCGATCTCATGGCTGTCCGTCCGCGCCGCGTCCTGGCCGTGAGTCGCCACGTCGCCAACCCGTTCAAAGGTGGCAATGCGGGAATTGGCGAAATCACAGACGGTGTAACGATCGGCCTCGTAAACCTTGGTGACGCGCTCCACACCTTCCGCGATGCGATTGGCGGTCAGGGTCGCGACCAGCCCGTTCTCAAAGGAGAGCCGGGCGTTGGCGAAATCCGATGTAGCGTTGACCATCGAGAGGCCGATGGCCTCGATCTCCGCCACCGGGCTATCGGCAAAGCCCGCGACGATATCGATATCGTGGATCATCAGGTCGAGCACGACATCGACATCATTGGCGCGTTCGCGCATGGGCCCGGCGCGGACCACATCGATGAAACGCGGCGCCCGCACCTGTCCGGCAAGCGCCCGGTAGACGGCAGAGAAGCGCTCGATATGGCCGACCTGAAGCACCAGACCGCCGGCATCGGCCGTGGCGATCAAATCGTCGGCCTCCTCCAACGTCGAGGCGATCGGCTTTTCGATCAAGCAATGGATACCGGCTGCAAGAAGACGCTTCGCCGTTTCATGATGGAGCGCGGTCGGAACCGCGACCGAGACCAGATCGACGCGACCGATCAGATCGGCCGGATCGGTGAAGGCGGTCGCCCCATGTTCCTTGGCGAGCGCATGGGCGCGTGCCTCGTCGGCATCGACGATCGCAACGAGCTCGACATCAGGATTGAGGGCGTAGTGGCGTGCGTGAAATCGGCCGAAATAGCCGACACCCACCACGCCGGCGCGGAGCTGACTAGACATGCTGCGCTGCCTAACACAGCCCGTTGCCGACGGGGAGAGGCGGCGACAGACCCTCCGCCCCGATTTCGCCGCCTTTCCGCCACGATTGCTCAGGCAGCGTCGTAGTCGAGCACGACCTTGTCGGTGATGGGGTGCGACTGGCAGGTGAGCACAAACCCTGCCTCAAGCTCCCATGGCTCTAGCGAATAGTTCACATCCATGGTCACGGCGCCGTCCAAAACCTTGGCCCGGCAGGTGCAGCACATCCCGCCTTTGCAGGAATAAGGGAGGTCGAGTCCTGCCCGAATTGAGGCATCAATTATCGTTTCACCGTCTTGCACGGTGACCGAAGTGGCCGCGCCATCGAGAATGACCTCCGCTGTTCGGCCTCCAGTGATTGATTCGGCCGGCCGGCTGCGCACCGGCGGCCGGCGCGCGATCTCGCTACCGGCGGGCGTGAACAGCTCCACGTGCAGCTTCTCCTCCGGCACACCCAGATCGGCCAGAACCTTGCGGGCACCCTCGATCATCAGGCCGGGGCCGCAGACCAGGAAATGGTCCACGTCGGAGGCCGGCATCACATGGGTAAGGAAGGCCTTCACCTTCTCCGGGTCGAGACGGCCTGAGAGAATCGGCACGTCCTGGGTTTCGCCGGAAAGCACGTGGACAACGGACAGCCGATCGAGGAAGCGGTCCTTCAGGTCCTCGATCTCGTCCTTGAACAGGATGCTCTGGGCGGTGCGGTTGCCATAGAACAGGAAGAAATGGCTCTTCGGCTCGCGCGCCAGGATGGTCTTGATCTGCGCCATAATGGGCGTGATGCCGGAGCCGGCGGCAAGCGCCACATAGACTTTCTCCGCCTCCGGCTCGACCGGAACGACGAAGCGGCCCATCGGCGTCATGACGTCGAGCGGCGTGCCCGGCCCGAGCGTCTCGTTGGCAAAAGTGGAAAACAGCCCGCCGTCGACCTTCTTCACGGCCACCCGGATCTCGCCGTCGTCGACGCCAGAACAGATCGAGTAGGAGCGGCGCACCTCCTCGCCCTCGATGTCCGTCTTCAACGTCAGATACTGGCCGGGCTCGTAGTGGTAAGCGTCCTGAAGATCGGCCGGCACGTCGAAGGCGATCGACACAGCGTCCGGGGTTTCCCGGCGGATATCCTTGATGGTGAGGGTGTGAAAGCGCGGCGACATTCTCTGTCCTCCCTGCCCGGTCCGCTTTCCGGACGGGTTCTCGACTTTTCGCGACCGGCTACGGCCCTCCGGATGTGTCAGGCTTGTCCGGAAATTAGTGACACTTGAAGTAGTCGAACGGCTCGCCGCAGGAGCGGCAGCGCCACAGCGCCTTGCAGGCTGTCGACCCGAACTCGGCAAGCCGCTCGGTGTCGGCGGAGCCGCAATGCGGACAGTCCACCTCGTCCTGGCCGAACAGCGCGTGCCGGCCCGTCTGGCCGGAAGGCGGCGCGATGCCATACTCCTTCAACTTGGCGCGACCTTCCGTCGTCAGCCAGTCCGTCGTCCAAGCCGGCGACAGCACGGTGTTGATCTTCACATCCGTGAAGCCGGCATTCCTGAGCGCGACATCGACGGCGACGGCGATCATGTTCATTGCCGGACAGCCGGTGTAGGTCGGCGTGATGTCGGCCGTCACCGCGCCGCTCGCCTCGTCGACACGGATATCGCGCAGGACGCCGAGATCCTCGATCGTCAGCACCGGGATCTCCGGATCCGTGACGGTTGCAGCGGCCTTCCAGGCGCGCTGCTCCAGCACGCCCGGCTCGGCGACCGTGGCTTCGTTCACCATTTCCGCCTCCGCCTACCAGGTCGCGCCCGGATAGGCGCGCTGGAGATATTGCAGTTCGGAAAGCATATGGCCGAGATGCTCGGTGTGCCGGCCGCCGCGCCCGCCGGTCTGCATCCAGCCGTCGTCGGGACGGGTCAGCCCCGCCTCGGCGAACACCTGGTCGACGGTGCGTTCCCAGTCGCCGCGCACCGTCGCAGGGTCGACGGCGATGCCACGCTCGATCAGTGCCCGCTCGGTATCGTCCACCTCGAACAGCTCACCGGTGTACATCCACAGATCGGCCAGCGCCTCCTCGATCCGACGCCTACTCTCCTCCGTGCCGTCGCCAAGCCGGATCACCCATTCCGCCGAATGGCGAACGTGGTAGGCAGCCTCCTTCTCCGCCTTGGCCGCGATCGCCGCCAGGGTCTCGTCCTCGGAGGCCATTAGCGCCCGCCAATAGGGCAGCATGAACGCCGAATAGAAGAACTGCCGCAGGATGGTGACGGCGAAGTCGCCGTTCGGCTGCTCCACCAAGAGCACGTTCCGAAAGCCTTCGGCATCGCGCAGATAGGGAAAGGCGTCCTCGTCGTGGCCCTTGCCCTCGGCTTCGCCGGCATAGGCATAGAGCATGCGGGCCTGGCCGATCAGGTCGAGCGCCACATTCGTCAACGAGATGTCCTCTTCGATCATCGGCGCATGCCCGCACCATTCCGAGATGCGGTGGCCGAGCACCAGCGCGTTGTCAGCAAGGCGGAGCGTGTAGAGGACGAGCGGCGAAGCGTCGTCGATATGAAGCGTGGTCATCGGATCCCTCTTTCGGCTGCTTCCTCCCCGTCCGGCCATCTTGTTGTCGCACCGGACGGACGCCGCTTACATGTTCCCGACTTCCTCGGGGATCTCGTAGAAGGTCGGGTGGCGATAGATCTTGGAGCCGGTCGGCTCGAACAGCATGCCCTTCTCGTCCGGGTCCGAGGCGATGATCTCCGCCGACGGCACCACCCAGATGGAAAGCCCTTCGCCGCGGCGCGTGTAAACGTCGCGGGCGGCCTGCAACGCCATCTCTGCATCTGCGGCATGAACGGAGCCGACATGGCGGTGAGCCATGCCGTTGCGCGAGCGGATGAACACTTCCCAGAGCGGGATCTTCTTCTCAGTCATGATACACGTCTCCCGTCTGTCCGCATCGAAGGCGGACCGGTCGTTCAGAAAGGGAAATCAACAAACTTGCCGTGCGGTCGGCTCAGGCCGCCTGCTTCTCGCCTGCCGCGGCCGCGGCCTTTCGGGCCTTGCGCTTTTCCGCGTGCGCAACCGCCGCTTCCCGCACCCAGGCGCCGTTATCGTGGGCTGCCCGACGCTGCTTGATGCGGTCGCGGTTGCAGGGGCCGTTTCCGGCGACCACCTGCTGAAACTCGGTCCAGTCGATCTCGCCGATCTCCCAGTGCCCGGTTTCCTCGTTGAATTTTAGATCCGGGTCCGGGAATTCCAGACCGAGATAGTGACCCTGAGGCACGGTCGCATCGATGAACTTCTGGCGCAGGTCGTCGTTGGAGAAACGCTTGATCTTCCAGGCCATCGACTTGCCGGAATGGACCGACTCCCCGTCCGGCGGACCGAACATCATCAAGGACGGCCACCACCAGCGGTTCAGCGCGTCCTGAGCCATCTCCTTCTGCTCCGGCGTGCCCTTAGCGAGCGCCAGCATCAGCTCGTAGCCCTGGCGCTGATGGAAGCTCTCTTCCTTGCAGATCCGGATCATCGCCCGGGCATAGGGCCCGTAGGAGCAGCGGCAGAGCGGGATCTGGTTCATGATCGCCGCACCGTCCACAAGCCAGCCGATGGCGCCAATGTCCGCCCAGGTCAGCGTCGGATAGTTAAAGATGGAGGAATATTTCGCCTTGCCGGAATGAAGCTCGTCGACCAGCTCCTCGCGGCTTTTCCCGAGGGTTTCGGCGGCGGCATAGAGATAGAGGCCGTGCCCGCCCTCGTCCTGCACCTTGGCGAGCAGCGCGGCCTTGCGACGCAGCGTTGGCGCACGGGTGATCCAGTTGCCTTCCGGCAGCATGCCGACGATCTCGGAGTGGGCGTGCTGAGCGATCTGTCGGGTCAGCGTCTTGCGATAGCCCTCCGGCATCCAGTCGTTTGGCTCGATGCGGGTCTCCTCATCGATCCGTGCCTGGAAGCGGCCTTCGCGCTCGTCATCCGCACCGGACTCAATGTCGAGGTTGTTCAGCGCCTGCGTGTACATGACCAACACCTCCCCTGACCGTCCCGCCCTCGACGTCTGGATCTCCGAGGGGTCAAAAGGTCGATTTCAGAATTCTTGTCTAGAACGCTTATATGTGACGAAAAGTTCAATCGTCAATCTATTTTCTGTAACGTTTTAGCGCGAACCAAGCGCCGACGGAGATCGAGAGATCGCCCCGCCGGCTCCCATGTCGGCACATCAAATTGACCCCAAACGGTTTTGGCGCCTCGCTTCAGGCGTATTGCGCCAAGCCGTAACCAAACGACCAATTCACCTTGTCCACCTCGACCAGGCTTACGAAGACGTCTTCCGGCCTGAGACCCGGCTTTTCGACCAGAAGATCCGTGATGCGGCGGAACAGCGCTTTCTTCTGATCGCTCGTGCGGGTGTTGCTCACGGTCAGTTGGATGAACACGAGATCGTCGCTACGGGCGACGTCGAAATAGGTCGCGCCATAGCGAAAATTGGACGCCTCGTGCTCCGTGATCGTCATGAACTGGTCGTCCTCCGGTACATTGAACGTTGCCCGCAACGCATCGTAGACGCCGTCGAAGATCGCCTGCCGGTAGGCGTCGGGTTTCCCGGTCTGCATGTGGATGTGGACAAGCGGCATGGGAAAGTCCTTTCCGAGTTGATGGACCTTAACCCTAGCGGTCACCTATCCATTTTGATATGAGATCAAAATGTATTTCAATAATTGTAAATTCAAATGATAGAACGTCCTCTCGATCTCGACACCGTCCAGGCATTCGTCCGGGTGGCGGAATACGGTAGCTTCACCCGCGCGGCCGACGCACTCCAGACCACGCAATCGGCGATCAGCCTGAAGCTGAAACGGCTGGAAGACCGGCTTGGATGCCGACTTGTCGAGCGAACCCCGCGCCATGTGGAGCTGTCGGCGCGCGGGGCCGTCTTCCTGGAACACGCACGCGAGCTGCTAAAGGCCCATGACCGCGCCTGCGCATCGCTCACCAACGTGCGTCAACGGCTCGTGCTCGCCATCAGCGACCATGTCGCTGGACCTGACCTTCCCGCGCTGATTGCGCGCATGAATGCGCAGGACCCTCAGCTTCTGATCGAGATCCGGATCGGATCCTCGGGCGAGCTGCTGCAACGCTTCGACCGCCGCGAGTTCGATGCCGTGCTGGTGCGCGAACACGCCGGACGCAGCGACGGCGAAGTCCTTGCCCACGAACCCTTCGGCTGGTTCGCCGCGCCGAATTGGCAGCATCGGCAGGGGGAGTCGCTGCCGGTGGCCACCATGCCGGAACCTTGCGGCGTGCGGATCATGGCGGGGACACTCCTCGATCAATCCGGCGTGCCGTGGATCGAGGCGTTCGTGGGCGGCGGTGTCGCGACCGTTTCAGCAGCCGTCATGGCGGGATTGGGCGTGGCCGCTCTGGCGCGGCGCATGCTGCCGCTTGGCGCCATCGACGTCGGGTCTCGGCTCGGCCTTCCCGAACTGCCGCAGATGCCGATCATTTTGCATTCGCGAGTGACGGACGAACGGCCCCGCAACGCGCTTCGTGCGCTCTCGTCCGCATTTCGGCATGCGGCGAAAGGATAGGCGGCCACGAAAGCCACGAGCCTCCGGCGTCCCTCAGTCCCTCAGGTCCTGAAACCGCCGATAGAAGGATGCATCCGGCTGCGGCAACGCGCCGGCCGAGCATTCGCCGTGCGCATCGAGCCAGCGCTCCGAGCCCTCCACCAGCCGATGATAGATCGCTGCCGCAAGCGCCCGCGCGCCATGGCCCGGCCAGCCTTGCGGAAGCAGGTCATCAGGCAACAGCGGGTCGCGCAAGACGACTCGGCGATATTCGTGGACCAGCAGGATGCGGGCGACGAGCCGGTCGCGATCGGAAAGCGGCACGTCGCTGGCGAGAGCGGCGTCAAGGCCTGCGAAGGCGGCGATGAACCGGCGATAGCCGTCCGCCACGTCGTTAAGTTGGAACGCCTCGCCGGCAAGCACCGCCGCATCAGCGGCACTGCCGGCCGCATCCAGCCAAACGATACCGGAATAGTCGGCCGTGTTGCCGGAGAAGAGATCGCCTGCCGCCGTGGTCGGCGCCAGGAACACCGTCGCGGCGAGCTGGCCGAACCCCTGCCCCTTCAACAGCTCGCGCTGGGCGGCTCGGATTTCGCCCGAGGCCGTCAGCACCGCGATCCGCCAGTCGCCCTCCCAGTCGGGCGGTGCGGCGAAATAGATCCGCCTCGTAGCGTCCGCGAAGGCCTGACGACCGCCGTCGGAGAGCCGGTAGTAGCTCTTGCGGCCAACCTTGGTGCGCTCCAACCAGCCTTCGCTCGCCAGCCGCGACATCGCGGTGCGTACCAGTCGCTCATCGATTCCGATCGCACCGAGGAGACTGGTCAACGTGCCGAGCCACAACTCCCCGCCCCGCGGTACCACGGCGTCGCCATAGATGGTCACGATCAGCGACCAGGCGCGGATCGGCGAGCGGGCATGAAATGCCTCGATCAACGGGGAAATTGCATCGGTGCTGTCGTTGGCGGTCATCACCGCGGTCTATAAGCTCGCCGACACGCCCCACGCAACGTCGGCCAGCGACGGCGACGGGGGAGGAGACGGATCGGACGACTTGTTTTGACGCGCTTCCCGACGGCCAACCGATTTCCCCTTGGCTTGGAAGTGCCTGAGGAGCGAACAGCAACGCGATGATCGTGACCTGCGGCGAGGCGGTGGTGGATTTCCTGCCGGAGACGGACAGCGACGGCCATCCGCTCTATCGCCCCATCCTCGGCGGCTCACTCTACAATGTTGCGCTGGGCCTCGGCCGCCTTGGTGTGCCGTCAGCCTATTATTGGGAGCTATCGACCGACCCGTTCGGCGACTGGCTCGCCGCTGAGCTTGCCAATGCAGGCGTGGAACTCGCTCACCTCACCCGCGGCGTTCGCCCCAGCACACTCGCCTTCGTCGATCTCTCGGGCCCCGAGCCGCACTACCAGATCATCGATGCCGGCCAAACCATGAGCACCCTCGATCCGGCCTCCCTGGGCGGACTACCGGCCGGCGCGCGCCTGTTCCACACCGGCTCGGCCATTCTGTCGTTGGAGCCCGGCGGCACGGCAATCGAGCGCTTCGTCCATGAGGTCTCCAAAACGGTACCGGTCTCGCTGGACTTCAACGTGCGCCCACCGAGCATCGCGGATCTCGACGCCTATCGGGCGCGCCTGGAGCGCCTGGTTGCATCGGCCACCATCGTCAAGGCGAGCGCGGCGGACCTTGCCATTCTGGAACCGGAAACGGCGCCGGAGACAATCCTTTCGCGCTGGCGGTCGGCCGGTGTGCCGCTCGCCATCGTCACACTTGCGGAAAAGGGGGTAATGCTCGCCACCCGCGACCAGATGGTCCAACGCCCGGCACGGCCCGTCGCACTAAAGGACCCCGTTGGCGCCGGCGACGCCTTCATGACCGGGCTGTTGGCCAGGCTATCGGAATTCGACGCCCTCGATACCAACGCCCTCAGCGCCTTGTCTGCGGAACACCTGAACGACGCGCTCGACCTGGCGCTGGATCTGGCGGCCTATGTCTGCCGCCGTCCCGGCGCCGTGTTTCCCTGGCGCCGGGATCTGGAAGCCGAACGGCTCGACCTCAACTCACCCCTTCTCCCGTAGAAGACGGGCCTTCTCGCGGTTCCAGCTCCGCTCTTTTTCCGTCTCGCGCTTGTCGTGGGTCTTCTTGCCGCGCGCCAGTCCAATCAGCACCTTGGCGATTCCGCGCTTGTTGAAATAGACCCGGAGCGGAACGAGGGTCATGCCCTCCTTGTCGACCGAACCGGCCAACCTCGCGATCTCCTTTTTGTGCATCAAGAGCTTTCGCGGTCGCCGCGTCTCGTGATTGAAACGGTTCGCCTGGAGATATTCCGGGATATAGGCATTGTAGAGATAGAGTTCGCCACCGTGCTCCGCCGCGTAAGCATCGGCGATATTGCTGCGGCCTTGGCGCAACGACTTCACCTCCGTGCCGAAAAGCTGGATTCCGGCTTCGAAGGTATCGAGGATCTCGTAGTTGAAGCGAGCTTTGCGGTTCTCCGCCACTGGCCGCGTGGTCGGGTCCTGCCCCTTCTTCTTGGTATTCATGGCGAAACACTCCTTGCCGGGGGCACGAGACGCGCCCCGGGCGATGTCGTTGCGGTCAGGAACTTAAGCCCGTTCAGACGATCCCGGCGTGCGCCATGGCGCTTTCGATGGCCGAGGCCGTCGCCTTGGCGACCGGCACCAGCGGCAACCGCACCTCGTTGGGACACCGGCCGAGGACCGAAAGAGCGTATTTGGCCCCGGTCGGGTTCGGTTCAAGGAACAAGGCCTGATGCAACGGCATCAGCGCGTCCTGAAGTTCGAGGGCCCGAGCATAATCTCCCGTCACGCACGCCGTCTGGAAGTCGGAGCAGAGCTTCGGCGCGACGTTCGCCGTCACCGAGATGCAGCCGCGTCCGCCATGAGCGTTGAAGCCCAGCGCGGTCGCATCCTCGCCGGAGAGCTGGATGAACTCCTTGCCCACCACGGCACGCTGCTGGCTCGCGCGCACCATGCTGGCAGTGGCATCTTTCACGCCGACAATGTTGCGGCCATCCTTGAACAGCCGGGCCATCGTCTCCGGCGTCATGTCGATCACCGAGCGACCGGGAATGTTGTAGATGAAGATCGGAATGCCGACCTTCCGGTCGATCGCCATGAAGTGCTGATAGAGCCCTTCCTGGTTCGGCTTGTTGTAGTAGGGCGTCACGACCAGCAGCGCATCCGCGCCCGACTCTTCCGCATGGCGCGCAAGCTCGATCGCCTCGGCGGTGTTGTTGGAGCCGGCGCCGGCGATCACCGGCACGCGGCCGGCATTCGCCTCGATGCAGAGATCGACCACCCGCTTGTGCTCGGCGTGGGTCAGGGTCGGCGATTCGCCGGTCGTTCCCACCGGCACCAGGCCGTGGGTTCCTTCCGCGATCTGCCACTCGACGAGATTCTGAAACGCTTTCTCGTCGACGGCTCCGTCCCGGACCGGCGTTACGAGCGCGACAATAGAGCCTTGAAACATAATTGCACCCTTCGGTGTCGTTGTCCGGCGCAAATCGCACCGCGACGTATTGGGACGGAGACCGGCCGTCTGGCCGGCCGCGGCGGAGAATAGTCGCGCCATTGCAACCTCACAAGCGCGTGTCTTGCCGTGGAGATACCCAATCTTCACCTCCCGCCCCATATGTTGAGGACAACCAGTTTCGGGGACCAGCGTCCCAGTCGGGTTCGAACGGATAGGCGCGGCATGCAGCACACCCACACCTTGCGCATTTCGCTCGCGGCGGCGATGGCGGCAATCGGCGGCTCGACGGCCACGGCGCAGACTGGCGTCCTCCCGGTCGCCGAAGAGCGGATCATCGTGCTTGCCAACGTTCTTCCCCAGCCCAACCCGGTTAGAACAGACGACGCGCCGACCCCGACCACACAGTCATCCGAAAGCGACAGGCCGATCGTGGTGGCGGATGCGCCGGTGCCACGGGCGCGCCCGTTCCGATCGACACAGACTGGTGCGGCCGTTGCCAGCGCACCGGTAACGGCCCCCGCGGCATCATCCGTGACGCCGGCGGCTCCGCCCCCGGCGAATCTCGGGATCGGCGCGAGCGGCGCCGCCATGCCGACAACGCAGGCGAGCCCGTCCTTTGCCGACTATGGCCGCCGCTCCGGCGACTTGAAGGATGCGCTCGACGCGCTTCGGCGTGACGACTACGAGACCACCTTCGCGCTCCGCAACAATTTGAGCGATCCCCTCGATCGCAAGATCGTTGACTGGGCGCTGTCGCGCTCCGGCTCCCCGAAGGTGAGCTCGGCGATGATCACCGCATTCGCGGCTTCCGCCCCCGGCTGGCCGGATCCGCAAGAAACGCGGGCAGCCGCCGAAGAGGCGCTCTATCGGGAAAGCCCACCCGCTCGCGACGTTGTGCAGGCGTTCTCGTCGGCAGCCCCTGTTTCCGTCGACGGCTCGATTCTCTATGCGCGCGCGCTGGTGGCCACCGGCAATCGCAGCCGAGCGGCCGACGCAATCCGCTCGGTGTGGGTCGACCGGTCCATGGAGACCAGCCAGCAGCAACAGATCCTGAAGGAGTTCGGCAGCCTGCTGCGGTCCCAGGACCACATGCAGCGCGCAGAGACCATGCTCTATCGCGACCGCGTCAGCGACGCCGAGCGGCTGAAACCCTATGTCTCGGGCGCGGATCAGGCCTATATCGACGCGCGCGCGGCCGTCGTGCACAACGCTGGCGACGCGCCGGCCAAGATTGCCCGCGTGCCTGCGGCGGCGCGCAATCGCCCAGGCTACCTGTTCGCGCAAATCGCCTACAACCGCCGCCAGGAAAACTACCGCGAAGCGGCCGCCCTGCTGCAGAAGGCGCCGCGCAACGCCCGGGATCTGGTCGATCCCGACGAGTGGTGGGTGGAACGGCGCATCGTCTCGCGCGGCCTGATCGAGGAAGGCGATCCGCGGCTTGCCTACCAGATCGCCGCCGCCCACTCCGCCGAATCGCCGCGCCACGAGGCGGAAGCGGAGTTCCACGCCGGCTGGTACGCGCTTCGCTATCTGAACGATCCCGGACGCGCCCAGAAGCACTTCCAGCGTATCGAAGACCTCGGAACCACGCCGATCACCCTATCGCGGGCCTATTACTGGCAGGGACGCGCCGCGGAGGCGGCCGGCAATTCCGGCCGGGCACGATCCGACTATCGCAACGCCGCGCGCTACGGCATGACCTACTATGGCCAGCTTGCGCGCGAAAAACTGGGCCAGCGCAGCGCCGGCGTTGGGCGTCCGGCCGGTGCCGGCACCACCGACACTGCCGCCTTTACCCGCAACGAGCTGGTGATGGCGATCAATCGGCTGGTGGCCGCCGGTCACGGCTATCGTACCTGGCCGCTGTTCGATCACCTGTCGGAAACGTTGCCGAGCCCGGGGCAGATCGCGCTGCTGGCCGAGCTCGCCGACCGCGCCGGACTGCCCCATTTCGCGCTTCTGGTCGCCAAGGAAGGACAGAATCGCGGTCTGGCGGTGAACGGACTCGCTTTCCCGATCGAAGGTATTCCGCCCTCGACGCGGATGCCCGCCGGTCTCGACCGTGCCGTCGTCTACGCCATTGCGCGCCAGGAAAGCACCTTTAATCCCGGCGCTATCAGCCCGGCCGGCGCACGCGGCCTGCTGCAGCTTATGCCGGGCACCGCGCGCGCCACCGCGCGCAACCTCGGACTCGCCTATCAGCAGGCACGGCTGACCAGCGATGCCTCCTACAACGCCACCCTCGGCGCGGCCCATCTGAAGGAGCTGATTGACGAGTTCAACGGCTCCTATGTCCTGACCTTTGCCGCCTACAATGCCGGACGCAGCCGAGCGTACGAATGGATCCAACGTTTTGGCGATCCGCGCGACCCCAATGTCGACGCCATCGACTGGGTCGAATCGATCCCGTTCACCGAGACCCGGAACTACGTCCAGCGCGTGATGGAAAACATGCAGGTCTACCGCGAACGTCTCGGCTCCGGCCAACTGACCATCAGCGAGGATCTGAGCCGAGGCACACCCGGCTGATCACCATTCGTTGAGAGCGCAATCGCCGTTGAATTCAGCACGCATTTCCGCCACCAGTGTGGGCGGCGACAGATCTTTCCGAAATGAGGGGCAAAGCATGGCGGCCGACACTGCGGAGGAACGATGGACCCCGCTCACCTGGTCGGGCGCGGATGCCATCCCGCTTTTTGGCCGTGACTATCGCCCGGCGAAAGCTGCCGGGACACCGGTCGTCTGCCTTCCCGGCGTGACCCGCAACAGCCGGGATTTCGAGGCGCTGGCCCGCTATCTGAGCCAGATCGCGCCAAAGACGCGCCGTGTCGTTGCGGTCGACTTCCGTGGTCGGGGCCGGTCCGGCTATGCACCGTGGGAAACCTACACTCCGGCGACGGAACTCGACGACGTCCTGCGCGGCCTCGATGCCGCCGGGATCGACAAGGCGGCCCTCGTGGGCACCTCTCGCGGCGGCATGGTCGCCATGGCCATGGCCGCGCGCGCGCCGGAGCGTATCTCTGCCGTTGTTCTGAACGACATTGGCCCCCGCATTTCCCGCGAAGGCTTGCAGCGCATCTCCGGCTATGTCGGCTCGGAAAGCCCGGTAACCTGGGATGATGCGATCGCAGAGCTAAAACGCACCCAGGGTGCCGCCTTTCCCGACCTCGACGATGGCGAGTGGATGCGGCTTGCGCGCCAGATTTTTCGCGAAGAGGACGGTCGTCCGATCTACGACTACGACCCGGCGCTAAAAGAAGCGTTCGAAGCCTTTAGCCCCGACGCTCCGCTGCCGGACCTCTGGCCCGCCTTTTATGCGCTTACGAAGATCCCGACCTTGGTGATTCGCGGCGCGATCTCAGACATTCTGTCGACCGCGACCCTTGAAGCGATGCGCCAAGCCCATCCCCGCCTTGCGACCGTGCTCATCTCCGACCAGGGACATGCGCCGCTGCTGTGGGACCGTCCCACGAAGGAGCGGATCGGCGAGTTTCTCGACGCTACCGACGAAGGCCGCTGGCCGCCACGCCTCGCCGATTAACACGCCTCCAGACGACGAACCAATTTAGACATCGCCCAGGAACGCTCAAATCGCCTGGTGCAGCCGGGCTCAGGACTCTGTCGCCGGCTGGACCACCGAATCTGTCACGACCTGGTAGCCATCGGGCGCGGCGATCGCTCCGCCCCCCGTCAGTGCATCATAGGCCTGGGAATCTTTCGCGGTACCGCTAATGCGGACCGCCGTCGCGTCCACGGAAACCGTTCCCGTCGCCAACAGTTCGGCCGCGCTCACCGCAGCTTCCGCCGCAAGCCGGAAATCCTGCGGCGCGCCGCTCGCCGCTGCAAGCTGGCTCACGTCCACGTTGTCGCCGAAGGTGGCCCGGAGCGATGCCGAAATATTGGCGACCGCTGCGGAATTGGGCAGCGACCCGGACGCCTGCGCGCCGTCAGCGGCAACCGTCACCGTAAATTCGTAGGGTTTGGCGACAGGAAGCACCTCGGTGCGATCGATCACACCGGCCACACCAGGGATCGACGCAATCGTGCGGACCGCTTTCGACCGCTCGTCCTCCGAGGCCGTGCCTCCGACGATTTCGACCCGGCGGCCTTCCACCTTGGTTTCGACCCAGCCGATCCCCTCGTCAACCAGACGATCAGCGACCCGAGCCGCAAGCTCCGCATCGGTCTCGGCCTTGTTTCCCACGGACCCGACGATCAGGAGGATCACGATCGTCACAACTGCCGCGCTTATCCAACGAAACATGCGGTCAACTCCCCAACCTCGTCGCTGCCGGAATACGAGCGGGACACTAGAGCATTTTCAAAGACCAGGGAATTGTCATGCGCATCCCGGGCGCGGCGAATTGCTCTTCGCCGCACAAAAAAGAGCCCGGCGGTTTCCCGCCGGGCTCCCTTCGAAAGATCCGGAGATCTGTCGAATTAGAAGGTGCGCTGAACGCGGAAGGCAGCGCCCCAGATCGAACCGTCGTCCACACCCGAGCCGGAGTCGGCGTCGACGTAACGGTAGTCAACTTCCGTACCGATCAGGAGACCGGAGACCGGCGTCCAGGTGATGTTGCCCTGCACGTCGATGTTCTGGAAGTCGTTCACGTCGTAGTAGCCGTCCTCGTAGCTGAGGTAACCAGCCTGGATCGCGGCGCCGACGGTCGGGGTGAAGGAGAAGCCGAGGCCACCCGACACGCTCCAAGCGGTCGACAGATCGAGATCACCCGAAACCGGGTTGAACGAGGCATCGCCGGCGAACAGCGGAACGGAGACGCTGCTCGAAGCGTAGGCGACGGCACCCTGGGTGTAAGCACCCGACAGGTTGGCCGTGGCGCCAGCAGCGAACGGCAGGTTGAACTTCACACCACCGTTGATGGCCCAACCAACTTCGCTACCCGGCGTCGAGGCAGCCGGATTGTAGCCCGGCCAAACCTGGTGCAGAGCACCCGACAGCTGAGCGGAACCCCAACCCTGGTCGATGCGAAGGTTCGCAACCAGATCCGGGTACTTCGTGCCGCCGTAACCGTAGCCGTAACCCACGATGTCGGTGCGACGCTCGTCCGCGCTCTCAAGCGAGATCGAGGAGGAGAAGCCGTTGCCGAACGCGAAGGTGTAAGCAGCCATCAGCTGACGCTGATCGGACACCTGCGGGGTGAGGTACCAGGCCCAGGTCGGGTAGACGACGAAGTCGTAGAAGGACTGCGTCTTACCGAAGGTGAACCCGCCGAACTGGATGAAGGAGTTCCAGAGCGAAAGGTTGGTGCCGCCCGGGGAATCCGTGGTCACCCACACTTCGTTGTAGGCACGCAGCAGGCCGAACTCGGTGTTGGTGCGCGAGTCCATGTACAGGTAACCGCGGGCGCGGAACTGCGTCGAGTCATAGTCGCGCCAGTGCGTGACATACTCGCTATCGAAGTAGCGGTATTCAGCACGGACCCGGCCACGAACCGAAAGGCAGGTGTCGGTGCCCGGGATGTAGTAGTAGCCCGCGCCGAACGCGTCGCAGACGCGGACATAGTCGATCGGCTCGGGAGCGACCGGCAGGTCCGCGGCCTGGGCCCCGGTCACTGCCAGCACGCCGGCAGCCGACCCGAGGAGAAGGCTCTTCATGTTCATGTCCTGACCTCCAAGCTTGTCAGATAAGAGACTGACCAATTTGACCCAAAGACTGAGGCCGTTGGTTTCAATCGGCCCTTCTCTGATCGGACCCGAGGTATCGGCGCCAAAACCATTTTGGTTCTTCATCGACACTCGAGTCGCTCCCGGTCGTTGACCGGTTGCAGGGTGACCATATCGATTAGCCCTGCCGGTTCAATCGCCGCGATGCGTTCATAGCCGTCCAAGCGCCTTATTTGGAAAGGGCTGTTGCAAGGACGACACAATTTGGGGTTCCACCCGGCCCTTTTACCCCTGCGTGCACCCCTATCGTCCTTAACAACCGGTGAAAATTCGGCCCTGGCCGAAGCCGGCGAACCGGCTGCGGGAATCACACACCGGTCGGTTGATCCGTTTTTGAGCCCAGTCGGCCGCGCTGCAGCGGCGATTCGACAGGGCATTTGGGCGCTGGACGACGTGGACGAATCGAAACGGCCCGACGCTGGAGCGTCGGGCCGTCGCGAAAGTCGCCTTGGAGGCGGAGAGCGGTATGCGGGGGGAAAAGCGGTTTGCGCCGTTCCCCGATCCTGCGCTTGCTCCGTTTAGAAGGTGCGCTGGGCGCGGAATTCCGCCGACCACACGCTGCCGTCGTCGAGACCGGCAACCGACTCGTTGTCGATATATTTGTAGTCCGTCTCGACGCCGAAGAGCAGGCCCTTCACCGGGGTCCAGGTGATGTTGCCCTGCAGGTCGTAGTTCTTGAAGTCGCCGCCGAAGCTCGCGTCGTTCTGGTAGTCCAGATAACCGGCCTGGATGTTGGCGCCGACGGTCGGCGTGAAGTCGAAGCCGAAGCCGCCCGAAACCGACCAGGCCGACGACAGCTCGAGATCGCCGGAGGCGTCGAGCGCAGCATCGTACACGCCGCCACCATTGGTGCCGAACGGACCGTAGATGTCTGAGCCGGCATAGGAGGTGGCACCGCGTGTGTAGGTGCCCGTCAGGTTGACGCTCGCACCGGCGGCAAAGGGCAGGTTGAAGACGACGCCGGCACCGACGGCGTAGCCAAGCTCGCTCTCCGGGGTGTAGCTGGCGTCATAGGCTGGCCAGACCTGGTGCAAGGCACCCATGATCTGCGCGGAGCCCCAGCCCTGGTCGATACGGATGTTGGCGACCAGATCGGGATATTTGGCACCGCCGTAGCTGTAGCCGTCGATGCCCATGCGGCGCTCGGCGGCCGCTTCCAGCGACAGCGTTGAGGAGAAGCCGTTGCCAAAGGCAAGCGTGTAGGCGCCGACCGGAAGCTTCTCGTCCGACACGCCCGGCTTCCAGGCGAAGGCGAAGGTGGAGTACTCGACGAAGTCGTAGAAGGACTGCGTCTTACCGAAGGTGAACCCGCCGAACTGGACGAACGAGTGCTCCAGCGTGACACCGGTCGAGCCCGGGCTGTTGGTCGTCACGTAGATTTCGTTGTAGGCGCGCAGCAGGCCGAACTCGGTGTTGGTGCGGGCGTCCATGTAGAGATAGCCGCGGGCCCGCATCATGGACGAGTTGTAGTCGCGCCAGTGATCGGAGAACTCGCTGTCATAGTAGCGATACTCGGCACGAACCCGGCCGCGAACGGACAGGCAGGTGTCGGTGCCGGGGATGTAATAGAAGCCCGCGCCGAACGCGTCGCAGACGCGGACATAGTCGATCGGCTCCGGGGCGATCGGCAGGTCGGCCGCCTGAGCCGTACCGGCCACGAGGACGCCGGCAGCGGCGCCGAACAGGAATTTGGTGATGGTCATCTTGTGCACTCCACTAGGCCGGATTTTCCGACCGATGCTGCCGCCGGCCGAAGCGCCGGCACATGCGTTTACGAGCCGCGTCCAACAGTGGTGCTCACCGCCGTCGGATCGTCTGCGGAGGCAATAACTCAGACTCGGTCCTGAGCAGAAGACGAAAGACGAAAATCAGAATATCTAACCGAGAATCGTGGTAAATCGGCAACGATTTTAGATAATTTACTTAACCTACAAGTGATCCAACATACACCTTGTTTCATGCCGGATTTATGACACTCGGTCGAAGCCACCAAAATCTCGGGGGATTCTTGTTTAGGTGGCAATCCGGCAAGGATAGGATCGTCGCGACGCTGAGCCGCGCCTTGCTTTCCGCTGGCTCCAGATGAACCGTTGCGCCGTCGGAAACGCACTGTTGCGCCAACCAAGAGCAAGTCCCTGGACAAACGAAAAACCCGCGCCGGTTCGAGCCGGCGCGGGGGAAAGCGTGTGATCCGATTGTTGGAAGTTCGTCCGCCGTTAATTGAACTGGCGCTGGGCGCGGAAGTAGCCCACGTAGGCGTCGCCGCTTTCGGCCCCGGGAGCATCGGGATCGACATTGCGATATTCGAGCCCCAGACCAAGGTAGAAGCCCGGCATGGACGGCGGCGCCCAGGTCAGGTTGCCCTGCACGTCGATATTGGAGAAGCCGTAGTCGCTGTTGAGCTGATCCTCGATGGAGGAGTAGCCGGCCTGAAGCGCGAACTGGAACTCCGGCGTGATGTCGGTGATGAAGCCGCCGGACACCGACCAGGTGACGGCATTCTCCAGCTCGCCGGTGGCCGGATCGTAGGTCGCGTCGAAGGTGGAAACCACCGCGCCGGTCGATGGCACATAGTAGCCGGTGGTGTCATTCGACGCGTACTGGGTCGCGCCTTGGGCGTAGGTGCCGGTCAGATTGAAGACCGTGTTCCGACCGAACGGAGCATTGATTTGCACGCCCGCACCGACGGCGAAACCAAGCGTTCCGTCTGGTGTCGCGCCGAGAGCGTTGTAGCCCGGCCAGACCTGATGCAGCGCGCCCATGAGCTGGGCCGAGCCCCACCCCTGGTCGACGCGCATGTTGGCGACCAGGTCGGGATATTTGGTGCCGCCATAGTCCGGTCCATAGCCGGCGATCGAGGAGCGCCGCGTGTCGGAGCTTTCCAACGAGACAGTAGAGGAAAGGCCGTTGCCGAAGGCAAAGGTGTAGGCGCCGAAATTGGTCTTCTGGTCGGAGAGCTGCGGCGTGAAGATCGACGCATAGGTTGGATAGTTCGCGAAGTCGTAGAAGGACTGACCACGACCGGCGGTCAATCCGCCGAACTGGACGAAACCGTGCTCTAAGGTGAGGACCGATCCGCCGGGGCTGTCGTCCGTCACATAGATCTCGGTGTAGGTTCTCAGCAGACCGAACTCCGTGCCGGTCCGCGAGTCGGTGTAGAGGTAGCCACGCGCCCGGAACTGGCTGGTATCGAAGTCGCGGGCATGCGCGGCAGCTCCGGTCGCCATCCGGAAGCCGCGATCGTAGTTGAAGCCGCGATACTCGATCCGAACTCGACCGTAAATGCTCAGGCACGTGTCGGTGCCGGGAATATAGTAGAAGGCGTCGCCGTAGGCGTTACAGACCCGAACATAGTTCACTGGCTCGGGGGCGACCGGAAGATCAGCAGCCTCGGCGGCGGCGCTCGCCCCCAGACCTGCCACGACAGCGAATACGGCGCTGGTTTTCGTTACGTCCATTATCAACCCCCAACTTGAACCCGGCATTCTGACGACAGAAACCGCCTACGGCCCCTTTCCAGGAATAAACAGCGCCCACCCCGGCGCCATTTGTCTGCTTTTATGAATAGCGCGGCCGAAAGCGCTCCGCTTTCGCGTTTTGCACGATTGGTAGGATCGGATCGGGGCTGTTGCGTCATAGCAACAACGCTCCGTTCTCGCCGCTCCGCGATTCGCTGTCGTTCAATTATATTTTGCAGCTACTTGGCGGTTTGCCCGGATGCTGGACCGCGACCGCTTTCGCGCCCCCGGAATTTTCACGGTCAAGCCAAATAGCTCGGCGTAGCCAAATACTGCGGTTGGTTCCCAGGGCGTCCGGTACCGTCCTCCGGCGCCGCCGGATGGAGAGACGGAATGCGAAAGGCCCGGCACGCAGCATCCTGCGTACCGGGCCTGTCAGATTTCGCGAGAACAGCCGGAAGGCCGGAACCCGGCCTTCCCTTTCGTTCTAAGTTTAGAACGTCCGCTCGGCGCGGAAGTAGCCGGCGTAAGCGTCGCCGTTTCCGGCCCCGTCCTCGTGCGGATCGACATAACGATATTCGAGGCCGACACCCATCTGGAAGCCGTCGATGTTCCCCGGCGAGTAGGTCAGATCGCCCTGAACGTCGATGTTGGAGAAACCGTTACGGCTGTCGACTTCGTCTTCCAGATTGAAGTAGCCGCCCTGCAGCGCGAAGCCGAATTCCGGGGTGATCTGGGTGCCGACACCACCGGAGACCGACCAGGCATTGGCCATCTCGATGTCACCGGTGGAGGGGTTGTAGGTGGCGTCATAGGCTTCCACCACGAACCCGCGCGGCGAATAGAACCCGCTGGTGTCGGTCGAGGCGTAGTCGGTCGCGCCCTTAGCGTAGGTACCCGTGACGTTCATGGTCGTGTTGACGCCGAACGGCAGGTTGAAGACCACGCCACCACCGACGGCGAAGCCGACCTTGCTGGAGGCGGTGCCTTCCGCGCGGTAACCCGGCCAGACCTGGTGCAAGGCACCCATGATCTGCGCGGAGCCCCAGCCCTGATCGACGCGCATGTTGGCGACCAGATCGGGATACTTGGTGCCGCCGTAGCCCACGCCCTGCTGCTCGGTGATCCAGACCTGCCCGCCGTTGGAATCGTAGCCACCGGAGAAATAGCTGACAGTCGTGGAGTACGGGCCGCCGATCTCGGTGCGCCGAGCCGCTGCGTCTTCGACCGAGAGCGAGGTCGAGAAGCCGTTGCCGAAGGCGAAGGTGTAGGCGGCCAGATTGGTCTTCTGGTCGGAGAGCTGCGGCGTGAACACCGAAGCGTAGGTCGCGTAGTTGGTGAAGTCGTAGAACGACTGGCCGCGACCGAAGGTGAAGCCGCCGAACTGGATGTAGGCGTCGTCCAGCGTCACGTCGATCGGATCGTTGTCGTCCGCCGTGAAGTAGACGTTCATGTAGGTGCGCAGCAGACCGAACTCGGTGTTGGTGCGGGAGTCCATATAGAGATAGCCACGAGCCCGGAACTGACTCGAATTGAAGTCGCGGTCCTGGGTCGCGAAGCCGTTTCCTTCGCGGAACGCCTGATCGTAGGCGAACACGCGATATTCAGCGCGCACACGTCCCGACATGCTGAGGCACGTGTCCGTGCCCGGAATGTAGTAGTAGCCCGCCCCGTACGCATCGCAGACGCGCACATAGTCGATCGGCTCGGGAGCCGCAGCGAGCGGAATGTCGGCGGCACGGGCGCCGGTCGCACACACGACCGTCGTTGCCACGCCGAACAGGATGGCATTGGTCTTCATCGTCAATCTCCAAGCTCGTCGTTGCAGACAGTGGTTTCCGCTGCCAGATCGATCGCTTGGCGCCTCAATTTGTTGTTGGGCTCATTCGCCCGGCGTGCCGTTTTGCCGCCGACCGATCGAACACATGAGCCATGTCCCGTTTCTCGCGCCGGTATGGTTAACGAAGTCTAACCAAGCCCCCGGTGAAGGCTCTCAAACCCGTAAAAATCCTGTTTAGGTTCGTTAACGATGCCTTGCTGTTGCGCTGAAGACACAACGCGGGCGGCGGCTGTCGTTCTGCGGGCCGGCGAGTACTCAGGTCGCTTCCCACCGGACGGAAGACGTCCTTAAGATCGCAACCGTCGACACGGACGTCGGCGCGAACAGACCGGATAACGCAGGCCCCGATCCCCCTGGGCCGGAGGAGACCGCATGCTCGACGACCCCCATGCGCGCATCGAAACCAAGCGCGACGATCTCGTCGACCTGACCTGCGCGCTGGTCGCGATCCCCACGGTCAACCCGCCGGGCGACGCCTATCGCCCGTGTGCGGAACTTCTCGGCGAGCGCCTGCGCCGACGCGGCTTCGAGATTTCCTATTTTCGCGCGGAGGGCAGCCCCGGCGACAGCGACCGGTTTCCGCGCGTGAACGTGATTGCCCGCCGCGAAGGCACGCGGCCGGGCCCGTGCGTCCACTTCAACTCCCATATCGACGTGGTCGCCGCCGGCCATGGCTGGACGACCAACCCGTTCGTGCCCGTGGTGCGCGACGGACGGGTCTACGGGCGCGGCACCTGCGACATGAAAGGCGGGCTCGCCGCCTCGGTGATTGCGGTGGAGGCGCTGATCGAGACGATCCCGGACCTGCCCGGCACGATCGAGATCTCCGGCACCGTCGACGAGGAGTCCGGCGGCTTCGGCGGCGTGGCCCATCTTGCCCGGCTCGGCCTGTTCTCACGGCCCCGCGTCGACCACGTCATCATTCCCGAACCCCTCAACAAGGATCGGATCTGCCTCGGTCATCGCGGGGTCTGGTGGGCGGAGATCGAAACGGAGGGGCGAATCGCCCACGGCTCGATGCCCTTCCTCGGCGATTGCGCGGTCCGGCACATGGGCGCCGTGCTCGCCGCCTTCGAGGCGGAGCTGTTCCCGGCCCTTTCCCAGCGGCGCACGGAGATGCCGATCGCGCCGGAAGGCGCACGCCGCTCCACCCTCAACATCAACGCGCTGCACGGCGGCCTGGACGAGACTTATGAAGGCCTCCCGAGCGCCTGCGTTCCCGATTCCTGCCGGATGGTGATCGACCGGCGCTTCCTGATCGAAGAGCCGATCGACGAGGTGAAGGCGGAGATCGTCGGCCTGCTGGACCGGCTGGCCCAGACCCGACCGGAATTCCGCTACAAGATCCGCAACCTGTTCGAGGCTCTGCCGACCATGACGGACCGGGACGCGCCCGTGGTGCGGCGGGTGGCGGACGCGATCCGCGCCGTGCTCGGCCGCGATCCCGACTACGTGATCTCGCCTGGCACCTACGACCAGAAACATATCGCCCGCATCGGCCACCTGCACGACTGCATTGCCTACGGGCCCGGCATTCTCGACCTCGCCCACCAGCCCGACGAGTTCGTGGTCATCGAGGACATGGTCGATTCGGCGAAGGTGATGGCGATGGCCGCACATGGCCTGTTGACGGCAACAGGCGGATAGCGACGATAGGCGCGTCCGGCACGGGAGCGATCGCCGGACGCTGGGCGTCTTTTGGGGAGGAAGAGCTGTGATGGACCGACATTTGCGTGCCCTGGTCTTGGGCGCGGCGCTCGCCACCGGTCTTGTCGGATCGGCAGTCGCCGCGAAGACGACCGCCACCATCGGCATGCGGCTGGAGCCGCCTCATCTCGACCCGACGGCAGGGGCTGCAGCGGCAATCGACGAAATCGTCTACCAGAACATCTTCGAAGGCCTCACTCAGATCGACGAGAGCGGGCAGGTTCAGCCGGACCTCGCAGAGAGCTGGACCATCTCCGAAGACGGGCTGACCTACACCTTCAAGCTCCGGGACGGCGTGACCTTTCACGACGGCACCAGCTTCGACGCCGAGGATGTGAAATTCTCTTTCGAGCGCGCCAAGGCGGAGGATTCCACCAACGCGCAGAAGCGGATCTTCGAGCCGATCGAGAGCATTACCGCGGTCGATCCAACCACGGTCGAGATCAAACTATCGCGGCCGGCTGGTAGCTTCCTGTTCGATCTGGGCTGGGGCGACGCCGTCATCGTGGCGCCGGAAAGCGCAGACACCAACAAGACCGATCCGGTCGGCACCGGTGCCTTCAAATTCGACCGTTGGGTGAAGGGCGACCGGGTGGAGATTTCAAGCTTCGACGACTATTGGGGAACGTCGGCGAAACTGACCGGCGCCACGTTCAAGTTCATCGGCGATCCGGCAGCCGCGTTGGCGGCTGTCCTTGCCGGCGATGTCGACGCCTTCCCGAACTTCCCGGCCACGGAAAACTTGCCGCAACTCGAAGCCGATCCGCGCTTCGACGTCGTGGTCGGCACCACCGAAGGCGAAACCATCCTTGCCCTCAACAACAAGCGCCCGCCCTTCGACAACAAGAAGGTGCGCCAGGCCATCAGCCACGCCATCGACCGCCAGGCCGTGATCGACGGAGCTATGTTCGGCTACGGCACGCCGATCGGTTCCCACTTCGCGCCCCACAACCCCGCCTATGTCGATCTAACCGGCCTCTACGCCTACGATCCGGCCAAGGCGAAGGCATTGCTTGACGAAGCGGGCGACGGCGACGGCTTCAAGGCGACGCTGAAGCTCCCGCCGACGACCTATGCCCGCCGCTCCGGCGAAATCATCGCCTCCGAACTCGGCAAGATCGGTATCGAAGTCGAGATTATCCCGGTGGAATGGGCACAATGGCTTGAGGAAGTGTTCCGTGGCGGCGATTTCGACATGACGATCGTTTCCCACACCGAACCGCTCGACATCGATATCTACGCCCGCGACGACTACTATTTCGGCTACGACAATCCCGAGTTCGATGCGATCATCGAAAAGCTGCAGTCGGAGGCCGATACCGATGCGCGCAACGCGCTCTACGAGCAGGCCCAGCGCATGATCGCGGAAGATGCCGTCAACGCGTTCCTGTTCCAGCTTCCGAAGGCCGGCGTTTGGGACAAAAACCTGAAAGGACTATGGGCGAACGCGCCGATCCAGGCCAACGACCTCACCGACGCCTCCTGGCAACAGTGAGCCGGGGCGCGCTCGCCGGTGCTGACCTTCGTTGCCCGCAAGCTCGGCGGACTGATCGCGACCCTCGTCGTCGCGTCGGTCGTGATCTTCGCCGTGCTCGAGGTTCTGCCCGGCGATCCGGCGAGCCTGATGCTGGGCGTCAACGCCCAACCCGACACGATCGCGGCACTGCGTAGCGAACTCGGCCTCGATCAGCCCGCCGCCGCCCGCTACCTCTCCTGGGTCGGCGGCTTTTTCGTTGGCGACTTCGGCATCAGCTACACCTACCGCGTCCCGGTGGCGGAGCTGATTGCCGATCGGGCAATGGTCAGCCTGCCACTGGCCTTGATGGCGCTGATCCTGTCGACCGCGATCGCACTTCCGCTGGGCACGCTCGCGGCGGCCGGACACAATCGCTGGCCGGACGTCTCCATCATGAGCTTTGCCCAGCTCGGCGTCGCGGTGCCGAATTTCTGGTTCGGCATCCTGCTGGTCTACCTCTTCGCCGTCACGCTGCGCTGGCTACCGGCCGGCGGATTCGCCGGTTGGGACGCAGGATTGGGGCCGGCCTTCGCCTCGCTGGCATTGCCGGCAATCGCGCTCGCCCTGCCCCAGGCGGCGATTCTCGCGCGGGTGATGCGCTCGGCGCTCCTGGACGTGCTGCACGAAGACTATATCCGCACCGCCCGTGCCAAGGGTCTGACCGCCGGCTCCACCATCTGGCGCCACGGAGTGCGCAATGCGCTAATCCCGGTGCTCACCATCCTCGGGCTCCAGTTCGCCTTTCTGATCGCCGGCACCATCATCATCGAGAACGTGTTCTATCTGCCCGGTCTCGGTCGCCTAATCTTCCAGGCGGTCGCCCAACGCGATTTGATCGTGGTCCAAAGCCTGGTGGTGCTGCTGGTCGCCTCGGTGGTGACCGTGAACTTTCTGGTCGATCTGGCCTATGCCTGGGTCGACCCGCGGCTGAGGCACGGCCGGCGATGAGCGAAGCGCGCCCCCGTTCCGCGCATGCTGGCCGTCGCAGCGTTTTCGCGCGGGCACTTGCGCACCCCTCCTTCCTGATCGGTGTATCGATCGCCGCGCTCCTGCTTGCCGCCGCGCTGCTGTCGCTGGTCTGGACGCCCTACTCCGTCGCAGAGGTCGTGGTCTCGGATCGGCTGCAGCCACCTACCCTGGCGCATTGGCTCGGCACCGACGCGTTCGGTCGCGACGTGTTCTCCATGATCCTGGTCGGCACCCGCAACTCGCTGGGTGTCGCTGTGATCGCGGTTGCCATCGGGATCGGCATCGGCGTCCCGCTCGGGCTCGCCTCGGCGGCGGAGGGCGGCCTCTTGGACGACGTGCTGATGCGCGGAAGCGACCTGGTGTTCGCCTTTCCCGCCCTCGTCACCGCCGTCATGATCACCGCGATCTTCGGGCCAGGCGCGGTGAACGCCATCATCGCGATCGGGATCTTCAATATCCCGGTGTTCGCGCGGGTGACGCGCGGCGCGGCGAGAGGCTTGTGGTCGCGAGAGTTCGTGCTTGCGGCCCGTGTCGCCGGCAAAACGCCTGCGCGCATCACCGTGGAGCACATCCTGCCGAACGTCGCGAGCCTGATCGTGGTGCAGGGCACGATCCAGTTTGCGCTCGCGATCCTTGCCGAAGCCGGACTCTCTTATGTCGGGCTCGGCACCCAACCGCCGGCGCCGAGCTGGGGCAAAATGCTGAACGACGCCCAGACACTGACGGCGATCGCGCCTTGGCTGGCGCTGACGCCGGGGCTTGCCATCGTGTTCGCGGTGCTCGGCTTCAATCTGCTTGGCGACGGTTTGCGCGATGTGCTCGATCCGCGTCTGGAACGGAGGCGCTGAGCGATGGCGCTTCTGGAAATCGACCGCCTGTCGGTCTCGATCGGGGGCCACCCGATCCTCTCCGACGTCAGCCTGTCCGTCGCGCCGGGCGCAACGCTGGGCATCGTTGGCGAATCCGGCTCCGGCAAGTCGATGACCGCGCTGTCGGTGATGCGGCTCCTGCCGCCGGGCATGACCGCAAAAGGTGCGATCCGACTGCAGGGAGAGGACCTGTTCGCCAAGTCGGAGCGGGAGATGTGCCGCATCCGGGGCGGATCGGTCGGGCTCGTCTTCCAGGAACCGATGACCGCGCTCAATCCCGTGCGCCCGATCGGCGATCAGATCGCCGAGGCCGTGCGGCTGCATCTGCCGCTCAGCCGGGCCGACACCGAGGCGCGGGTTCTGCGGCTCCTTGACCGGGTCGGTCTCACGCGCGCCAAGGTTGGCCCGGAACGTTATCCCCATCAGCTCTCAGGCGGCCAGCGCCAGCGCGTGGTGATCGCGATCGCGATCGCGGCCGACCCCAAGCTGGTGATCGCCGACGAGGCGACCACCGCGCTCGACGTTACCGTTCAGGCGCAGATCCTCACGCTCCTGCGCGAGGTGGCTGCGGCCGAAGGGGCAGCGCTGGTGCTGATTACCCATGATCTCGCGGTCGTCGCCGACATGGCGGAACGGATCGCCGTCATGCGGGACGGACGCGTGGTCGAAGAGGCACCCACACTGGAGCTGTTTCGCCATCCAAGGCAACCGGCAACCCGTGAATTGATCGCCGCGAGCGACTACACGCCGGAACGGCTCCCCTCGCCTACGGTCGACACGCCCGTTCTGGTCGCCGCAGATGATGTCGTGCGTGCCCACCGGCTGACGCGACCGGGGCTGTTCCGGCCCCGTCCGATGGCGCGCGTGTTGGATACGGTATCGGTCGAAATCCGGGCTGGCGAAAGCATCGGCATCGTGGGCGAATCGGGGGCGGGCAAAAGCACGCTGGCGCGCGCGGTACTCGCCCTGGACCGGCCGAACGAAGGCACGATCCGCTTTCGCGGCCGCGACCTGTTCGCCCTTTCCGCAGGCGATTTACGCCGCACCCGGGCGGAGATCCAGGCCGTATTCCAGGACCCCTACGGAAGCTTCGATCCTCGCCACACGGTCGCGCGGATCGTGGCCGAGCCGCTCCATCTTCTGGCGGAGAGCTGCCCGTCGGCAGAGCGCAAACGCCGGGTCGAGGAAGCCCTGGAGCGGGTCGGACTGCCTGCGAACGCGGGCTTACGCTATCCGCACGAATTCTCCGGCGGCCAGCGCCAGCGGATCGCCATCGCCCGCGCGATCGTGACCCGCCCTGCGCTGGTGGTGGCCGACGAGCCGGTTTCGGCGCTCGACGTCACCCTGCGCGGCCAGATCCTCGATCTATTCGCAGAGCTTCGACGCGACATGGGGCTCGCCCTCCTGTTCATCTCCCACGACCTCGCCGTGGTCCGCGCCACCACCGACCGGGTCTACGTGATGAAAGACGGGCAGATCGTGGAACATGGCGAGACCGAGACCGTGTTTCACAGCCCCCGGCATTCCTATACACGCGCCCTGATCGACGCCTCCCCCTCGCTGGAGCGCGCCCTCGCCAAGCGCGCGGCAGCGAGGGAATAAGGGACCGCGCAAAAAAGCGCGGATCGATTTTTCGAGGAAACCTGCGCGCGTCCGATCCGGCCAAACCGGGGACAAGCGCGAAACTTTCCGCCAAGCACCGCGTGCGCCCGTTGCAGCCGGACGGCCAAGGCGCTAGAACGCCGCCACTCGACGATGCACGGCCCGATCGATTGTCCGTCGGTTCGGTCTGCGATCATTCAGGATCGCAAGGCGTCGCGTCGAGCTTCGTTGGGGCGTGGCCAAGCGGTAAGGCATCGGGTTTTGGTCCCGTGATCCCAGGTTCGAATCCTGGCGCCCCAGCCATCTTTTTCAGGTCAAACACCTAGGTTTCAGGTCAAACGCCCAGGTCGCGCCCGCCGCATCGGACCGGACGCCAGGGCGCACCAGTCCTGAAATGACGTCAGGAAATTTGCGCCATCTGACCGCTTCCCGTCAGCATCCGACAAGCCTCGTCCAATCCGACCGGACGGGACATCAGATAACCCTGGGCAAGGTCGGCATCCGCCTGTGCCAGACGGCCGAGGACTTCCTGAGTCTCCACGCCTTCGGCGACCACACTCAGCCCGAGCGCATGGGCCATTGCGACGACCGCCTCCATGATCGCTTCGGAATCGTGCGACGTGGTGCAATCGGTCACGAAACTACGGTCGATCTTCAGCTCCGACAGCGGCATTTGCCGAAGCAGGACGAGCGAGGAATAGCCGGTTCCGAAATCGTCGAGCGACAGACGGAAGCCCTTCAGCCGCAGCCGGACCAGCGCCTCCTTGGCCGATACCGGATCGGACATGGCCGCCGACTCTGTCATCTCCAACGTCACCTTGTCGGGCGCCACACCCTTGTCGCGACATACCTGGGCGAACTTGTCGGCAAGGTGCGGATCGGACAGGTCGAGCGGCGAGACGTTGACGGCAACTCCGCAATTCGGGGAGCACGCGGCGAACCGCACCGCCGCATCGGTCGCCTGATCGAAGACATAGTGCGTCAGCCGGGCAATGCGTCCACTGCGCTCGGCAAGCGGAATGAACTTGTCCGGCGCAATCAGATCGAGATCGGGATGCCGCCATCGCGCCAGCGCCTCGAACCCGACGATGACACCGTCGGACAGACGACATTGCGGCTGGAAATTCACGAAGATCTGGCCCTCGTCGAGCGCCTGATCGAGCGCTTCCGGCTCCAGCGCGAGCGGTTGCTCATGCGCGTTGCGCCGCAGGATGTCGCGGAGTTCCGGCACCCGGAGCGGTTTGCGGCACGTTGCGATGACATCGAACCCACGGTCGCGGGCGACCTGCCCAACCATATCGAGGACACGCGCGTCGAACCCGCTCATCAGGAGAACGCGAACGTTCGCCCCCCGCGCCGTCAGATAGGAAAGGACCTCGACCCCATCGGTATCGGGAAGTTGCAGATCGAGAACGACATGGGTCGGCTCGATCCGATCAAAAGCTTCCCTGAAGGAGCCGAAATCGGTCGTCGCCTCGGCCTCGTACCCGACCTTGCGTGCAACTGTGGCGACCAAGGTGCCGATCGCCGCTTCGTCATCAAGGATCAGCAGACGGTTTGTCACCATAACGGACTCCATCCAGAACCCGCTGCAGAGCCGTCCCAAGGCTCTGACGTGTGACCGGTTTTAGGAGGAACGCAAAATTTGATCTGCGAGCGCCATCTCCTAGGCCAGCGACTTCCGGTAATCCAGAACACATTACTTCGGCCATGCCAGGCCAATTTTCTTCACATCTTGTCACCAATTCGGCGCCACTGATACCCCCGCCGAGAGAATAGTCCGTCACAACCACGTCGAAACTCCGTTGTTCGAGCGCGGCAAGCGCCGATTCGCCATCGGCTTCCTCGACGACCTCGAAGCCGAGATCCTGTAGGTGACGATGCATAACGCGGCGAATCTCCGCGTCGTCGTCGACCAGAAGCGCCGTCCGTCCGGTAAAATTCGCTGCCGTCTCAGAGAGTTCCTCTTCGTTCGCGCCACTGTCGCCGGAGCCGTTGTCGCGCGGCAGGTAGATGTGGAAGGTCGTCCCCAACCCCTCCTCCGAATAGACGGTAATTTCGCCACCGGATTGGCGAACGAAGCCATAGGCCGTGCTGAGTCCCAGGCCGGTCCCCTTCCCGCTTTCCTTGGTGGTGAAATAGGGTTCGAAAATCATCGGCAGCACGTTGGCCGGAATGCCAGTGCCCGTGTCGCTGACGGAAAGGCAGACATAATCCCCCGAGGCAAGCCCCGGCCGCACCGAATCGACCTCGGCCTCGTGACGAACATTCGTCGTCACGAAGGTGAGCGTGCCACCGTTCGGCATCGCATCGCGGGCATTGAGCGCCAGATTGGCAATCGCAGATTCCAACTGACCGGGATCTGCCCGGCAGGGCCACAAACCCTTCACCGGTTCGATCTTGATCTGGATGCTCGAGCCGATCGTGCGCGACAAAAGCTTCGCAAGGCTTTCCACCAGCTCATTGAGGTTGAGCACCTTCGGGTCCAGCGGTTGACGGCGCGACATGGTCAGAAGCTTGCGGGTCAGCTCAGATCCGCGCGTTGCCGCAGACAGGGCCGCACCTACCAATTCCGCGTTCTCCGGATCGCTCTCGACGTTTTCCGCCAGCAACTCCAGGTTCCCGATGATGATCATAAGAAGATTGTTGAAGTCGTGGGAGATCCCGCCCGTCAGGCGCCCCACGGCTTCCAGTTTCTGCAGATGCCCGATCTGCTCCTCGGAGCGCTTCTGATCCGTAATATCCTGAACGACGCTAATCATATACTGCGCCGACCCGGAGGTATCGAACTTGAGGCTGGTCGTCACATGCGCCCAAAAGGTCGAACCGTCTTTGCGAATGAAGCGCTTCTGGCGCCGAAAAACTTCGATTTCCCCGTCTTTGAGCCGACCCATACCGCGGGCTTCCGCGGCGATTTCGTCCGGGTGAGTGACTTGAGAGGGCAACATGCCCAGCAGTTCGCTGTCGCTATAGCCCAGCATCTCCGACAGCAGCCTGTTGGCTCTCAAGAGAGAGCCGTCCAGCTCCGCATGGACGATCCCGACGGCCGCCTGCTCGAAGGTGGCGCGGAATTCCTCCTCGCTTTCCCTGAGCCGTTTCAAGGTTTCCTCGCGGGCCCTGGAGGCACTCAAAGTCGTTGCGATTGCGCGCACGAACGCGATCTCTTCGGGATCGAACGTGCGCGGCGCGACCGTGTGCACCGACAGCATTCCGATCATGCGATCCGCCCCGCGCACCGCAATCGCGAGGCTGCTGACGATGCCGTCTTCGCGCATGCGCGGGGTCGGGTCGAAGCGATCCTCGACCCGCCAGTCGGGAACCAGGACGGGCTCCACGACACCGAGGACAAATTGGGGAAATGAGCCCTGATAGGCCCGCGTGACGTAGGAGCCCTCCCGGCCGGCCATCAGCCCGGCCCCGGCCGCGACGCGAAAGCCGTCGTCCAAGGTCTTGAGGATAAGCGTCGTCGTATCGACCCTGAGGGTGGCGTGGACAAGATCGACGGCTTGCGTGAACAGCGCTTCCGTTCCGCTACTCTCCAGCGCGGCCTGACCGAGCTGGGCGATCGCCGACTGTTCCCTGCGCCGGTGTTCCAATGCGGTCTCGGCCATTTGGCGATGGCGGATTTCTTCCGTCAGCGCGGCGGTCCGCTTGGCCACCTTGCGCTCCAGCTCCCGGTGGAGCGCTGCCCGTTCAAGCGCGATCCCGACCTGCTGACCGATCGCCGTCAGAAGCCGCAACAGGCTGGGTTCCGGCGGCTCCGCTTTCTGCCACAAGAGATCGAGCGTGCCGTGGACCTCCTCGTCGGCGCGCAAGGGCACCAGCACGTGACCGCTCGGGGCGCGATCTTGGATTTCGCGAGCAAGCTCGCAGTTCGGCTCGAATGTGGCCGCCTCGATGGTCGACCACCGCTGGGGATCGCCGCAGGCGCACTGTTCCGTCGGGGGCCGCGAAGCGGACGCTCCACGCTGTAGCATCGGAAGATCGATAAATTCGATGTCGTCGTCGTCCAACGAGGCAGGGCGCATACACAGCCACGCCGCATCTGACGGGACGATCGCAGCGGCCTGGCCCAGCGCCTCGCTCAACACCTGATCGCGGGTGGTGCAGCGATTGAGCGCCTCGGTGACGGACGTGATCGCATTCAGCGATTCCAGAGTGCCTTGCAGGATCTCCTGGTGCTCGCGCAGCTCGCCATTCAGATGCACCGCTTCGCCGTAGGTGGAGATCAGGAGATCCAGGATCTGCTGGCGATCGGCGGAGATGAAGTGGCGCTTGCCGTGGAGTTCGATCTCCGCGCCAGCCTGGAGCTTGCCGCTTTCGCGCAAGACGCGGTTGGTGAAGAGATAGTTGATCCGCGAGATCAGATAGCGTTCGTCATAGGGCTTGGTGATGAAGTTGTCGGCCCCGCAATTGAGCCCCCTGAAAACATCCTCGGCACTCGACAGTCCCGTCACCAGGATGATCGGGATCGAAGCCGTCGCGGGATCCTCTTTCAGCGTCTGACAGACCTCGTAGCCGTCGCGACCGGGCATCACGACATCGCTGATCAGAAGATCCGGGTGCAGGCTGCGGGCCTTTTCGATCGCGGCCGTGCCGTCTTCCGCCGTGAAAACCTGATAGCCCGCATCCTCCAGGAGGATCTCAAGCTGCTGACGCTGCGTCGGACTATCCTCGGCAATCAGGATGCGCCGGACGCCATCGCGACCGCTATCGTCCGGCGTCATCGCGCATCTCCACCCTTCGCCTCTTCAGCAATGCCATCAGAAAATCGCCGAGCGCATCTCCCGCTAGAATATGCTGAACATAGCCCGTCTTGATTGCGGCCATCGGCATGCCTGGCACCACACAGGTCGCCGGATCCTGAACGATTGTCGTCCCCCCTTCTGCCCCCAGACGGGCGAGCCCCTCCGCCCCGTCGCGTCCCATGCCTGTCAGCAACACGCCGGCCGCAGACCGACCGTACGCGTTTCCCACGCTTTCGAACAAGCAATCCGCCGAGGGACGAAAGCCCCCGACCGCCGGATCGTTTCCCAAGCAGATCAGGCCGGCACGATCGATCCTGAGATGCCGCCCTTCCGGCGCGAGATAGATGTGGCCCGCCTGAGCGAGTTCGCGATCACGGGCAACGGTCACCGGAAGCGGTGTCAGGCTCGACAGCCAGGCGGCAAACCCTTCCACAAACCCGGAACTGATATGCTGGACCACCAGTATCGGGCACGAAATTCCCTCCCCGAGCCGCCCCAGAAGAGAGCCGAGCACCTTTGGCGCTCCGGTCGAACCGGCGATCGCGACCATACGAATCCGGTCGGCGGGAGGGCGTGAAGGCTCCGCGCGAGCCGTCATCGTCGGGCGCGCGGCCCAGCGGCGGACCACGGCCACCTCGCTCAACGCCCGGACCAGCCCGGCGAGCGAAGCTTTGGCGGCGGAGCGCGCGCTTGCTTCCGCCTTGGTCGGATCGCCGACGACCGTCAGAGCGCCGGCGGCAAGAGCCGACATCGTCGTTTCCAGATCGGCCGGATCGTAGGCGTCGCGGATGATGATTATCCGAGTCGGGCACGTCTCCATAATCCGGCGCGTCGCGCGAAACCCATCCACGCCCGGCAAAGCGGCATCCATCAGGATCACATCGGGACGCTCCACCTCCGCCAACCCGACCACGGCCAATCCGTCTCCAGTGCGACACACGACCCGCATATCCGGCTCGCGATCGATCATATCCGCCAGTTCGGCACGAACCGCGTCCGCGCGAACGGCAACCAGAACCGTGATCGGCTGGCCTTGCTGTCTGGCGATCATGCGCACCAACCGGCTGGACCGCTCAAAGGTCTGCAGCCGTAATCAGATGTCGCTTGCCCCCCTCCCATACCGAATACGATCTCCTGCAGCGCGCCCTCCCGCGTTTCCTGCTCGCTCAGACTATCTCCGACGATCCGGAAAAATCGACCAACATCCCGAGCCGTTTGGCAAGATCGTTAAGATCCTGCGCCGCCCGTTCCACCTGCCGTGTGCCGCTTGCGGTCTGGTTCGACGACAGTTCGATATTTTCCATCGCCTGGCCGATCTGATCCATGCCGGCGAGCTGTTCCTGGCTCGTCACCAGGATCTGCTGCGCCACCTGAGTGGCCTCGGTCACGCTCGCGGCCAACTTGGCAATGGCATCGCCGGAGCGATTGGCGACCTCGACGCCGTCGTCGGCGGCCCGCACCCCCTGTTCTGCAGCAAGCATCGCGCTTTGGGAGGCCTTCTGGATGTCCGCCAGAATTTCCCGTACCCGTGCGGTCGCCGCCTTCGACTGGCTCGCCAGCGCCCTGATCTCGCTTGCGACCACCGCAAAACCGCGCCCCGCCTCGCCGGCTCGCGCCGCCTCGATGCTTGCGTTGACGGCCAACAGGTTCGATTGCTCCGCAAGATCGTTGACGGAGGCGTTGATCTCCGCGATCGATTCCGCCTGTTCAGTGAAGCCCAGGATCTTCTGAGCAAGCGTCTCCATGCGCTCCTTCGATTCTTGCGTTCCCTCGATCGTAGCCTCCACCGCCTCGCGTCCGGAGCGCGCAACCTCCGAGGCATGAGAAGCGGCATCGGACATCGAACGCGCCTTTTCCATCGCCAGCGATCCCGTCTGCTTCACTTCGAAGACTGTCGCTACGGTTTCGCGAACCGCAGACGCCTCCTGGGAGGTAGCCGTCACTTGCTCGCTGGTCGCGGCCAGGATTTCGGAAGACGCCGAATCGAGATCGGCCGACGCTTCCGCAATGTTGCGCACCATCACTTCCAACGCAGCGGTCATTTCGTTGAGCGCGGCACCCAGCACGTCGAGTTCGGCAACATCGGCCCGCTCGACCCGAACCGACAGGTCGCCGGCGGCGACCCGACGGGCAAGCTCGCCGAATTCGGCAACCGTGTCGCTCAAAGCCTGTCGCTCCGCCCGCTCCCTGTCGAAGCGGACGCGGAGTGCCTCGGACATGCGATTGACCGCGCCTGCCAGCTCCGAGAGTTCGCGCGGGCCAGACGGCTTCGCCGTCCGCCCGAAGTCGCCGTTGGCGACAGCCAACGCCACCTGCCGGACATGATCGAGCGGCCGCGTCAACTGAATCGACGCCAGAACGGCCAACACCAGACCGCCGAGAACCCCAACGCCCGCCCAGATCGCCGAAATCCGGAAAGGCCGGTCGACAATGGCGTCCAGGTCCGAGCGGTTCTGCCCGACCCACACTTTCCATCCCGTCGCCTCCACCGTGGCAAAACCCGCAAGTCGATGACGTCCGCCGGTCCCGACATAGTCGGACACCGTACCGGAGGTCCGCCCGCTCATGGCCTGCCAGACCTCCGAGGAGCCGTAGTTGAAATTCTCAGAGGCCCGGTTGCGTTCCGGATCCACGATCGCGCCAGCGTTGCGCGAGGCCACAATGACGAAACCAGGCCCGGAGGCGGCCAGCCGATCGGCAAGCTTGGTCAGCGTGTCGAGCGTGATCTCGGCCGTCACCAGCCCTCTGAGATCGCCTTGTGGTGTCAGGATCGGCTCGGCGACCGATACGGTCGGTTCCCCATTGACGACCGAGGCATAGAGACGGTCCGCCCAAACGGACTCCCCCGTCCTTACCGCCCGATGGAACCATGCGCGATTGGAAACATCGAACGAGGCCGGCTGAAGCCGGGTCGCGGAGGTCGCCACCAGTCGGCCTACAGGCGAAACCACCCAAAGACCGTTGTTGAGTTCGGGGTAGGCTGCACTTTGGCGCGAAAGAAACGCGGAAACGGCGGCTCGGTCGTCCCAGTTCATGGCGGCGAGTTGGCGGGCGGTAGTCGAAATCAAACGCCTTTGTTCGCCGAGAAAGGCGTCATAGGCCTGCGCTAGCTGATCGGCATCGGAGCGGTATCGATCCAGCGTCTCCTCGAGCAAAAGCCGGCGCATGGAGAGCCCGGAGCCCAAGCCGACGATGAAGGCGGGCGTGACCGTCACCACCAGGGCGCCGATCAAAAGCATGGTTCGAATGTTGAGCCGCACCATTCGTGGGCACTCCAAACGACAGGCACACCACCCTGGCTTCGGCCTCCCCAATGCCGACGGCCATTGCACAAGCGCCTGCGGTCAAACGAGATTCCCCCAGCCGCAGTGGACTTTCCATTTCAACCCGACAAGCTCAGAACATACAACCTGAAAAAGAAACATCTTTAACGTGCACGCCGCGACATAGCACTTCGCGCTCGCGAAAAGACGCGGGCGATTGCCCTTCCGTTACGATGACGCGGAGATCGCTACGTCGGAGAGGAGGCTACCCGAGCTTGCGGGAGATCACGTAGCTTTCGTCGTTGAACCAGAGCCCGCCATGCTTCTTCAAAACATCTCGGGTGGCGTCGAGATAGGCGCCCGAGCGCACGGCTTCGTTCAGCCGTTCGTCCTCGATCTGGTTGACATAGATCGCCGCGTTCCAGGCAGCGAACAATGTCGACGTCCCAATCGGGCCTTCCAGCTCATTGGGCAGGGTGTGCATGTCGTAGCGGAAGATTGCGCGTGAATCCGCGTAGGCGTTGAACTTCAGCTCGCGCCCGGCCGGGCCGAGGATCTCCTTGGCCGCTTTCAGAATGTCGTGGCGGTCGTTTACGAACGGCACCTCCCCCGGCCAAACGCCCTGGATGATCTCCAGGCCGGGGTCGTCGCCATGGGAGTGAATACCGATCAGCCGCCCGCCGGGCCCGAGCGCCCGGGCAAGCGGCGCGACCACCTTTTCCGCCTTGTAGGCGGCCGGAACACGCAAGCGATAGGGCTGCGAGGCGAGCACCAGATCATAATCCGCCCGCATCGCGCCTTGGCGCGGGATCACCGAATCCAGCAGGAAGCGGTGGTCTTCGCGGTAGAGCACCAGCACGACCGGACGCTCATAGATCGGGTTGCCGGTGACCGGATGCGCCTTCGCCTTCCAATTTTCCGCCAGGAAAGGCTGCAGCGCCGTCAACTGCTCCTCGAACTCGAAGGCCGACGACCCGCGCAGCGCCACCTCCTCCCAAACCAGGCTGTTGGCGGCCGCGGGATTGCGAACCCGTAGCCAAGGTGCCTCGGAATAGAACATGTTGGTGAGCACGACGACGCTCGCCGGATGCTCGTAGAACCGGTCCGGCATTTTCTCAATGGTCAGCCGGATGTCCTCCAGGCTGATTTCCTTGCCGGCAATCAGGTGCGGCATGGTGGGATAACGCGCATGCATGGCCCGCATGACCCGGGTCAGCACAGTGCCGTCGCCCACGCCGGCATCGAACAGGCGAATCGCCGGCGGCGTGGGATGGATATTGGCGAGCTCCATCGAGACGCGGTTGGCGACCACCCATTTCTCACTGCAAGTGTTTACGAACAGGAGATATTTCTGCCGGTTGTCGAAGAAGCGGAAATTGCGCGCCGGGTCGCTGGCGTGGGGATCGACGGCCGGGGCATGAACCGTGATGCGTTCGCTGTAGCGGGGTGGAAGGCCATTCAGCGCCGAAAAGTCGATCACGTCACCGCTCGTATCGTGCGCGGTGATGTAGTCCTCGACCTTCTTCAGCGTCTTGAGGGTGATGCTCTTTCCGCCGCGCAGGCGCGCGACCAACTTGCCGTCGTTGGCGACGACCCGGCCAAACGTGGACTCCGCCATTTCGTGGGCACGGCAGAATCGGGTGATCTCGGAGACAAGGGTGTCCGTGTCCACCTCAGCGCATTCCTCACCGATCGAGCGTCTTTGCGGGCGGCACACGCCCTGCGCCGCCTGAGCCTTTGGGGGCGCGAGATAGCGCGCATTTTGCGACCCGTCAGGCTGGAGTGTTTTGCTGAGTTGAGCGCGCGGCCGGTGGGAATGTCAAAGAAAATGATTCCCACTTTAATCGTGGGAAATTTCCACAAGCCTCTCGATGGACCAGAACCTCAGCGGTGAATGAACCGCCAAGGGCTCACTTCGTCCTTCAGATCGAGGGGGATTTCGATCAGGTTTGGCCGCCCGCTCGCGAGCGCCCGCTCCAAGATCGGCTTAAGGGCATCCGGCGTTTCGACTCGCGCACCGTCCACGCCGAAGGATTCGGCGAGCTTCATGAAGTCCGGATTCTCTAGCGCCGAGGCGATCTCCCGACCCTCGAATTGCTGCTGCTGGTCCCGGCGCACATTGCCGTAGGAGCTGTTGTTGAAGACCAGCACCGTTACCGCGATACCGTACTGGACAGCGGTCGAAAGTTCCTGCACGGCGAACATGAAGCCGCCATCCCCACAGATGGACACGACCGGCGCATCCGGCTGGGCCACCTTGGCGCCCAGCGCGGTCGCAAAGCCCGAACCGAGCGTGCCTTGGTAGCCGGAGGAGAGGAAGGTGCGCGGCTTATAGACGGGATAGGCGTACCAGGACGCGAAACCGGTCTGACAGAGCTCGTCGGTGACGATGCCGTCGTCGGGAAGCACATCGCGCAGCGCGCGCAGATAGTCGTAGTGCGGCTGGATCTCCTGGATCTCCTTTGCCGCTTTTGCCTTGGCCGCCGCGATGGCGTCGTCCCGGCGCGCCCTTTCGGCCCCCACCCGGTCGAGTTCGGCGTGAAGCGCCGCAATCGCGGCCGCCGAGCCGCCGAGAATGTCGGCGTCGCCCGGCGCGCGGCGCAGCTCGGCAGCATCGATCTCGATTCGAATCGTCTTCTGGCCATCGGGGCGCCAGGACCAGCGCCAGCCCGGAACCTCCAGCCGCGTGCCGATTCCGATCACCAGATCGGTCTCCGCCCACAGCTCGTAGGCGTCGGCGATGGTGAGCCCCAGCGGTTCGCGCTCGGAAACGATGCCGCGGCCGGAGCGAAAGCCGACCACCGGCGCCCCGATCCGCTCGGCAAGTGCCCGGACGGCCTTGGCCGCTTCAATCGCGCCGGAGCCCACGAAGATCATTGGCGCCTTGGCGGCCGCCATGGCCGCCGCGGCATCCTTGACCTTGTCGATATCTATCGGCGGTTCCGGATAGAGGGCCGGCGGCTCGGTGAAAGCGACCGGCGCGCGGGCGGTGAACTGGTCCCAAGGCATCTCCAGCGCGGCCGGACCACGCCTCAGCGACATCATCTCCTGAAAGGCTCGGCCCATCTGCATGGGTACGGCGCTTGGGTGATCGACGCGGCCGGACCACTTCGTCAGGCCCTGCAAGGTGGCGAGCTGATCCGGCATTTCGTGCAGATGGCCACGTCCCTTGCCCAGGAATGGGCTCGGCACCTGCCCGGTTAGGCACAGCACCGGCTCGTTTCCACCGAGCGCGGTGATCAGCGCCGCCCCGGTGTTGAGGATGCCCGGGCCCGGCACGACCGAATAGACGCCTGGGCGGCCGCTCGCCCGGGCATAGCCGAAGGCCATATAGCCGCAGGCCTGCTCATGGCGAGCGCCAATCACCCGGATCCGGTTGGAGCGCGCCAGCGCATCGAACAGCCCGTAGATCTGGGCCCCGGGCAAGCCAAAGACGGTATCAACCCCTTGCGCCTCGAGCCCGCGAACGAGTGCCTCACCTCCGCTGATCGCTTCCATTGCGTCCCCTCCAAATCCTTTGTCGGTCGAACCGGTTGTTCACCTCTATAGGACGAAAGCCGGTCCGCTGCCGAGGGGCCGATGGCCGCAATCGCGGCAGGTCGACGACAATTCGTTACAGGCCGCCGACAAGCTGCGACCCGTCGAAAATCAGCAGCGACACCGCAGCGACATTCATCGCCCACCTTCTCCATCGTCGGTGACGATCAACGCACCGATCGACCGCGCGCCGTCGGGACCCGTTGCCCCAGACGGATCCTGGCGCGCGCGGGAGCAACAGGGTCCCATGGTACCTGGAGCAACAGCGATGACCCGTCGATCGTCTATCGCCGCCATTGCCCTTGCGATCGCAACGCTCGGCTTTGCCGGCGCGGCCAGCGCAGCGAACACGGCTATCGCGACCGCTAATGTGAACATGCGAGCCGGTCCGAGCACATCCTATCCGGTCGTTCGCATCGTGCCGGCCGGCGCCAACGTGGCAAGCTATGGATGCGTCGCCGACTATTCCTGGTGCGATGTCGGATATGGCGGCGCTCGGGGATGGGTCTCGGCGTCCTACCTCACCACCGTCGTGCGCGGCGCCACGGTCGTCGTCTCGCCGACGGTCGGCTTCCCGGTGGTCACCTACGCGCCGACGACCTATTGGAATCGCTACTATACGGCCTATCCGTGGTACGCCCGCGGCCCCGCTTACTATAGGCCCGCGCCGCGCGCCTACCGGGCGCCAGCTCCCTACTATGGCTGCCGCAACGGCTGCTCCGGCAGCCGCACCGTCACCGGACCGCGCGGAAACAGCGCAAGCCGGTCCTGGTCGTTCCACCGGTAGTCACCCCCGAATCCAGCCGACCCGTCGCCGTCTGTCCGAACCGAGGCTCGCCGGCGCCAGAGCGGCAGGATGCCCCGAGGATAACCCCAAAGGAGACACAGCATGCAGCTTTCCACCCTGAAGTTCACCGCCATCGCCGCTTTGGCCGGGTCGCTCCTTATCGCCGGCGCCGGGCTCACCCAGGCCCAGCAGCTCAGCCAGTCCCAGATGCGCGCCGTCGGCCAGGCCTGCAAGGCCGACATTCAGAGCCTGTGCTCCGGCGTTCAGCCTGGCGGCGGCCGGGTCGGTCAATGCCTGCAGCAGAACGCCGACAAGCTGTCGAGCGGCTGCAAGACCAAGCTCAGCGAAGCGCTCGGAAAATAGCAGTCGGCCGAGGGGAGCCTGACGGCGCCGTCATCGGTGACTTCCGATCTCGTGTCGATAGCCGGTGGCGGCGGCCAAACCGCCCTTCCTTCCAAAGTGCGCCCCGGTCTGCATGGCTGGGGCGTTTTTTGTGCCGCTTCGATCAGGCGTCCGGTCCGCTTCGAGCACGAAACAAGGGCAGACGGACGGCGAACCGGGCGCCGCCCGACGGCGCATCTCCGATCACCAAGGTCCCGCGGTGCGCGCCGACGAGACTGACGACAACGGCCAGGCCAAGCCCGGCGCCGCCGGTCAGCCGGCTGCGGGAGGACTCCATCCGCACAAACGGTTCCAGCAGAACTTCCCGGAGATTTTCCGGCACCCCGGTGCCCTCGTCGTCGACCAGTAATGCCACTTGGTCTCCCTCCACCTCCAGGCGGAGATGCGCAACGAAGCCATAGCGCAGCGCATTGTCGGACAGGTTGGCGACGATCCGGCGCAGCGCCAGCCGATCCCCGAGCACCGTCGCGCCCTCAGCGTTTGGAGCAATCACCAAGTCGATCGGCGCCCCCGTCGCCTTGCGGTCGTCCACCTCGGCGACCACCAGCTCGTCGAACTCGACAAGCTGTTCCGATAGTTCGCCCGCGCCCGCGCGACTGGAGAGCAGCGCGTCGTCGAGCAGGTGGATCATGTCCGCGATGTCGGCGATTGCCCGCTCGCGTTGCGGCCCTTCCGGCAGGTCCTCCAGCCGCAGACGCAACCGGGTCGCAAACGTCCGCACATCGTGCGAGATGCCGCCCATCATGGCCATGCGCGCGCGCAGAAGGTTGGAGAGACGACGCTGCAAGCGATCGAAGGAATCGATCAACGAGCGGATTTCCGGCGCGCTCGACCGCGCCTGGGGCAGCTCGATCGGATCTCCGGAGAGATCCATGCGATCGGCCGCAGCGGCCAGTCGTTTCAAAGGCCGCGTTTCGCGATGCATGATCAAAAGCGCGATCAGAGCGATCACCGACCCGATCATTCCGGCCCCAAACCCGATTGGAAGCCCGATACGGGAAACCAGGAGCGGACTGCGCGTATCGACGACGAGCACTTCGCCGTCGCTCAATCGGATCCGAAACTGCAGCGCATTGATGGCACCCAGGAAGATGGCCGGAAAGCGCACTTCAACCGCGTCGGCCGGGCGCCGTTCGATGGAGAATTGATAGTCCTTCAAAGCGGCTTCGTAGCGCGCCACGATCGACGGAGCGACGGTCGAGGAACCGATTGCCCGCGGCGACTGAAAATGGACCTGCAGCCCGCGCGTATCGATGGCCTGCACAATCAGTGCACGTTCGTCGGACGAAACGGTCTCCACCAGCTCGATCAATGCCGCCAGGGCATCCGGCTCGATCAGGGACTCAAGGCGCGAGTCCCGGGTGTTGTAGTAGTAGGAGGCGACCGCCACCATCCAACTGATCAAAAGCGCGATCAGAACCGTGGCTGTTATCCGGCCGGAAAGACTGGGGCGCACCGTGAAAACCCGTCCGTTCTGCAGAACCCTCGAGGCTATTCGAAGTTCGTAACAGCCTCTAGACGGCTCCAAATTCTTGTTTTGACGCGTTTCTCCGAAACGCTCTAACTCACCGCCTTCACCTGCGGGACGAACAGATAGCCGCCATTGCGCACGGTGGAGATCAGATCGGCGCCAGGATGTTCCGCATCGAGCTTGCGACGCAGCCGGGAAACCAGCATGTCGACGGTGCGATCGTAGGGATCGGCGGTCCGGCCATGGGTCCATTCCAGGATCTGATCACGGGTCAGAACCCGGCGCGGGCGCTGGACGAAGCAGGCGAGCAGATCGAACTCGGCGGTCGTCAAAACCACCGGAGGTCCGTCCTCGCGCGCAAGCTGGCGCGCATCCAGATCGACCACGAACACGTCGAAAGCATAGCGACGGTTCTGCGGCTGAAGCCCGTTGCTCTGATTGCGCCGCAACAGCGCCCGCACCCGTGCCAGAAGCTCCCGCGGCCCGAACGGCTTGACGAGATAATCGTCGGCACCGAGTTCCAACCCGACCACCCGGTCGATTTCGTCGCTCTTGGCCGTTAGCATCAGGATCGGCATCGTTTCGCGATTGCGGATGCGCCGGCAGATCGAGAGCCCGTCCTCTCCCGGCAGCATGATGTCCAAGATCAGAAGATCCGGACGGCAGCGCGACATCACGGCATCGAGCCCGGCGGCATCCTCCGCCTCTTCCACCGTATAGCCCTCGCGCCGCATCATCTCGACGACCATGCCCCGGATTTCCGGGTCGTCCTCGACGATCAGGAGGGTGGTTCCGACGGCGCTCATGAGGATCTTGTCCGAGATCGCCGTCGGGCGCGCAAGTGGAAACGTCTCGGATGACACACCGTTACGTTCGCGTGACCGTGTGCGACGGAGCGATGTATCACGACCACAGAGGGCTGACATGCTCGCGTCACACTGTGCCGGTGCGACGCAGCGCGAACCGAAGGGCGTTTCCGGAGGGGAACCGGTTGCCATCTCGCCAGGAAACGCTCTCGCAAACGAATTCGAAGCTTTGGGAAGACGTCATGTCGTCCACCGCCTCAGACGCAGCGAACCCTACATCAATCGGCCGGCCCGTGCCCTCAGCCCCGGCGCCACGGACATCGCGTCCCGGCCTTATCGCGGCCTACCGCGCGCTGAACCGCAACCCGATCACCGCCTTTTCCGAGCGCGCCTATAACGAGCCGATCGTTTCCCTGATCCGGCCCGGCCGCGCCCTGCTCGTGAGCGATCCCGAGGCGATCGAGCATATCCTGGTTCACAATGCCGGCAACTATCGCAAGAGCCGTCAGCAGCAACGACGGCTTCAGCCGGCCCTCGGGAGCGGCCTTCTCACCTCCGAAGGCGAAGTCTGGCGCTCCACGCGCCGGCTTGCCGCGCCGTTGTTCAGCCCGGCCGCAGTCGGTCATCTATTCGACGACATGGCAGCGGCAACTCGCCAGATGGCGATGCGTTGGCAGACCGCCATCGCGCCCGACCAGGCGGTCGATCTGGCCGCCGAATTTCAACGTCTGACCTACGAGATCGTATCGCGCACGATATTCTCCGGCGCCCTCGATCAGGACCGGGCGCAGATCCACGCCCACATGGCGATCTACTTCGACACCCTTGGACGGATCGATCTTTCGTCGTTCTTCGATCTGCCGGAATGGTGGCCGAGTGCGACGAAGGTGAAAGCGCGGACCTCCTTGCGCACCTTTCGCTCCGTGGTCGACACCGTCGTCAAAGGCCGGCTCGAAGGGTCGGACGGAAGTGCGGTGTCGGGGGACCTTTTGGATCGGCTAATGCACGCCAGCGACCCGACCAGCGGACGCAAGCTTGATGCCGACGCGATCGCCGACAATGTCTTGACCTTTCTGGCCGCCGGCCACGAAACGACGGGCAACGCGCTGGCCTGGATCTTCTATCTGATGGGGCTGGACCCGGCGAGCGAAGCGCGGACGCGCACGGAAATCGACGAGGTGATCGGCGACGGCCCGGTGTCGCGCGAAGCGCTCGACCGGCTCACCTTCACCAAGGCGGTGATCGACGAAGCGATGCGGCTGTATCCGCCCGCCCCGTTCATCGGCCGGGAGGCGCTGGCATCGGACGAGGTCGCCGGCCACCAGGTGCGCAAGGGCAGCCAGCTCGTCATCTCGCCTTGGATTGTCCATCGCCATCGGCTCCTGTGGGACGATCCGGACCAGTTCCGTCCCGAGCGCTTCTTATCGGAGGCCGCCAAGACGATCCCGCGCAGCGCCTTCCTGCCGTTCGGGCTGGGGCCGCGTATCTGCATCGGCCAGCGCTTTGCCCTGCAAGAAATCCTGACCGTCCTGGCGATCCTCGTGCCCCGCTTCCGCGTACGGCTTGCCGATCCGGCGGCGGTGGAACCGCTCGCCCGGATCACTTTGCAGCCTGCGCGGGGCGTCGCGGCCTACGTCACGCCGATCAAAGCGTGTCGAGAGGCACCTTCAGGAACCGCCGCCCGCTCGTATCCGGAGGCGGAAGCTGGCCGGCTTTCATATTGATCTGAAGCGATGGGATAATCAGTTTCGGCATGTCGAGGGTGGCGTCGCGCGCCGTACGCATGGCGACGAATTCGTCCCGCGTCTTGCCGCCGCCGACGTGGATGTTGTGCGCCTTCTCGTCGCCGACCGTGGTCTCCCAGCGGATGTCGCGCCCATTCGGCCCGTAATCGTGACACATGAAGAGCCGCATCTCGTCGGGCAGCGCCAGAACCTTCTGGATCGAATCGTAAAGCATGCCCGCATCGCCGCCGGGAAAATCGGCCCGTGCACTGCCGGAATCCGGCATGAACAGCGTATCCCCCACGAACGCCGCATTGCCGATGACATGGGTCATGCAAGCCGGGGTGTGGCCCGGCGTGTGCATGGCGAACGCCGGCATGCTCCCGATCTGATAGGTGTCGCCATCCTCAAACAGCCAATCGAACTGGCTGCCGTCGCGCTGGAATTCCGTGCCTTCGTTGAAGACCTTGCCGAAGGTGTCCTGGACGACGGTGATGTTCTTGCCGATACCGATTTTGCCGCCAAGCTTGTTTTGAATGTACGGCGCAGCGGAGAGGTGGTCGGCGTGGACATGGGTCTCGATCAGCCACTCCAGCTTGAGGCCCTTGTCGGTAATGAACTTGATGATCTCGTCGGCATGCTCGAACGCGATGCGGCCGGCGGCATAGTCGAGATCCATCACGGAATCGACCACGGCGCAGGCGCTCGAAGTCGGATCCTTGACCACGTAGCTGATGGTGTTCGTCGCCGGGTCGAAGAACGCGGTGACCTCGGGCTTGACCGAAAGGTCGACGGGATAAGTGGTCATGGTGGTGTCCTCGTTTCCTCCAAGAGCACGATGACGCTCAGTCATTCTGCTATAACGACGCCAGAGCGACGACATGGCGACAATGCGCCAGATCAATATTAGCAATCTCTGATATATAAGCCGGGGCCGGTGGCTGCCACGTGGCCGCGTCAGCCTGCCTCATTTGCCGAGAAAGCGCGCCAGGCGCTCCATGCCTTCGACCATATCGTCATGAGAGCCGGCAATGGAAAAGCGCACGTAACGGTGCCCCCTGATCCGGTCGAAGTCTGGACCGGGCGTGACGGCCACGCCCTGCTCCTGCAGGAGACAGCGCGCGAAGTCGACCGAATTGTCGGAAAAGGGTGAGATATCGGCATAGAGATAGAAGGCGCCGTCGGCTGGCAGGATTTCCGTGAAGCCAAGCTTCGGCAGCCGGTCCATGAGAAGCTCGCGGTTCTTTGCGTAGACGGCGCGCACCTCCTCCAGATCGTCGCGCGCATCGAAGGCGGCCATGGCCGCTGCCTGGGAGAGCTCCGGCACGGAGATGTAAAGGTTCTGGGCAAGCCGCTCGACAGGCCGCACGAGCCGCTCCGGCAGCACCATCCAGCCCACTCGCCAGCCGGTCATGCAGTAATATTTGGAGAAGGAGTTCACCACGATCGCATCGGCGGAGGTGGCGAGCGCCGTCGCGGTCTTGCGGCCGTCATAGACGAGGCCGTGATAGATCTCGTCTGAAATGAACCACATGCCCATTTCTTCGGCCGCCTCGATCAGCGCGGCGAGCGCGTCGGGCGTCATCATCGTGCCGCTCGGGTTGGCGGGACTGGCAACCAGCACCCCGGCGAGCGGCGCTTCCCCATGGGCGGCCGCGAGCAGTTCCGGCGTCAATGCCCAGCGGGTCTCCGCCGTGGTTTCGATCTCCACCGGCACGAGATCGAGCGCCTTCAGGATGTTTCGGTAGGCAGGATAGCCGGGCGACGGCAACGCGATGCGCGCGCCGGCATCGAACCCGGCCAGAAAGGCAAGCATGAAGCCGGCCGAAGATCCTGTCGTCACGACGACGCGCTCGGCGGGAACGTCGACCCCGTAGGTCTCCCGATAGTGGCTAGCGATCCGAGCGCGAAGCGCACCGCGACCAAGCGCCTCAGTATAGCCGATCCGGCCATGGCTGAGCACGTCGCGCGCGGCATCCAGCACCGCCTTCGGCGCCGGCGCACCGGGCTGACCGACCTCCATATGAACGATATGGCGGCCTTCTCCGGCAAGTCGCGTCGCCTCGGCAAGCACGTCCATTGCCAGGAAAGCGTCGACTTGGCTTCTCTGCGATGCGTCGGGCCTCACGCAAAACCTCGCTGGGTGCATCCTTTCAATTTGGTGGTAGACTGGAATGGTCCGTGAAATCCAGCGGACATCCGCGCCATCTGACGAAGGCGTGACCCAAACCGCCCCGATCTCGCCCTATTTCGCGATTGGCTTGAAGATAGCCGGCCGCGCATGGCACCAAAAGGTCGGCCCGGACCTGACGCGCCGGTCTTTCGCGTGACAGCCATTTGGACACCCATGACGTACGACGACGATTGCAACGCCCCTCGTCGGCCATTGCAGCCCCGGCATGGCGCGCTCCGTCGCGCCAGCGGCGCGCTTGCGGTTGCCGCCGTCGCCCATCTCGCCTTCGCTCCCGTGCCGGCGAGCGCTCAAGGTCCCAACATTTCCATCGTGCGCGATGCGGAGGCCGAGCAGCTCCTGCGCGACTATACGGCGCCGATCTTCCGGGCGGCGGGCATTGCGAGCTCCAATCCCGAGATCATTTTGAACAACGACGACAGCTTCAACGCTTTCGTCGCCGATCCGCGACGCATGTTCGTCAACACCGGCGTGATCGAGCGTTCCAAGACGCCGAACGAGGTGATCGGCGTGCTCGCCCACGAAACCGGCCACTTGGCCGGCGGCCACTTGGTCCGGCTGCGCGACGCGCTCGCTCGCGCCCAGGTGATGGCCGCGCTTGCCACCATCGCCGGCGTCGGCGCCATTGCGGCGGGCGCCGCCACCGGGAGCCACGCCACGGGCGGCGCCGGCATGGCGGCCCTTGGAGGCGGCATGGGCGCGGCCCAGCGCTCGCTCCTGTCCTATCAGCGCACCGAGGAGCTGTCGGCCGATCGTGCCGCCCTCACCTATCTGGAGCGCACCCACCAGTCGCCGCGCGGCCTCCTCACTACCCTGCAAAATTCCGCCGACCAGCAGCTTTTCTCCGCGCGCTATGCCGATCCTTACGCGCTCTCGCACCCGGTCGCCCGCGACCGCATTGCCCAGCTTGAGCAAAAGGCCAAGCAGAGCCCCTACTGGGACAAGAAGGATTCGCCCCAGCTTCAGCATCGCCACGACATGGTGCGCGCCAAGCTGATGGCCTTCACCGAGCATCCGAGCCGGGTGCTGAAGGCCTACCCCACCTCCGACAACAGCCAGCCTGCGCAATATGCCCGCGCCATCGTTGCCTACCGCACCGGCAAGCCGCGCGCGGCGCAGCAGGTGATCGACGCGTTGATCCGGACGGAGCCGAACAACCCCTATTTCTGGGAGCTGAAGGGCCAGGCGTGGCTCGAAGCCGGTCGTCCGCGCGAGGCGATCGCACCTTTGCGCAAGTCCGTCTCGCTCGCGCCGGCGCCGGGTCTGATGCGCATCATGCTTGGCCAGGCGCTGGTTGGCGCGAATGACCCAGCGCTTCTCGGCGAGGCGATCCGTGAACTGGAACTCGGCCTGCGCGAAGAGCCGCATTCCGAGCTTGGCTATCGCCAGCTCGCGATTGCGCACGCACGCCGCGGCGACACCGCGTTGGCCGATCTCGCCACCGCCCGCGCCATGATGATGCGCGGCCAGTTCCAGGAGGCCAAGCGCTATGCAAATCGGGCTCAAGCGAATTTGAAGCGCGGAACGCCGGCGTGGCTTCAGGCCGACGATATCCTGGCGTATAGCCCTCCCAATCTGCGGGCTCGCTAATATTGGTTTGCGAGCCGGTCTCGCGACATCCTCATTTGCGGCCGTGCCCCCGGCCGCCCATTGGAGACATGCCCATGCGGCTCAAGACAGCCCTCCTCGCCGCCGCATTCGCGGTCCTCGCCGTGCCGGCTTCGGCCGACGAGTTCAATCCGGCTCAGAAGGCGGAAATCGAGACCATGATCCGCAGCTACCTCCTGGAGAACCCGGAGGTGCTGGAGGAGGCGTTCGGGAAGCTGCAGGACAAGCGCCGCGAGGCCGAAAGTGCCGCCCAGCGTCAGGCCGTGTCGGAAAACCAAAACACTCTGGAGAACTCGTCGCGCCAGGCCGTGATCGGCAATCCGGAGGGCGATGTCACCCTGGTGGAGTTCTTCGACTACAACTGCGGCTATTGCCGCCACGCCAATTCCGATCTGCAAAAGCTGATCGAGGAGAATCCGAACCTGCGCGTCGTACTTAAGGAATTCCCGGTGCTGGGTCCGCCGTCGGTCGAGGCGGCGCAGGTCTCCATCGCCGTCAACACGGTCGCGCCGGATCGCTACGCCGAATTCCACGACAAGCTGATCAGCTCGGAAAATCGGGTCGACGGAGCCGCCGCACTCGCGATCGTCGACGAGATGGAGCTGGACCGGGCCGCGATCGAAAAGGCAATGGACGCCGACAACGTGCAGACCACGATCGAAGAAGTCTACGATCTGGCCAACTCGCTGAACCTCACCGGCACGCCGTCCTACGTTGTGGCCGGCAACGCCTATGTCGGCGCCGTTGGCTTCGACACGCTGCAGGCCAGCATCAACGAGGCAACCTGCGGCGAGACCAGCTGCTGAGGTTTCGGCAAGCGAGTTCCTTACCCTGACACGATACAAACGGGCGCATTCCACGGGAAACGGGGGATGCGCCCGTTTCGGTTCCCGTGCTTTATTGGCGCCTTTCCAGGCGAGGTGGGAACCGGTTAGCCGTCCGGAAACGCGTCAAAATATACGGTTCGAGCCGTTCGGCGATTCCACGAAAAGCTAAACGGGTTTAGTTGGCAAAGGCGGGGCGGAATTCCCCGTTCGAACCCGATCGAGCGGGTGCGACCTTTCGGTTCGCCGCGACCCAGCCTATAAGACGAACGCGTCGAAGGTTCGGAGCGCCAAGGCGCCGACCTCGATTCGATCGCGCTCCGTCTTTGACGGCGGACGAGGACCATGACGAGGATCGTCACCATCGCGAACGGATCCCTCCGTTTCGCAGGTGCCGCGGCAGTTGAACTGTCGGCGCGCAACCTGTACGCCCTGATCTGGTCAAAAAAGCCGGGGTGGCGATTCCGCGCGCCCGATCCTATTTGGACCGGAGCCGGACCGATCGGCAGTCCCTTCCACGGGCGCCTCGCCGACGGCCGACGATCGGCCCGCCCATGAAATTGTTCCCGCAACGGCATTCATCACACCACATGTCCAAAAAACATTCGCCGATCGACCAGGAGCTGATCCGCGCGCTCGCCACGCTGCTGCACGAAACCGACCTCACCGAGCTCGAAGTGGAGCAGGAGGGCCTCCGGGTTCGGGTATCGCGCAGCGCGCCGGCCGCACCGGTCCACGTCGCCTCGCACGCCGCAGCCCCCGCCCCCTCTGCCTCGGAGCCCACCTCCGCCGCACCGCGGGCGGTGGAGCAGGTCAACGAATCGTCGATGGTGAAATCGCCGATGGTCGGGACCGCTTATGTGGCACCGGAGCCCGGCGCCCGCGCCTATGTCGAGGTTGGCGACGAGGTTCGCGAAGGCCAGACGGTGATGATCGTCGAGGCCATGAAGACGATGAACCAGATCCCCGCCCCGCGCAGCGGCAAAATCACCGCCATCTACGTCGAAGACGGGCAACCCGTGGAGTACGGCGAGCCGCTGGTCGCGATCGAGTAGGCGGACGCGGCCCATGTTTTCCAAAGTCCTGATCGCCAACCGCGGAGAGATTGCGCTCCGCATTCTGCGCGCCTGCAAAGAGCTCGGCATCCAGACCGTGGCGGTGCACTCCACCGCCGACGCCGACGCCATGCACGTGCGCCTTGCCGACGAAAGCGTCTGCATCGGCCCGCCCTCGGCCCGCGACAGCTATCTCCACATCCCGGCTCTGGTCGCCGCCTGCGAGATCACCGGCGCAGAAGCGGTGCATCCCGGCTATGGCTTCCTGTCGGAGAACGCCCGCTTCGCCGACATCCTTCAGGCCCACGGCATCGCCTTTGTCGGCCCCTCGCCGGAGCACATCCGGCTGATGGGCGACAAGATCGAGGCCAAGCGCACCGCCGTCAGCTTGGGCATCCCGGTGGTTCCGGGCTCCGACGGCGGCATCGAGACCGACGCGGAGGCGCACCGGGTCGCCGACGAGATCGGCTATCCGGTGTTGGTCAAGGCGGCAGCCGGCGGCGGCGGCCGCGGCATGAAAGTCGCCCGCACACCGGCCGAGCTGGAGTTCGCCCTCGCCAATGCGCGCGCTGAGGCGCAGTCGGCCTTCGGCGACGCCTCCGTCTATCTGGAAAAATATCTGGCCACGCCGCGCCACATCGAGATCCAGGTGCTGGGTGACGGCCAGGGCAACGCCATTCACCTGGGCGAGCGCGACTGTTCGCTGCAGCGCCGTCATCAGAAGGTTTGGGAAGAGGCCCGTTCGCCGGCCCTCAACGACGACGCCCGCGCCGAGATCGGCGAGACCGTTGCCGCGGCCATGCGCAAAATGCGCTATTCCGGCGCCGGCACCATCGAGTTCCTGTACGAAAACGGCGCCTTCTACTTCATCGAGATGAACACCCGGCTGCAGGTGGAACATCCGGTGACGGAGATGATCACCGGCATCGACATCGTCCACGAGCAGATCCGCGTTGCTTCAGGCTCGACGCTCTCGCTCACTCAGGATGACGTGCAGTTCGACGGACACGCAATCGAGTGCCGCATCAACGCGGAAGATCCGCGTACCTTCATGCCGTCGCCGGGCCGGATCTCGCATTTCCACACCCCTGGCGGGCTGGGCGTGCGCGTCGATTCCGCCGTCTATCAAGGCTATTTGATCCCGCCTTACTATGACAGCCTGATCGGCAAGCTGATCGTCCACGGACGCAACCGGGTGGAATGCCTGATGCGTCTGCGCCGTTGCCTCGACGAATTCGTCGTCGACGGGATCAACACGACGATCCCGCTGTTCCGCCAGCTCGTCGACCATCCCGACATTGCGGATGGCAGCTATGACATTCACTGGCTTGAAGCCTATCTTGCCGAAAGCACCTGACCGGACCACTTTACCAAAGTTAGTGTGTTCGGGAGTCGTGCTCGAAAATGGCGGAACCTCAGGACGTCCTGTTCGAAATCACGCCCCACGTGCTTTTGAAGGCCTATGCCTGCGGCATCTTTCCGATGGCGGAATCGGCCGACGATCCCGGCCTCTACTGGATCGATCCGGAACGCCGCGGCGTGATGCCGTTGGACGGTTTTCACGTCCCGCGGCGCCTGCAGCGCACGGTGCGCCAGGACCGCTACCAGGTGCGGGTCGACACGGCATTCGCTGACGTCGTCGAAGGCTGCGCAGCCCCGGCAGCCTCGCGGCGGCGGACCTGGATCAACGCCCGCATCCGACGTCTCTATGGCGAGCTGTTCGAACTCGGCCATGCCCATTCGGTGGAGGCCTGGGACGGTGACGACCTCGTCGGGGGGCTCTATGGCGTGCACCTTGGCGGGGCCTTTTTCGGCGAGAGCATGTTCACCCGCGCCCGCGATGCCTCCAAGGTGGCGCTGGTGCATCTGGTCGCCCGGCTGAAGGCTGGCCAATTCGCCTTGCTCGACGCCCAGTTCCTGACCGACCATCTGGCTCGGTTCGGAGCCGTCGAGGTCAGCCGGCGCATCTACCAGGCCGACCTGGAGCTCGCCATCGCGCAACCGGCGGACTTTTACGCGCTCGACGCGCGGACCAGCGGCGCAGTTGCGCTTTCAGTCCTCGATCTCTGAGGGATCTGGCTCCTCGTAGACTTCCGGCTGCGGCTTCGGCTTTGGCAGCGGGAACCAGCCATCCGGCCGCGTGATCAGCCCCATGGAGTCCTGTGCATAGGCGTCGGCATCGAAGCCAGATGGTGCCGGAACATCGGAGGTGATCTTGCAGTCGGTCAGCCAGACATCATAGACGGCATGGTCGACGGCGTTGAGGCCCGGACTGGAGGCCAGCATCCAGCCGGTGAAGATGCGCTGGATCTTGTTGTCGAGCGTGATCTCATCGACTTCGACGAACGCCGTCGTCTTTGGCTCTTCGCTGGGCGGCTGGGTGTGGCAGGCGCGCGGCGTGACCCGGAGCGCGCCGAACTGCACCGTCTCGTTGACGTAGACGTCGAACGAGATGATCCGCCCGGTGATCTTGTCGAGCCCGGAAAATTCGGCGATCGGATTTTCGATCGGATCGGCGTGGGCCCCTGTCGCGGCGAGCGCCAACACCACTCCGACGGCGGCGGAACGGAGACTGCCGCGGACGCACGAAACCATGATGCAGGCAAACCTCTCGAACAGGACTGAAGCCGCAGACGGCAAGCGGCCAAGCCGCCGACCCCACGCCTCTTAGCATCTGGTTGTGGGGTGGGAAAGTCCGCGGGCCGCGGGCGAGCGCCTTGGGAACGAGCCCCCTATGGAGAACCGGGGATTAGCGGACGCAAATGCCCCCGCGGTCGGAAGATGGCCCTGTCATTTTGCCGGAAGCATGGCTTCAAACCGAAGCCGGACATAGTCCGCCGTCCAATTGCCGACCTCGTCGCGCAAAGAGGGGGAGAGCAAGGCTTCCGCTTCCGCAAGCGCATCGGCCCGATCCTCGCCATAGGCATCGAACAGCGGGGCCCGGAAGACCTCCAGCCATCCCTTGATGCCAGCCGGCACCGGCGTCGGACGGGCAAACAGCATCATCCGCTTGACCTCGAACCCCGCCGCCTGAAGCACTTTGGCGTAGGCCGTCTCGGTTGGAAAATACCAGGGCATCGCCAGCTCCTGCGGAAGCCCGCGCGCACGGGCGAGGCTCACCAGGGCCGTAACGATCGCCGCGCAATTGCCGAACCCGCCGAACTCGCCCACAAACCGTCCGCCGGGCTTCAGTGCTTTGCGCACGCCTGCCGCGACCGCTTCCGGCTTGGGCATCCAATGCAGTGCGGCATTGGAAAACACCGCGTCAAAGTCTCCGTCGAAACGAAGCGCCTGCCCGTCCATCACCTGGGCTTCGAGCCCGCGGGCCTTTGCAGCCTCGATCATGTCGGCGCTTCCATCGACGCCGGTAACGTCACATCCTTGACCGACCAGATCGAGCGTCAGCGCACCATCGCCACACCCGAGATCCAGGATCCGCTCACCTTTCCGGGGCGCCAGCCATTCCACGACCCCGACGCCGAGCTCCGCAACGAATCCCGCGTCACGGACATAACGTTCCGCCGACCATTCCTGAGCCGTCATGGATCCAATCTCCTATCGCCGCCCCGGCGCCATACTGAAGACGCCGTTCTAGCGCCGCGAGCGCTCAGAACAAGCTCTCGAACTGATAAACCGCCCACCAGCTCTCCGCGAGCAACGCCACGATCAGGAAGCCGGCATGAAAACTGCGCCGCTCCGTCCGCATAGCGATCAGCGACAGGATGCAAAGCCCCACCTGGCGGAACGGGTAGAGCGCGCCAAGCGAATGGAAATAACGCGCTCCCTTCAGTTCGGTGTCGATCAGGTCAATTGCGAACATCAATGCTAGCAATCCGAAGAACCATGACTGCCTGGAATAGAAATAGGCCTCATAGTTCTCATATCCATGCAAATCATCAGGGAATATGAGGGCACACAGAAAAAACAACAGCGCAGCATAAAAAATAATGAAAAAGTATATTGGGAAATGCCAGCTCGATATTTGGGAAAAACCAAACTCGAACCACCAAAAATGAATCACCGAGAGAAACAGAAAAACCGACCATCCAAGATGGACGACGTAGATTTCATTGCGGGAGGGATGCTGGACGAACCGCGCCCAGCCGTTCAGCAACCGCGCGACCGAGAGGCCCGTGACCATCCCGATGATGATCCGGATATGGAAATAGTAATATTCGGGATGATTGAGGAGGCTGACCAGCGCCCGGCCCTCATGTCTGAATCAGCACCGGCGACAGGAGAGCCACTGATCGGGCCCTGCGCATGCCACGGCGGAAATGAAACTCAATGCGACTGAGGGATATTGCCGCCGCTTTCCGGACGGATCTCGGCAACCATCAGCCCTTTCGGCCCCTGGCCGTAGCGCACCACCACGACCTGCCCGGGCCTTAACTCGGTAAGGCCGAACCGACGCAACGTCTCCATATGCACGAAGATGTCCTCGGTTCCCTCCCCGCGAGTGAGGAAGCCGTAGCCTTTGGTACGGTTGAACCACTTCACCCACGCCTTCTCCGGCCCCTGGCTCGGCATCACCTGCACATGGGTGCGTGTAGGGGGAAGCTGCGAGGGATGGACGGCGGTGGATTCGTCCATGGAGAGAATGCGGAAGGCCTGCAGCCCCTTTGGCCGATCGAGCACCTCACAGACCACGTGGGCGCCTTCATAGGCCGTCTGGTAGCCGTCGCGGCGCAGACAAGTCACGTGCAGGAGCACGTCTTCCATGCCGTTGTCGGGAACAATGAAACCATAGCCCTTCGAGACATCGAACCATTTGATCTGGCCCGCGACCTCGATCAGGTCGAATCCGGTCTCTTCCCCAAGATCGCCGGCGATCTGCTTCAAATCGTCGGCCGTGTATTTTGCACTCATGCGGCTGTGCCCCCGTGTTCGCTTACCGCCACCCCGCGAACCGCCGGAAACGAATCATTAAGAAAGGATACCATCGCCGGTTGTCAGGCGCGATATGGAGATTCGCGCACCTCAGGAACTGTGGTCGAAATGTGACATATTTCATTGCAGCCGGGCTTTTGCGCACCGGTCCCCGCGCGAATTGCCGCAACCAGTGCGCTGCGCCAAGGCGCTCAAGTCGGCGCCAACGGCTCGAACAAGGCACCGATCGGACCGCGCAGGACATAGTCGGCCGCCATGTCCTGATCCGTCGGGTCTCGATTGACGATCACCAGGGTCGCCCCGTGCGACTTGGCCGCGAGCGGGAATCCGGCGGCCGGATAGACCACGAGCGAGGAGCCGACGGCGACGAAAAGGTCACAGTCGTCCGTGGCAATTTCCGCGCGCTCCATCTCGTCGACGGGCATCGGCTGGCCGAAATTGATCACCCTTGCCTTCACCAGCCCACCGCAGACAGGACAGCGCGGGGCACGGTCCTCTGCCTCGATGATCGCTTGGGCGGTATCGAAGCTCATGCCGTGAGCGCACTCGAGGCAGGCGGCATCCACGGCATTGCCGTGGAGCTCGATGACGCGCTCGTCGAGAACGCCCGAGCGCTGGTGCAGGCCATCTATATTCTGGGTGATGACGTAGCTGACGATGCCGCTCTCGACGAGGGAGGCGATGGCCCGATGGGCCGCATTCGGCTGGGCCTCGGAAAACAGTTTGCGCATCTCGAAGCGGCGGCGCCAGTCTTCCCGGCGCGCCTGTTCCGACAGCAGAAAGTCCTCGAAATAGATCGGCTCCATCTGCGACCAGATCCCGCCTGGACTGCGGAAATCGGGAATGCCCGACTCCGTTGAAATGCCTGCCCCGGTGAAGACCACGGCCCTTCCCGCGCCGGACACGAGATCGCCGAGGATCGCGCGGCCTTTGGCAAGATCATCGACAATCGGCATGGCTCTTCATGGTTTTCGCTGTCCCCGCAACACGTGTTCCCTCTTGGGTCTCACAGGCAGCGGAAGCATTCAAGCGGTGCCTACTCGCCGGCAACCAGACGCGCCTTGATATCCGGCGCCGGATCCTTGGCGGCAGCGGGACCGGATGCCGCCTGTGTCGGGGCGGGCTTGCGCCAAGGCTGCGACTTGAACCACGCCACCAGATAGGCCGTCAGGACCAGGATCACGAAGCCGGCAACGTTCGCCAACGCGGTCGAAAGCATCGTCCGTCCGACGACGTCGAGAACCATCCCCATCACCTGGGCCAGCACCATACCGGTCAGGAAGATCGCGAGCGATTGCTGGCCCACTTTCCGCGTCACGGTGACGACCCGGCCCCAGCCACCGCCCGCCGCGAGACGACGCCCGCCCTCGCCCGCAGCGATCCAGGCGAGATAGGCTAGCGCCAGAAAGTGGACGTAGCGCAGCAGGCCGAAATCGGTCTTGTCGAGCAGGCTCCAGACCATGTCCCGGGCGTCGTAGATCCACTGGAAATTCTGCCAGCCCCAGCGGTGTGCGAACGGAACGGTCACGACGAGGACTGCGACCGAAAGCCATGTCAGAAGCCGGTTCATCGGCGGCGGCTTCAGCCAGCCAGACATGAAGGCGAAGCCGGTGAAGAACACGAGCTGCCAGGCAAACGGATTGAAAAACCACGCACGATCCGACCAGGGCTCTGCGGGAAGATCCAAATAGCCGTTGGTCGCCGCCAGCCAAACCAGCACGACGGCGAGAAGGGCAAGCTGCGGCGTGATCCGCGCAAGGCCAATCACCGCCGGCATCATCGCCAGGATCACCAGATACATCGGCAGGATGTCGAAATAGTTCGGCACGTAGGTCAGCGTCATCAGCCCCACGATTGCCTGGGCCGTATCCTCAAAGAACGGCAGCACGTAGAGGCGCTCGGTGTAGACGACGCCGGTGTCGAGCCCGTTGAACAGAATGAGCAACGGCACGATCACCATGAACAGAGAGATATGGGCCCAATAGACCTGCCAGACGCGGAATGCGGTGCGGGCTGTCCCGATCAGGAAGCCGTGGCGACGAAAGGCGGTCCCGAACGCGATCGCCGATGCCATCCCGGAGCAGAACACGAAAATCTCGGTGGCGTCGGAGAAGCCGAACCGCGCCGGAATCCACAACGCCCATTTGTTTTCCGGCATATGGGCGACGAAAATGATGAACATGCCGAGGCCACGAAAGAAATCGAGCCTCAAATCGCGCGGACGGTTGTGCGTCGTAGCGGTCAAACGCCTCTCCTCAGATGGCAGCCGCCCCTCTATATCACGACCTGTAGCCGCACTTCGCCCGAGTTGGTCATAGCCGCAAGCGTCGTCTCGATCGTTTCCAGCCGGCGCGTTGCGAACCGGTCGATCGCCCCGCGCTTGCGGGCGCGCTCGAACAGCAGTCTGCGCGCATCGTCGAGCAAACCGGCGCGCATCGCCGCCTCTACTGCCAAACGTTCGAACACGTCGCGCTGGGCATGACTGCCGCCGATCGACTGTAGCCGGGGCCGGGCACACGCAAACGCCCGGTGGGCGGCGCGGTAGTCCCCATCGCGGAAGGCGGTCAACGCTGTCGACAACGCTACGCCGGGATTGGCCGCCACACGGCTCATCTCGCAAACGCCGGCGGTCGCGTCGGATTGCATCCGCGACATGAGCATCTCGGCTCCATCATTCCGTCCACCGGCGGAGAGCGCCATCAGATAGTGCAGGTCGGCGAAGACAAGACTGCCATCGTCGGTGCGCGCGGCACAGAGTTCGGCCAGCTCCTCCCAGCGACAACCGACATCGACCCCCTCGATTTCGAGGCGTGCCAACAGCGACGCGCCATTCGCGATGTCGCGGAAATCGTCGGTCCGCTCCGCTCGTATCTCAGCGTCGTAGAGGTCCAGCACCGCTGCGATTTCGCCGAGATCGAGATGGAACAACGCCTTGTGCCACCAGACGTGGAAGCGAAAATTGTTGCAGTGGGAAAAGGCGCCAAGACGCCCTTGAAGCCAGGAAAGCCCGACATCCGGACAACCGGTCATATCGTAGACGTGAGCCACTGCGTGAAGGCCCCAGGCATCGTCGGGAGCGAGCTCCAACGCCCGACGCCCGGCGAACTCGGCCGCGCGATAGGCGCCGGTTTCCTCCAGGGCGAACGCATGGCAACCGTGCACATAGCCCGCAGCCGGATGGTCGACACCATAGTGGCCGATCACCCGCTCGATGGACTGCCGCATGCCGGCCGCGTCGCCGACCATGAAGCGAATCTGATGCACCAGCTTTAAGGTCAGCGCATCGGCGGGATGGTCGAACAGCGTCGCATCGAGTCGGGCGGCGGCAGCACTCGGGCGCCCGGCAAGCCAGTCGGAGAGCGCATCGACATAGGCCGCCTCGCGCGGTGTGGTCCCAATGCGGGCCGCGGCTGCTTCGGCCTGCCGGAGCGCATCCTGAGCGGGTGCAACCAGCTCGCGGCGTGCCATTAGCAGGCAGAACAGGCCGCGAGCGGCTTGCGCTATGACGAAGTCGGCGTCGGCGGCCAACGCATCGCCAAGATGGGCGGACCCGCTTGCGCCGTGAGCGAGGAAAGCACGCGCGGTCTGGCTCCAGGCCTCGACAGCCGGCTGGGACCGGGTCGAAAGCGGATAGTCGAACAAATCCTGGATTGTCATTCGAGCTCCTCGACTCCGCCCTCGGGCGAAGTGACCCTGACCAATCGTCACGTCTGCGTTGATGCACTCCCGCGTGCGAACCTGAGGCTGCAAGCCGGGATGCAAATGCTGGCCCAAGTCCCCGGCCACGCGGCCTGAATTAGCCTAGGGAGATGTCGTTGCTGCGTCGCGTCACGACGGCTCACAGCTCGGTGACTGCTGAGAGCAGCTCATACGACATCCCTCTCGACCGTCGCGTTCAGCCGCCAAACGGCGAAATTGAGCACGCATGCGAAGCCGACCCAGAAAAGATACGGGATCAGCAGCAGTGAAGCCGCCACACTGAGAGGCCAGAACGCCAGGATGGTGGCCGCGATCGCCAGCCACAACAGCACGATGTCGGCCATCGCCAGACCGGGACGATGTGCCCCGAAAAACAGCGGCGACCAGGCGGCATTGAGTCCGATCTGTAGGAAATAGAGTACGAAGGCGAGCGGCGCGCCGGCAAACCCGACCGCCCGCCAAGCCAGGAAACCGGAAATCGCGATCAGGATGTAAAGCAGCGTCCAGGCCGGCGCGAACAGCCGGTTCGGCGGCGTAAATCCCGGCTTCCTGAGACCGCGATACCAGTCTCCAGGGCGAAACAGCGCCCCCGTCGCGGCCGCAGCCGCCACGGGCACGAGAAAGCCGAGGAAAATGAGCCCGTTTTCGATCATGACGGCTCCCGCACGACAGACGGGCCGAGCGGCCCTTATCTGCGTTAAACGCAGTGGAAGCCGGATTGGATTTCGAAACGTCAGCCGCCTTGCCGCGCAAAGGCCGCCTGGCGGATCGCGCTCAAGGTGGTGGCCGGGGTTATCGCTTCCGGATCGACCTTCACGTGGATCAGCGACAGCCGGTTCTCCTTCAGGGCATCCTCGAAGGCGGGCGCGAATTCCTCGCTGCGCTCCACCACCGCGGTGAACGCGCCATAGGCATCGCCCAGCACGGCAAAGTCGGGATTGGTGAGAGCGGTCGCGGAGATGCGGCCGGGATATTCGCGCTCCTGGTGCATCCGGATAGTGCCGTATTGGCCGTTGTCGACGACGACGAGCACCACCGCCGCCTTTTCCTGCATCGCCGTGCCGAGCTCCTGCATCGTCATCTGCAGGTCGCCGTCGCCGGCCACGCACAGCACGACGCGCTCGGGATGGCGCAGCTTGGCGGACACCGCAGCCGGCAGCCCATACCCCATCGAGCCGGACGTCGGCGCAAGCTCGCCACCGAAACGACGATATCGGTGAAAGCGATGCACCCAAGCGGCGAAGTTGCCGGCACCGTTGACCACGATCGCATCCTCCGGAAGCCGGGCCTCGATCGCCGCCATCAGCTCACCCATATCCACCGCGCCGGGCGATTGGGTCGGTGTCGACCAGGCGAGATAATCGGCATGAGCAGCCTCGGCGCTGCCGGCCCAGGCGAGCGCGTTCGGCCGCCGCAGATCCGACCAGGCTTCCAAAAAGGCACCGGGGGCGGCCGCGATCCCAAGCGTCGGTTGGTAGACGCGCCCGATTTCCTCCGCGCCCGGATGGACGTGCACAAGGCGCTGGTGCGGCACCGGTACGGAAAGAAGCGTGTAGCTCTGGGATGCCATCTCCGAAAGACGATCGCCGAGCAGCACGACCAGGTCGGCCGCCTCGATCCGCGCCTTCAGCGCCGGGTTGATGCCGATCCCGACATCACCGGCGTAGTGTGGATCGAGATTATCGATGAGATGCTGGGCCCGGAAAGCGGTCGCCACCGGCAGATCCCAAGCCTTGGCGATATCGGCAAGGGTCTCGCAGGCAGCCTCGTTCCAGCGCGACCCGCCAACGATCGCGATCGGTCGCTCGGCGTCCGCCAGAAGCGCCTCGAAGCGCGCCATCGCAACCGCGGACGGAACGGCATCTTCTACGGCTGCGGCCGGCACCGGCGCGACCCCCGCACCCTCCACCAGCATGTCTTCCGGAAGCGCCAGAACGACGGGACCCGGACGGCCGGCGACGGCGACGGAAAAGGCGCGCGCCACCATCTCCGGAATGCGGTCTGCGCTGTCGATTTCCGCCACCCATTTCGCAATCCCGCCGAACATCTGGCGGTAGTCCACCTCCTGAAAGGCGTCGCGGCCGCGCATGTCGCGGGCGATCTGACCGACGAACAGGACCATCGGTGTGGAATCCTGCTGGGCAACGTGCACGCCGGCAGCCGCGTTGGTGGCACCGGGTCCACGCGTAACGAAGGCGATGCCGGGGCGGCCGGTCATCTTGCCCCAGGCTTCCGCCATCATCGCGACCCCACCCTCCTGGCGGCCGACCGTGACCGGTATGTCCGCATCCACAAAGGCGTCCAGCACGGCAAGATAGCTTTCGCCAGGAATGCAGAAGATGCGCTCGACGCCATTGGCGGCAAGGCAATCGACCAGGATTTGGCCGCCCGTGCGGTCGGCGGAGGGCTGGCTATCAGACACGGTCATGGATTTGTCTCATAAGGATAAAGGAAGCGAACGCGGCGAACGGCGACGGGTTGCGATCTCCATCGTAAATGCCCGGAAAGTCAACGGTTCGGCGGACCGCATCGCGCAGCTATCGTAAAGACAGGCAAAAGGATTTTGCTTCTGAGAGCTCCACAGGTAACGTCGGCACGTGGCACCCTGTAATTGCAACAGGTGCCGGTGAAAAACAAAGCAACCCGACGAGCGGAGGATCCCTTCAATGCGCGCTTCTTACTGGAAAACCGGCCTTGCGGCCGCCGCCGCGATGGCGCTTTCGCTGTCGCCCATCGCGGCCAAAGCCGACGAGTTCATCAACATCCTCACCGGCGGCACGTCGGGCGTTTACTACCCGCTCGGCGTCGCAATTTCCAAAGTCTACGCCGACAACATGCCGGACGCCCGCGTTCAGGTGCAGTCCACCAAAGCGTCGGTGGAGAACCTGAACCTACTGCAGCAGGGCCGCGGCGAGCTCGGCTTTTCGCTCGGCGATTCCGTTAAGCTTGCCTGGGAAGGCGACGCGGAAGTCGGTTTCAAGTCGAAGCTCGACAAGCTGCGCGGCATCGCGGCGATCTATCCCAACTACATTCAGATCGTGGCGTCGAAGGACAGCGGCATCACCTCGCTGGAAGACCTGAAGGGCAAGGCCGTGTCGGTCGGGGCGCCAAAATCCGGCACGGAGCTGAACGCCCGCGCGATCTTCGCCGCTGCCGGTATGAGCTATGACGACCTCGGCAAGGTGGAGTATTTGCCGTTCGGCGAATCGGTGGAGCTGATCAAAAACCGCCAGCTCGACGCCACTTTGCAGTCCGCCGGTCTCGGCGTGGCCTCCATTCGCGACCTCGCCGCCTCGCTGCCGATCACGGTGGTGTCCGTTCCGGCCAGCGTGATCGAGAAGCTCGGCCCACCCTATATCAGCGCCACGATCCCGGCGGAAACCTATGATGGCCAAGCCAATGCGGTGGAAACGGCCGCGGTGGTCAACTTCCTGGTCAGCCGCGAAGGCGTCTCCGACGACACCGCCTACGAGATGACCAAGCTCCTGTTCGACAACCTGTCGACGCTGGAGGCCGCCCACAAGGCCGCTGCCCAGATCAAGCTTGACAACGCCACCAAGGGCATGCCGATCCCGCTGCATCCGGGCGCGGAGCGCTACTACAAGGAAGCCGGTGTCCTGAAATAACGGCAGCAGCGGGCGGCTTCGGCCGCTCGCCCGCTTTCGCGGGAATGGACCAAGTCCGCGCACCGTCTCACCCCGGTTTCGTCAGGCTGCAGGAGGCCTGAATGCAGCATGACAGTGCCCGGCACGAGATGCCGGAGGATGCCCCGGATCTCAGCCTTCACGATCCGTTGGCGGAGAGCTTCCCCGCCGGTCGGGAAGGACGGCTGTTGTTCTGGATTGCCGTCTGCTTCTCCCTGTTCCAGATCGCGACCGCCGCCCATCTGACCGAACTCCCGAGCCAGGTGGTGCGCGCCGTCCATGTCGGTTTTCTGGGACTGCTGGGCTTTCCGCTGCTGGCTCTATCGCGCAGGTTCGCGATGCCAGGAAAGGTCCTCTTCTGGGGACTTGCAGCCGCAAGCGTCGTCGTCGCCGCCTATCAATGGGTCGAATACGCCCCGCTTATTATCCGCGCCGGCGATCCGAACAACTTCGACATCGTCATCGGCGTCATCGCCCTTGTCGTCGTGTTCGCCGCCGCCTGGGCCTTGATGGGGCCGGCGCTTCCGATCATTGCCGGCCTGTTCCTGGCCTATTGCTTCTTCGGCCAGCATCTGCCCTCCCCGTTCGTCACCCGCGGCTATGCCTTCTCCCAGGTGATCGAGCACATGTCGTTCGGGACGGAGGGCATCTACGGCATCCCGGTCTACGTTTCGTCGACCTACATCTTCCTGTTCATCCTGTTCGGAGTGTTCCTTGAAAAGGCCGGCATGATCCGGCTGTTCACCGATGTTTCGCTCGGCCTCGTGGGCGACCGTCACGGTGGGGCGGCCAAGGTCGCCGTCGTCTCCTCCGGGCTGATGGGCACGATCTCCGGCTCCGGCGTCGCCAATGTAGTGACCACCGGCCAGTTCACCATTCCGCTGATGAAGCGTTTCGGCTATCGCGCCGCCTTCGCCGGCGGGGTCGAGGCGACCAGCTCCATGGGCGGCCAGATCATGCCGCCGGTGATGGGCGCGGTCGCCTTCATCATGGCCGAGACCCTCGGCGTCGCCTACCACGAGGTGGTCAAGGCCGCGCTGATCCCCGCCGTGCTCTATTTCTGCTCCGCCTTCTGGATGGTGCACCTGGAGGCCGGCAAGCGCGGCCTTAAAGGCATGGACCGGGCCGACTTGCCTTCCGCCCGCGGCGCGCTCAAAGAAGGCTGGTATCTGATCCTGCCGCTGGCCGTGCTGGTCTATCTCCTGTTCTCCGGCTACACGCCGCTTTATGCGGGCACAATCGGGCTCGCGCTGACGATCATGCTGATCCTGGGCGGATCGATCGCGCTGGGCCTGCCGGCCGGACTGATCCGATACGGCTTCTGGATCGGGCTCGGGGTGGTCGCCGCCGCGTTCCTGCAATTCGGCATCAACGTCATCCTGATCGCCCTTCTGGTCCTGATCGGCGTCAACCTGTTCGTGAAAGGCGGCCGCGACACGCTGATCGTCTGCCGCGACAGCCTCGCCGACGGCGCCAAGACCGCGCTTCCGGTCGGCATCGCCTGCGCGGTGGTGGGCGTCATCATCGGCACCATGACGCTGACCGGCGTCGCCACCACGTTCGGCCAGTTCATTGTCAGCGTCGGCGAAAAGAACCTGTTCATCTCGCTCGTGCTCACGATGATCACCTGCATCGTGCTCGGCATGGGCATCCCCACCATCCCGAACTACATCATCACCTCGTCGATCGCCGGTCCCGCGCTCTACGAACTGGGTGTGCCGCTAATCGTCAGCCACATGTTCGTGTTCTATTTCGGCATCCTCGCCGACCTGACGCCTCCTGTGGCGCTCGCCTGTTTCGCGGCAGCGCCGATTGCCAAGGAATCGGGCCTGAAGATCTCTTTCGAGGCGATCAAGGTGGCGGCCGCCGGGTTCGTGATCCCATTCATGGCGGTCTACACACCCGCCCTCATGCTGCAAGATGGCGGCCCGCTTGCCGCCGAAATCGGCTATCCTCTTGCCGTCGCCTTCATCGTGTTCAAGGCGGTGCTGGCGATCGGGCTATGGGGCACCGCCGTCATCGGCTGGCTCGGAACACCGATCAAGCCGGTGGAGCGCCTGCTATCCGTTGCGGCGGCCTTCACGCTGGTTGCCGCGCTGCCTCTCACAGACGAGATCGGCCTTGCGCTGACGGCGATCGCCGCCCTGATGATCTGGCGGCGCAACCGTACGACGGTGACGGCCGAAGCGGGATGAGACACCCCGGCGGACAGCGGCAACGAGGCACGTCATGAGCGCCTGCCTGATGATCGGCGCGAAGGCTGTAATGCTCGCCAGCGGCGTCTTCACCCTCTCATGGACTCATTCGGTGGAGCGCACCGGATGGGCGGAGACCTACCGGATCGAGGACGGTCGCCTGCACCTGACCGAGGCCCGAGTGATGGGCTCCGGCGCCGGCATGGATCCGGGACCCGGGGCGACGCTGCAAGACGACTGGTGGGTCTGGACACCCGACCTCCCGCCCCTGCCCCAGCTCGTGCTCGCGGCCTCCGGCGCGACCGTCAGCGGCTGGTCGATCTGCGCGGGTCCTTGGCCGGGGACCGACTGCGAGGTGGTTGGTGCCAAAAAGGATGAACCGATCCGCGTGAGGCCCTGTTCGCAGCGCAAGTAACGCCCGGCCCATCGCCTGATATTGGATGACCCGACGCAACGCCCGCGCAAGCCCGGATCCGTAAAAATACGGCGTTCATTCTCAGCTCGGGTCGGTTCCCAATGCTTCGTCTGTTTCCTCAATCTGACTCCGCACGCGTTCTTGCCGCCCTCGACCGCTCGCTTGCGATAATCGAGTTCACGCCGGAGGGACGGATCCTGCGGGCCAATGAGAATTTCCTGAAGTTGATGGGCTACAGCCGAGACGAGCTCGTCGGCGGCCATCATGAGATGTTCGTCCCTGCGGCCGTGCGCGAAAGCGCGGCCTACGCAACCTTTTGGACCGACCTGAGGGCCGGGCACTACAAGGATGCGGAGTTTCCGCGCGTCACCAAGTCCGGCGGCACGGTCTGGATCCGCGCCACCTACAATCCGGTGTTCGATGGCGGCAAGGTCGTGAAGGTCGTCAAATTCGCCACCGACGTCACCGCGGACAAGCGGCGCGCCGCAAGCTTCGAAGGTCAGATCGACGCGATCTCGAAGTCGCAGGCGGTGATCCATTTCACCCTGGATGGCACCATCCTCGATGCCAACGACAACTTCCTCGCCACGCTCGGCTACAGAATGGACGAGATCCGAGGCAGGCACCACTCGATGTTCGTGAGCGACGACTATCGCAAGAGCCCCGACTATCGCCGGTTCTGGGAAGCGTTGGCCAAGGGCGAATATCAGTCGGGCGAGTATCAGCGGATCGGCAAGGGCGGCAGGATCGTCTACATCCAGGCCACCTACAATCCGATCCTGGATGAAACCGGCAAGCCAATCAGCGTGGTCAAATTCGCCATCGACCGAACCGAGCAAGTCACGGATCGACTGCGCCGGGAGCAGATCCAGAAAGAGATCGACACCGATCTCGGCCGCATCTCCGAGGAGATCAGCGACACCAGCCGCCAGGCCTCCAGCGCGGCGAGCGCCTCCGCCCAGACCTCATCGAACGTTCAGGCCGTAGCGTCCGGCGCGGAAGAACTGGCCGCCTCCGTGGCCGAAATCAGCCAGCAGGTGACCCATGCGCTCCGGATCACGGAGGAAGCCGTCACCGAGGGCGAACGCACCAACGCAATCGTGACCGGGCTCTCCGATGCCGCCCAGCGCATCGGCGATATCGTCGACCTGATCAATTCCATCGCCTCCCAGACCAACCTGCTTGCGCTGAACGCCACCATCGAAGCCGCCCGAGCGGGCGATGCGGGCAAGGGCTTCTCGGTCGTGGCAGCGGAGGTGAAAAACCTCGCCAACCAAACGGCCAAGGCCACCGACGAAATCGGCAGCCAGATCCAGTCGGTTCAGTCGGCAACCCAACATGCGGTCGATGCTCTGAAGATGATCGGCGAGCGGATCAACGACATCAACACGATTTCCTCCAGCATCGCCTCGGCGGTGGAGGAGCAGACGGCCGTGACCCGAGACATGTCGGAGAACATGCAGACGGCCGCTCACGGCGTCGACACCATCCTCCAGAACATGTCGGCAATCGCCCAGTCGACCCACCAGGTGGAGACCGCCACCCAGCAGGTCCGCGACGTCTCCCGTCAGATCGCCTGACCCGGCCCCAAGCGACTGCCGATCGGCATCTTTGCCGGATCGGCGCCACGGTCGGGACTTGCTTTCGCTATTGAATCCGGCGCCGTTTCTTGTCGCTCGGATGGTTTCATCCAAGCGGAAAAGGCTCCAGGCGAGACGGCTCGCCGGCGAACGGTTACCGCTCGACGAAGGCTTTTTCGATGACGAAGTCGCCCGGCTCGGAGTTGGAGCCTTCCTTGAAGCCGCGCTCTTCCAGCATCTTGGTGCAGTCGGCCAGCATGCCGGGGCTGCCGCACAGCATCACCCGGTCATTTTCCGGCGAAAGCTGGGTCAGCCCGAGATCTTCGGCAAGCTTGCCGTTTTCCACCAGTTCCGTGATCCGGCCACGATGGCGGAATGGCTCGCGCGTCACGGTGGGATAGTAGAGCAGCTTCTCGCGGGCGAGATCGCCCATCAACTCGCTCTCCAAAACCTCTTCGACGATCTTCTCGCCATAGCCGAGCTCCCGCACCTGGCGGCAGCCATGCACCAGCACGATCTTCTCGAACCGGTCGTAGGCTTCCGGGTCCTTGATCACCGACAGGAACGGCGCAAGCCCCGTACCGGTGCCGAACAGATAGAGCGTCTTCCCCGGCAGGAGCGCATGCTGAACCAGCGTGCCCGTCGCCTTCTCGCCGACCAGGATCGGATCGCCGACCGAAATGTCCTTGAGCCGTGAGGTCAGCGGGCCATCCGGCACCTTGATGGAGAAGAAGGACAGCGTCTCTTCGTAGTTGGCGCTCGCCATGGAATAGGCGCGCAGCAGCGGCTTGCCTCCCACCTTCAGGCCGATCATCGTGAACTGGCCGTTGTCGAAGCGGAAAGTGGGACTGCGTGTGGTCGTGAAGGAGAACAGATTGTCCGTCCAATGCGTGACGGAAAGAACGTGTTCTTCGTTGAGCGCAGCCATCAACCATTCCTTCTCAAGTTCGTTCCGACGCCCGCCGGCTCACAAAAGCGGATTGCGCACGGCCAAATGCCCCGCGCGGTCACGGAAATAGACGAAATTTCGTTGCCCCGGCAAGCATCAGACCATGCCGGGCGCGGACCCATGTCGCTCGATTTTCCGCCGTTTTAGAGCACACAACGCCACCCCGAAAAGGCAAGCGATGCTCCAATTTTCGGCAAAAGAGGTAAGATCTTGCCTCCTTGCTCGAAAGAGGCTGCGCATCAGGTATGCGTGGCGCGAGCGGCTGACGCGTGTGCCGCTCCCCGCGACCGGTTGACGCCCCCCGGACATGACGCATCCGGCCGGGCTGGTCGCCACCCGAGCCGATCCGTCCCGCACCGAAACTCCGCAAGTTCGGACGGAAAACCGGTGCCCACTTTTCCTGGACTTGGTTGGTCACCCCCGCAAGTCCGGACGGAAAACCGGTGCCCACTTTTCCTGGACTTGGTTGGTCACCCCCGCAAGTCCGGACGGAAAACCGGTGCCCACTTTTCCTGGACTTGGTTGGTCACCCCCGCAAGTCCGGACGGAAAACCGGTGCCCACTTTTCCTGGACTTGGTTGGTCACCCCCGCAAGTCCGGACGGAAAACCGGTGCCCACTTTTCCTGGACTTGCTTTAGACGCTCGCTTCGGTCTCACGCACATGGAGATGGCAGGAGACCGACCGGCCCTGAGTTTCGCCCAGGATCGGCCGCTCGACGTCGCAAGGCGCGAAGGCCTTCGGGCAGCGCGGATGAAAGGCGCAGCCGGAGGGCGGGGAAATCGGGTCCGGCGTCAGCCCGTCGACGGCAAGCTCCGGCAGCCCTGCGTTCGGGTCCGGCGTCATCACCGCCGACAGAAGCCCTTGGGTGTAAGGATGCAGCGGGCTCTTGAAGATCCGCTCGGTCGGACCGGTCTCCACCACGCGGCCGAGATACATCACCGCTGTGCGTTCGGCCATGATCTCCACCACCGCCATGTCATGGCTGATCAGGACGAAGGCGACGCCGGTCCGTTCCCACAGATCCAGAATCAGATTGAGGATGTTGGCCTGCACCGACACGTCGAGCGCAGAGGTCGGCTCGTCGCAGACGATCAGCTCCGGGCCCACCGCCAGCGCACGGGCGATCGCCACCCGCTGGCATTGGCCGCCGGACAACTGGCTAGGATAAGCATGCAGCACACGGTCCGGAAGATCGACCAACTTGAGGACTTCGCGCACCCGCTCCGTGCGCGAGCGTCCCGTGCCAATGCCGTGGGCGTCCAGCGGAAAACGGACGATCTGCTCCACCGTCTTCTTCGGATTGAGCGAGGAGATCGGATCCTGAAACACCGGCTGAACCCGCGCGGCATAAGCGCGCCGGTCGGTGCGCTCGATCGGTTCGCCCTCGACAAGAATCGACCCGGAGCTCGGGTCCGTGAGCCCGAGCAGGATCTTGGCAAGGGTGCTCTTACCGCATCCGGATTCGCCGACGATCGCCGTGATGCTTCCGCGCTCGATCGAAAGCGAAAGGTTGCTCACGGCGTGGAGCTGCCGCGGCGCTTCGAACAGGCTGCCGCTGCGCAACGCAAAGCTCTTGCTCACATCGCGCAGTTCAATCAGGGGAACCGTTCGATCCGTCATGACAACACCCGCGATGCCGGTGCCTTTGACGACACCTCGTCGTTCACGCAGCGCCAATGATGGGAGCCATCACGATGCTCCGGCGGACGCGCGGCAACGCAGACGTCGGCGGCTTGGGGGCAACGGCTTGCGAACCGGCAGCCGGTAAGCCCCCCGACCATGGTCGGAACGCTGCCCTCGATGGTGCCCAGCCGATCGCCCCGGCGAAACCGGCCCGGCACCGGCACGCAGTCGATCAGGCCTTTCGTGTAGGGATGGCAAGGCCGCTCGAACACGGCCGTCCGAGCGCCAACCTCGACGATCTGACCGGCATACATGACCGCCACCCGGTCTGCGATGCGAGAGACCAGCCCCAGATCGTGGGTCACCAGGATCAGACCGAGATCCAGCTCCCGCTGCAGATTGGCGAGCAGTCGCAAGGTCTGCGCCTGGATCGTGACGTCGAGCGCCGTGGTCGGCTCGTCGGCGACCACAAGCGCTGGATCGCACATCAGCGCCATCGCGATCATCATACGCTGACGAAGACCGCCGGAAAGCTGATGCGGGTACTGGTCCAGGCGATCGCGCGCGGCCGGAACCCCGAGCCTGTCGAGCAGGAACAACGCCTTCTCGTCCGCCGCCCGCCGATTTCCTTTGCGATGGCGAAAAAACACTTCCGAAAGCTGCTCGCGAAAGGTCAGCACCGGATTGAAGGCGGTCATCGGATCCTGGAAGATCATCGAGATCCGATCTCCGGCGAGTTCAGAGAATGCCCGTTCGCTGAGACCGCCGACCTCCCGCCCTTCCAGCACGAACCGGTCGGCGGTCCAGCGCGCCACCTTAGGCAACAGGCGCATCAAGGACAGTGCGACCATCGACTTGCCGCACCCGCTTTCGCCCACAAGGCACAGGGTTTCGCCGCGCGCGACCTGCAGATCGAGGCCGTCCACCACGTGCAGACGGCCATTCGGCAGATTGAGACGGACATTCAGATTCCGCAGGTCGAGAACCGGGGCCGGCGCGCTCATGCCTTGCCCTCCGTTGCGGTCACATCGCGGATGCCGTCCCCGAACAGGTTGATGGCAATGACGAGCACGAAGATCGCGAGACCCGGCAGGACGATCAGCGACGGCTTGAAGAACAGGAACTGCCGTCCTTCCGCAATCATCAGTCCCCAGGACGGCGTCGGCGGCTGCACGCCCAAGCCGAGAAAGGACAGCGCCGCCTCGACCACGATCGCGAGCGCCATCTCCATGCTCATCATCACGATGATATGGCTGAACAGGTTCGGCAGAAGCTCCGAGACCAGAATGCGCGCGTGGGATGCCCCGGTCGCGACGGCCGCCTGGACGAACTCCTGGCCTTTCAATTGCTGGGTGACCGTTCGGCAGACGATCGCGTAGCGGTCCCAGAACAGCAGCGCGAGGATCAGCACCAATGCAAGAATCGAGCCGCCGGTCAGCGACACCAGCGCCAAAGCGACCAAGATGCCCGGCATGGAGAGCTTCACGTTGATGAGGTACATCACTGCGGCATCGACCCGGCCGCCGAAATAGCCGCCAAGGATACCGATCGCGGAGCCAACCACTGCCGAAACGAATGCGGCGAAGAAACCGATCATCACCGACACGCGCGCGCCGTAGATCAGGCGGGAGAGGAAATCCCTGCCATAGATGTCCGTACCCAGAATGTGATCCCAGCCTCCGCCGACCCAAACCGGCGGCCGCAACTTGGCGAGCAGGTCCTGCTTGATCGGGTCATAGGGCGCGATCAGCGGCGCGAAAATCGCCATCAAGACGATAATCAGTACAACCGCACCGCCGATCTGCAGGCCGAGATGACGTCGGGCTCGGTAGAGATAAAGTTGGCGCGGGCTCATCGGCGCCAATTCGGCGGGGCGACGGACCGTCGCGGCTTCGATCGGGGAGCTGGTGGTCGGGACCGAGCGCATAAGACCTCACACCAATCGAATGCGCGGATCGATGCGCGCGTTGATGAGGTCGGCAAGCAGTGTCAGCACGATATAAACCAGCGAGATCATCACCACGATTGACTGCACCACCGGGAAATCCTGGCGCAGGATCGAGGTGTAGGCGAGATATCCGATCCCGTTCAGAGAGAACACGGCCTCCACGATCACCGACCCGCCGAGCAGAAAACCGAAGGTGACCGCCGCCAGCGATACGATCGGCAACAAGGCGTTCGGTAGCGCATGGCGAAACAGGATTTTGCGGCGTGACAGCCCCTTGCTGCGCGCGGCACGGATGAAGTTGGCGTTGAGCGCTTCCAGCATGCCACTACGGGTCAGCCTGGTGAACTGCGGCATCACCGACAGGCCGAGCGTGACGATCGGCAGGATGAAGTGGACCGGGGTCTCGGAACCGGAGATCGGCAGCCAGCGCAACCAGACCCCGAACACGACGATCAAGATCAGTCCGAACCAGAAGTTCGGGATCGCCTGGCCGAACACCGCAAGGGTCAGCGAGGCTCGATCGACCAAGGAGTTGGGCTTAGCGGCCGAGAGCACGCCAAGGGGAATGCCGACCGCGAGCGCGAACAAGAGTGCGCCGACGGAGAGATAGACCGTCACCATGATGCGGTCGGAAATCAGGGTGGCGACCGATTCATTGGTGAACAGCGAACGCCCGAGATCGCCGTGGAACACCCCGGCGACCCAGTCGAAATATTGCAGCACCAACGGTTTATCGAGGCCGTAGAGTACCGCGGTCCGCGCCACATCCTCAGCCGTGGCATTGTCTCCGGCAAGCTCGCGGGCAAGATCGCCGGACAGACGCAACAAGGCGAACCCGATGATCGAAACGGTAATCGCCACCAGGAGCGACAAGAACAAGCGTCGGATCAGATAGCGCGACATCATCCGTCCAGAACGTCAATCTGCAGGACTGGAGCACGGTCCAGCATCGGAACCAGCGGGGGACGACCGGTGTTAGCGGTCGCCCTCGCCGGGACGGATCACGGCTTCCAGTTCAGGTCGCCGAGATGGAACGCGTAGGGCGTGTTTCTGCTGCCCGCGATCGACACATCCGCATCGTGGATGGTGGGGATCGGAATGCCGGAGAGCGGAATGATGTAGCTCTTCTCCACGGCCGTATCGAGAATCTCGCGCACCATCTCGGCCCGCTGCTCCTCGTCGGTGGTCTTCTGTACCTTGTCCGCGAGTTCGATCAGGCGCGGATCGTGATAGTAGTCGCGGATATCGCCGGAGAAAAACTGTGCCATCGACGGCCCGACGTCCGGCCCGACACCGGCATTCCACGCGCCGACGAACACGCCGAGTTCGCCATCGGTCTGCAGCTTGCGGAAGGTGGCGAAGGTCATCGGCTGCACCGTGGCGCGAATGCCGATCTCGTTCAGATAGCCCGCAACGATCTCGCCGTAGTCCCGCGTGCTGCCGAAAGTGTAGACCACGATGTCGAAACCGTCGGGATAGCCGGCCTCCGCCAGAAGCTCTTTGGCATGCTCCGGATCGTAGGGCGGCAAGGGCTGGCTATAAGCGCAGCCAGCCTGGAAATCCCAGCACAAGGCATTCGGCGAACGCGGCTCGGGCTGTCCACCGGTGCGCGCGCCCTGCAGGGCGGAGCGATCGACGGCCTCCATGATCGCGCGCCGAACCTTCGGGTCCTTGAGCTCCTCGCTGCCGCTTTTGCCAAGCGCATCCAAGGCCAGATACATGTAGGCGGCGCTCTGAAGAACATCCATTTCGAAGCGCGGGTCGGCCGACAGGGCCACCGCCTCTTCGTAGGTGGTGTTGCGCAGAAGATCGATCTGGTCGGCTAAAAGCGCCGCCGTGCGGGCGCCGGCGTCGGGCATCGAGACGATTTTCATCCGCTCGATGTTGCTTGCCGGCTTGGCGGGGCCGCCATGGTGATAGTCCGGGTTCTTGACCAGCTCGATGCCGCTGTCGGTATCGACGTCGACCACCTTATACATGCCGGTACCGACGATATTGTCCCGGAATGCCATCTTGTCGGCGAGCGGGCCATGCACGTGTTCGGGCAGGATCTGCGTGCCGTAGGCCAGCCGCATCATGTCGTAGGGCGTCGGCTGCTTCGCCACGATGTCGACGGTCTCGTCGTCGACCTTGCGAGCCTCGTCGATCCAGCTCCAGTTCGACTTGAAGCGGATCCGGGTTTCCGGATCGACCAGCCAGTTGATCGTGTAGACCACATCGTCGGCGTTGAACGGCTCGCCGTCATGCCACTTCACATCATCGCGCAGATGAAAGCGCAGCGTGGTCGGATCGATGCGCTCCCAGCTCTCCGCCAGCAGCGGCTCATACTCGTTGGTGCCTTCATTGTAGGCGATCAGGCCGTCAAAGACCGCCTCCGCCACCATCTCGATCTCAGGCTTGGTGTCCTGGTACCAATCGACGGTCGAGATCGGAAACTCGAACGCCATGCGCAGCGTATCGTCCGACTTCTGCGCGGCGGCGTGCTGCACGCTGAATGCCAGCGCCACCGAGACGAGCAGCGCCCTGTATCTCTTGTTCACCGATAATCCTCCCTGTCCTCGGCATTTGGCCTTTACGGCTCTTTGTCCTGCGGCTTTGCCGCTTCTTCCCAACCCGCATCGACATAGGTCTTCAGGCGATCGAGCAGGTCGTAGACCGTGGCCCATTCGTCCGGTTCGACGGCATTCAGAAGCCAGCGATGCCTGGCCCGCATCCGTCGAGCGACCTTGTCGAAGAAAACGAAGCCCTCCTCAGTGGCATGGGCCGCGCCGGCCGCGCGCCGGTTCGACCCGCCTTGCCAGCCCACCAGGCCGCGCTCGTGAAGCCCGCGCAGCGCCCGGCTGGTCTGGGAATTGTCGTTATCGTTGATCTCGCTGATGACCTGGCCGGTCATCGGACCCCGCTCGCACAGAAGCCCGAGACAGCGCCACTGGACGAGCGAGATATCGAACTCCTCCGCCAGGATCTTGCGTGACATGCGGTCGACCGAGCGCGCCAGACGGCTGATCCGGACCGACAGGAAGTCGGCAATCCGAACGTCGTCCGACATGTAGTCCACGACGTCGTCGCGCGCCGTCAGATTCGAGCTACGCTCCGCGGCCAGCGGGTCTTCTTCGCACCCTGCCCCGACCGGCGATATCGCGTCCCGACGCCTCGGCGACGACCCCATGTCATCTCCCTTCTTGACACTTGACGGACTCTAATCTGACGTTATTGCAATTGCAATATAAAAATATAACATGTTAATTGTATGCCGTCGGAAACGACGCGAAACCCGACCGATCAACCCGAGCGGCGAGCGATATGACCCGAACAGGCGGACAGCTCCTAGTCGAGGCTTTGGCCGCGGAGGCCGTCACCACCGTCTTCGGCGTGCCCGGCGTCCAGCTCGACTGGGCGGTCGAGGCGCTGCGCGAACGGCGCGATGCAATCCGCTTCATCGTGCCGAGCCACGAGCAGGCGGCGTCCTACATGGCCGACGGCTATGCCCGGGCCACCGGAAAGGTCGGGGTGTGCATGGTGGTGCCCGGTCCCGGCCTGCTGAACGCCATGTCGGGGCTTGCCACGGCATATGCGACCTGTTCGCCGGTGCTGTGCATCGTGGGACAGATCGATTCTGCCTCGATCGGCCTGGAACAGGGCCGTCTGCACGAGATCGTCGACCAGTCGAACGTGCTCGGCGCGGTTACAAAATGGCATCGTCTGGTTCGAAGCCCGGAAGAGATTCCGGCGGCCATAGCAGAAGCCTTTCACGAGCTGCGATCCGGGATTCCCCGGCCCGTTTGTCTGGAAGTCCCGCCGGACGTCCTGCAAGCGACCACGGACGTAAAGTTCGGCCGACCTTCCCGGCCGGTTACGCGGGTAGCGCCGGATCCGGCCCAGACCGCGCGCATTGCCGCTCGGCTGCTGTCCGCCCGCCTTCCGGTGATTCTAGCGGGGCGCGGAGCGACGGCGGCTGGGGGGCCTGCCGCACTTCAGCGCCTCGCCGAACGGCTGGACGCGATCGTCGTGATGTCGGACGGTGGGCGCGGCGCGCTCGCCGATTCCCATCCTCTTGCCCTGCCCCCGGCCGCCCTTGCCTCGGTGCTGCCGCTTGCGGATGCGGTGCTCGCGGTCGGTACGCGCTTCCTGTCAACACCGGGCACCCCACGCCCGACAGCCGAGGGTGCCTTCGTCTGCCACGTCAATCTGGAGCCGGCGCATCTGCGCCCGCCCCGCCCGGCCGACGAGATCGTCACCGCCGATGCGGTGGCGACGCTTAAGGCCCTTGTCGACAGTCTCGGCCAGCGCCGCGGCGACCACGGCGCCTCCACCTTCACCGCGACAGCCCGACAGCTCCTTGCCGACCGGATGGCAAAAATCCAACCGCAAACGGCATGGCTCGACGCCCTGCGGGCGGCGCTCCCCGAGGATGGCATCCTGGTCACCGACCTGACGCAGGTCGGCTATCTCGCGAACGTCAGCTTCCCCGTAAACCGACCGGATCAGCTTCTAAGCGCCGGCTATCAGGGCACGCTCGGTGCCGGTTTCGCCACCGCGCTTGGAGCGGCCGCCGGGGCGAATGGCCGAAGGGTCGTGTCCGTCTCCGGCGACGGCGGTTTTGCCTATACGCTGCAGGAGCTCAGCACCGCCAAGCGGTTCGGCCTTGGCGTGGTGGCAATCGTCTTTGCCGACGGCCGCTACGGCAACGTCCACCGCATCCAGTCGCGGGTGTTCGGCGAAACCTACGCCACCGAGCTCGACAATCCCGACTACGCCGCGCTTGCCCACGCCTTCGGCGTCGACCATCGGCGTGTGGAGACGCCGGACGGATTGGCAACGGCGATCGCCTCCGCCGACGGAGTACCGCTCCTGGTCGAAGTGCCCGTCGGCGAGATGGCGAGCCCCTGGCCCGCCGTGATCGGGACCGGCGCATTCGCCGAGCCGGCACTGGACCACACCACCCAGCCGGAGCCGGCCGAATGAGCGGGCATGGCGACACCGACGTGCTCGAACGCCCGGCCGAGACCGTCGACGACGGCCTGATGCCGGCCCGAGTGCGGGCGATGATCGCCGAGACAGACGACATCCTGCGGATCGAGTTGGTGCCTGCGAACGGGCAGTCCTTCCCACCCCCGACGCCCGGCGCCCATATTGATCTGCACCTGCCGGAACGGCGCGTACGGCAATATTCGCTGACGCTCGGCAGTTGCCCCGCGCGTTACGTGACCGGGATTCTCAAGGAGAAAGCCGGTCGTGGCGGCTCGCGCCACGTCCACGAGGTCCTGCGGCCGGGCGACATCGTGCAAATCTCCAAGCCACGCAACGCGTTCGCCCTTGCGGACGGGGATAGGCCGGTAACGCTGATCGCCGGCGGCATCGGCATTACGCCGATCCTGGCGATGGCGGATGCCCTTTCGCAAAGCGGACGCACCTGGCAGCTCGCCTACTGCGCGCGCAACCGAACGGCGGCCGCCTTCCTGGAGGAGCTTGCCGCTTACGGCGACCCCGTCCGCCTGCGCTTCGACGACGAGGCGGGCAGTCCGCCGGACCTCGCAGAAATCGTCGCCGACGCGCCGGAGGGGACCGACTTCTACTGCTGCGGCCCGACCGCCATGCTGGACGCTTTCTGCGAGGCGACGGCAGGCCTTCCCGAGGAGCGGGTCCACATCGAACGCTTCACTGCCGCGCGGCCGCTGGTCGGCGATGGCGGCTTTCTCGTCACCCTCGCCCGCTCCGGCGAAACGTTGTCCGTTGCGGCGGACCAAACGATTTTGGATGCGCTGCTCGATGCCGGAGTGGAGGTGGAGTCCTCCTGCTGCGTCGGGATCTGCGGGACTTGCGAGACCAAGGTGCTGGAAGGCGTCCCGGACCATCGCGACGCGATCCTGACCGAAGAGGAGCGCAGCTCCAACGCCACCATGATGGTGTGCTGCTCGCGCTCCAAGTCGCCTGAACTCGTGCTGGATTTGTAGGAGCACCACAGGATCTGGGCGCCCGACGACCGTCGCCGCCCATCCGACGACCGACGTCGAACCCTAACGGTCGAGGCCGCGACCGGGTCGATGTGCAAACACGTCCGAAAACAACTTGGAGGAAGCAGCATGGCCGCGATCAAAACCGCTTACGACCTCAAAGAGCCGAGCCATCTCGTAGAGCTCACGGAAGTCCGGCGTGGGACGCCGATGGGCGAATATTTGCGCCGGTTCTGGCACCCGGTCGGACTTGCCGAAGATGCCACGGCAACGCCGAAGGTCGTGAAGGCACTCGGCGAGGAATTGATTCTGTTTCGCGACGGCAACGGCCGGGCGGGTCTCGTGCATCCGCGCTGCGCCCACCGGGGCAGCTCGCTCTACTACGGCAAGGTCGAAGATCGCGGCATCCGCTGCTGCTACCATGGCTGGTTGTTCGACGTGGAAGGCAATTGCCTGGAACAGCCGTGCGAACCCAACATGGGCTCCAATCGGGACAAGGTGAAACAGCCCTGGTATCCGGTGGAGGAGCGCTACGGGCTGATCTGGGCTTATATGGGTCCGATCGACCGCAAGCCGCTGCTGCCGCGCTACGATCTTTTGGAGAATATCGGCAACGACGAGATCCTCGACACCGACGATCGCTCGATCGGGTCCGGCGGGCCGGTCATTGCCGATTTCAACTGGTTCCAGCACTACGAAAACGTGGTCGATCCCTTCCACGTCCCGGTGCTGCACGGCACCTTCTCCGGCACCCAGTTCGTCGAAGCCATGAAGGAGATGCCGAAGGTCGATTTCGAGAATTTCGATCTCGGCGTCCGCGTAACCAGCTATCGCAATCTCGGCGAGGGCAAGCGCCTGCGCCGTGTCACCGAAGCCATGATTCCGACCCTGCGCGTGGTGCCGAGCCCGCGCCTTGATCCTGCCGGTCCCTGCACTCTGATCGGCTGGGTGCTGCCAATGGACGACACCACATTCCGCATTTACACGGTCGGCCGGACCAAACAGAAGGGCGACCTTCAGAAGATCCGCTCGCGGATGAACGGCAAGCTTTGGGAGGAGCTGGGCGACGATGAGCATCAGGCCTTTCCGGGCGACTACGAGGCCCAGAAAAGCCAAGGCGACATCACCTGGCACAATCACGAGCACCTGGCGCTCTCCGACCAGGGCATTTCCATGCTGCGTCGGTTCTTCCTGCGTCAGGTGAAGATCGTGGCGGAAGGCGGCGACCCGGCCGGGGTGGCGTTCGAGCCGGGCAAGGAGCTGATCCACTCGCCGGCCGGCAACTTCATCGAAGAGCTGGAAACCGCATAAAGCACCCGGCAAAACCCGGCACGACAAAAACAGCGCAGAGCCTTAGGCGCGTCGGTGTCTTCGCCCAAGGCTCTGTCTGGATCCCTTTGTGAGGCGCCAATGGACCAAGGAGGCGGACGGGTAGGCCCGTTCCGTCTCCCGTAGGCCCGTTCCGTCTCTCGTTTCGGCTTCACCAGTCCGCGGAACCGGTCGAATCCAATGCGCGGCTTTGAAGCTCTGTCGGGCTCGTGTATGGCCTGTCCGAACTCTTTCCTGCCCAATGGCGCGCGCAGGCGGGCCACTAGCGACGACAACCGGAACGGCAGAGCGGACACCGTCATGACGAAACTCAAGGGCGTCCTGTTCGACAAGGACGGCACCCTCATCGACTACGCACGCACCTGGGTGCCGATCAACATCCGCGCCGCGGAGCATGCGGCGTCCGGCGACGCAGACCTTCAGGCACGTCTGCTGACGCTCGGCGGCCACGACCCGGAAACCCACACGGTCGCCGGCGGAAGCCTGCTCGCGGCTGCCCACACGGGGGAAATCGCGGAAGCCTGGGTGGAGGCGGGCGCGCCGCACGAGCACGCCACCCTGGTCGACGCACTCGACGCGATCTTCACGGAGGGAGCGAAAGGTTCGGTCGCGGTGACGGATCTCAGCGCGCTGTTTCGGCGGCTGATGGAACGCGGCCTCGCCGTCGGCGTCGCCACCAGCGACAGCGCCGCAGGCGCCCGCGCCACGCTGAAGTCGGTCGGCCTCGATGGCCACACCTTCTTCGTGGCTGGCTATGACAGCGGCCACGGCGGCAAGCCGCAGCCGGGCATGGTGCATGCCTTCTGCCGGGCGAACGACCTGAAGCCCTCAGAGGTCGCCGTGGTCGGCGACAATCTGCACGATATCCGCATGGGACGCGCGGCCGGCTGCGCGCTCTGCATTGGCGTTCTGACGGGAACCGCCAGCCAGGAGGAGCTGGCGGCCGAGGCCGATCATGTGATCGGCGGCATCGACCAGCTTGAAGCCCTGTTTGACCAGCTCGGTGTCTGGCCGGAAGCGGCCGCGTAACGGCCGCCTCGTCCGTTCAAACGCCCGCTTGGCCGCTTCAGTTGACCTTCAGGACCACGGCGCGGCTCGGCACCGTGTCCGGTCGATTCGGCATGGAGACATAGGAGGGCGTCTCTTCCAGGATGGTCCAGACACCCTTGGCCTCTTGGTCCTTGAGATAACCGCCAAGCCCCTCCTTGTAGAGCGAATCCTTGATCGTCACGACCAGAATGCCGCCCGGGCGCGTGATCCGGATCAACTCGTCGAAGCCTTCCTCGCCGACATGACCGACCGTGAACACGCCGGCGGCGACCACCGCGGCATAGCTGTTGTTCGCCATCGGTAGTTTTTCGCCGAGGGCGGCGACGTGAAAGGCCGAATAGACGTTCTTCGAACGCGCGACCTCCAGCATGCCCTCCGAGATATCGAGCGCCTCCGCCTGCTTGTAGCCGACGATATCCATCCACTCGCCGAGCAGGCCGGTGCCCGCGCCCGCGTCCAGGACAGGGCCCTCGCCACGCGGCAGGTAACGGGTCAACATCGCAAGGCAGATGTTGGGATGGCGGTAGCCCAGCGTCGCCATCTCCGTATCGTAGCGTTTGGCCCAGTCGTCGTACTTTTTGGCGACGTCCGCCGTGCTTTCAGCAGAATAGACGACGTCGAGACTCTTGGCTGGATCGTTGCTCATTGAAACTCTCTTCCTGAAGCTTCGGTGGGGCGCACACGGCGTCCGCGAGGTCACCCTCGCAAAACCGTGCGCTCGAAACGTGGGATGCGCGACTATAGCGTCTTGTGGAATTTTTTGGAAGTTTGACGGATATCGGCTCTTTGGGCGATAGATATCCAACGAATCCCAACACCAAGATGACGGTGGCCGACATATTGCGGCCGCCTGGAAGGAGATGAGCGAATGGACACCGAACATGCCCTGGCCCGCCTCCGGCACATTCCCGGCTTCGAAAATGCCTCAGACAGCAACGTTGCGATCGAGCGCCTGGGCGGCCTCACCAACATCGTGTTCAAGGTGACGCGCGACGGACGCGACTATCTGCTGCGCATTCCCGGCGCGGGCACGGAAAGCTACATCGACCGCAAGGTGGAAGCCCACAACGCGGTCGCCGCCGCCCGCGCCGGCGTCTCGCCCGAAGTTATCCATTTCGATCGCGAAAGCGGGCTGATGCTCGCCGACTATATCGACGCGCCGACGATGTCGCCGGAGCTGTTCCGCAAGACGCCCGGTGCGCCGACTCGCGCAGCCAAGGCGTTTCGCCAGCTCCACACCAGCGGTCAGAGTTTCGAGTTCCGGTTCGAGCTGTTCTCGATGATCGACGACTATCTGAAGCTCCTCGCCGAGAAGAAGGCCGAGCTGCCGGAGGGCTATCACGACGTGGTGGCCGATGCGGAGGCCGTGCGCGAGGCACTGGACACGCATCCCGCCGCTCTCGCCCCCTGCCACTGCGATCCGCTGTGCGAGAATTTCCTGGATACCGGCGAGCGCATGTGGATCGTCGACTGGGAATATTCCGGCATGAACGATCCGCTTTGGGATCTCGGCGACCTCTCCGTGGAGGCTGGCTTCGGGCCAGAGCAGGACCGGGAGATGATGGAGGCCTATTGCGAAGGGCCCGCCGACGCGGCCTCGTTCGGCCGGATGGTGATCTACAAGGCCATGTGCGACCTTTTGTGGACGCTCTGGGGCCTGATTCAGCATGCAGACGGCAATCCGGCGGAGGACTTCTGGGCCTATTCCGAAGAGCGCTTCGCACGCTGCAAGGCGCTGATGGCCAACCCGGAATTTGCCCGCCACCTGGAGGCCGTCCGCAAGGGGTAACCCACGCCTCCGACCGAATGCCCTCGCCCGCTCGGCATCGACTCAAGCATGCGCCGAATCGGCGAGATCTTCGGGCTCCCGTTCGCCGCTAGCACTCAGAATCCGAGCTTCATGCACGGCGAGCGCATCGGTCAGGGCATCCGGCGGCGGCCGGTCGCAGACCAGCGTGCCGATCCCATCCAGACCACAGACCTTCACCGGTGCCTGGTTGCGAAACTTGGTATGGTCGGCGACCACCATCGACTGGGACGATTGGGCAATCATCGCGCGGGCAAGCTCGGCTTCCTGGAGGTGGAAATCCATGAAGCCGCCCTGCGGATGAATCGCGCCAATCGACAGAATGGCGTAACGCGCCCGGAAATTCCGGATGAACTGGATCGTTGTCTCGCCGAAGGCAGCGTTGTCCGAGGCGCGGATCTCGCCGCCGGCGAGATGCACCCGGTTGCCCTTTCCGCGCACCAGCGTGCGGGCGATCTCCGTTCCGTTGGTGACGACGAACAGGTCGCGCCGAGCCAACAGCGCACGGGCCACATAGGCCGTCGTCGCGCCGTTGTCGATCATCAGCGCGTCGCCGTCCTGGATCTCCTCGATCGCACGGCGCGCCACGGCCGCCTTGGCCGCGGCGTTGAGCGCCATGCGCTTTTCGAACTCCGCCTCCCCGGTGCGCTCCGGAAGGATGACGGCACCATGAACCCGCTCGACCAGCCCGCGCGCGGCGAGCGCCTTGATGTCGCGGCGCACGGTCTCGTCGGAGACCCCCAATCGGCGGGTCAGCTCCGCGACCGAGCAAGATCCGGATTCTTCCAAGGCCCGCATGATCGCATTGTAGCGGGCCGTTTTATGCACAGGGGTGCTCCTGGCAGGCGATCCTTCAGACATTCCGACTTTCGCTCGACATTTCGAGGCCTCGATTTGGCCAACACGGTTCAAAGTTTACCATGAGTCTCCACCCAGGTAGATCGCCGATTTGTGGCTTTTTGTGGCATTTCGGTTGACAGTTGTGGTTTTTGCACCGCAGGATATGTTGGATTTTCGAAGTCGGCGAGTGCGTTCGGCCTTCCGGGAGGGGGGTCGGCTTCGCTCGTCTCGGATCTTGGGCCCCGCATGTTTTTGCGTGGCGGGCCGCGACATCCGAACGCCGACGCCGTCCGGCGCGGCGCGACACCGTTGGGACTGCACCGCAAGGGGAGACTCGATGACCAGCCGACAGTCGATCACGAAAACCAGCGCCCGCCTGCTTCTGGGCGGCACCATTCTGGCCGCCGCAGCCGGCAGCGCCTTTGCCCAGAGCGTTCCGGAATCCACCGACCCGATCAAGATGACCATCAACGATTGGACCGGCCAGGAAATCACGACCCGCGTCATGGGCGGCGTTTTGGAGGAGATGGGCTACAACGTCGACTACGTTCAGGCCGACTATCTCGCCCAGTTCGCCGGCCTGGAAAGCGGCGATCTCGACGTCGCCATGGAGATTTGGGAAACCACAGCGAAGGACGCGCTGGAGAAATCGCTTAAGACCGGCGACACGGTCGACCTTGGCGAGACCGGCATGGAGGCCAAGGAAGAGTGGTGGTTCCCGGAATACGTCAAGGAAGACTGCCCGGGCCTGCCGGACTGGAAGGCACTGAACGACTGTAAGGAGCTGTTCGCCTCGCCGGAAACCAGCCCGAAGGGACGTTATCTCGGCGGTCCGGTGACCTGGGGTGGTTTTGACGAGGAGCGCATCGAAGCGCTTGGCCTCGACTACGAGGTGATCCACGCCGGCACCGACGCCGCGCTGCTCGCCGAGGTCCAGTCGGCCTACCAGCGCAAGAAGCCGATCCTGGCTTGGATCTATGCTCCGCATTGGGCCCCGATCCAGTTCAAGGGCGAATGGATCAAATTCCCCGAGTACGAGGATGCCTGTTACGAGGATCCGAGCTGGGGCGTGAACAAGGATGCCGCCTACGACTGCGGCAAGCCGTACGGGTGGATCAAAGCCGTCGGTTGGGTCGGTGGCGAAGAGAAGTGGCCGGCCGCCTATCAGGCCATCCGCAACTTCCACATGACCAACGAAGACATGGGCGAGATGATCGGTAAGGTCGACGTTGACGGCATGCCGCTCCAGGTCGTCGTCGACGAATGGCTCGATGCCAACCAGGATACCTGGAAGAGCTGGATTCCGAAGAGCTAAGGCAATCTCGCGGGCGGGGCCTATACCCCAAGAGCAGACGCAATTTCCTTTGGCTCAGATTGCATCGATCCGAGCCGGAAGCGCTCAAGGCGCCCCGCCCGTCCGTTTGATCATTGCCCATCGTTGCTCGCCCTTTTCTCCGTCCATCGTCTGAGTTCATGACCGAAACCGTCACCGCCTCCCCGTCCGTCCGTCCCGCAGCCGCTTCTCCCATCGACAGCGACGACGAGCGCAACGTGAAGCTCTCCTGCAGAGGGCTTTGGAAGGTGTTCGGCGAAGATGCGGACGAAGCGAAAGAGTTCATCGAGCGCCATGGCGGCAGCCCGTCGACCGAGGCGCTCGAAAAAGCCGGCCTGACGCCCGCCGTACGCGACGCCTCCCTGGACGTGCACGACGGCGAGATCTTCGTCATCATGGGCCTGTCCGGCTCCGGCAAGTCCACCATCATCCGCTGCATGTCGCTGCTTCTGCAGCCGACGGCCGGCGAACTCGTCTTCGAAGGCCAGGACCTTTTGGCCTGCTCCCGCAAGGAGCTGATCGACATCCGCCGACACAAGATGGGGATGGTGTTTCAGCATTTCGCGCTGCTGCCCCATCTGACCGTGCTCGGCAACGTCACCTTCCCGCTCGAGATCCAGGGCGTCGATCGCGCCACCCGCGAAAAGCGGGCCATGGAGGTGATCGAGCTCGTCGGCCTCGGCGGACGCGAACTCGACTTCCCCCGCGCCCTCTCCGGCGGCCAGCAACAACGCGTCGGCATCGCCCGTTCGCTCGCCACCGAACCGGAGCTGTGGTTCCTGGACGAGCCATTTTCCGCGCTCGATCCGCTGATCCGGCGCGAGATGCAGGACGAGTTTCTCCGCCTTCAGCGCCTTCTGCACAAGTCGATCGTTTTCATCACCCACGATTTCGACGAGGCCATCCGCCTTGCCGACCGCATCGCGATCATGAACCACGGCGAGATCGTCCAGATCGGCACGCCGGAGGATCTCGTGGTGCGACCGGCAACGCCTTACGTGGAAGAATTCACGCGCAACGTCGCGCGCTCCAAGGTGCTGTCCGCCCGTTCCATTATGGGCGCACCGGTCGACGGCACCGACTATGGCGGCGAGATCAAGCCCAGCGAACGGGTCTCCGCCTTCGCCGCAAACCTGATTGAGGCCGGCAAGCCGTTCGCCGTGGTCAACCGTCGCGGCGAGACGATCGGCATGGTCGAGCGCGAGGCGGTCATTTCGCTTCTGGCGGAATCGGCATGAGCATTGCCGCCACCTCCTCCCCAGCCGCGACGGCGAACCCGCTATCCGGCCGGCTGCTTTGGCTCGTCGCGATCGCGATTCTCGTCGCCCTCTGGTACGTGGCACCTCACGTCGCCTGGATCGGGGACCCGGCCTCCGTCTGGGTCCTGCCGATCAAGGGCTGGATTTCGTCGGCAATGGATTGGCTGGTCGACGACTTGTCGTTCGGTCTGTTCACCTTCAAGGAGCTGACACGGGCGATCGCCTGGGTGCTGGGTCTGCCGCTCCAGGCGTGCATCGCGGTGCTCTCCAAAGGCTGGCACCTGCCCTTCGGCGGCGGCATCTTCGTGCCACCAGTACCGTGGTTCGGCGTCGTGGCGGCGGTAACCTGGCTCGGCTGGCGCCTGGGCGGGCGCAGCCTGGCGCTCCTCGTCTTTCTCTGCTTTGCCTATCTCGCCGTGTTCGGCCAGTGGGAAAGCGCGATGATCACGCTGTCGTCTATCCTGGTGGCCGTGCCCGTGGGCGTGGTCGTCGGCATCGCGCTTGGCATTTTCGCGCACCGCTCCGAAACCTTCGCCAACATCATCAAACCGATCCTCGATCTGATGCAGACGGTGCCGGTGTTCGCCTATCTGGTGCCGGTCCTGTTCCTGTTTGGCTTTGGTCCGGTGTCGGCGATGATCGCGACGATCATCTACGCCATGCCGCCGATGGTACGCGTGACGATGCTCGCGCTCAGGAGCGTGCCGCCGGAGATCGTGGAACTCGGCAACATGGCGGGCTGCACGCCGCGCCAAATGCTGTGGCGGATCCTGCTGCCAACGGCCCGCCCGAGCCTGATGGTCGGCGTCAACCAGGTCATCATGCTGTCGCTCAACATGGTGATCATCGCTTCCATGATTGGCGCCGGCGGGCTCGGCCGCGACGTTCTGACCTCACTGCGCCGATTGGCGATCGGCGACGGTCTGGAAGCCGGTATCGCGATCACCCTGCTTGCGATTTCGCTCGACCGGCTCAGCCACGCCTTCGTCTACCGCCAGAAGCAGCCGCTTCACCTGGAGCAGGGCATGAGCGTCTTCGCCCGCCACGCCACGGCCGCCGGCTTTCTCGCGCTGGTGCTCGCAAGCCTCCTGATCGCCGCGCTGGATCCCGCGATTGCCATCTATCCGCAGTCGATGGTGCTCGACACCGGGCCGTTCTGGGACCGGCTGGTGGAGTTCATCAATGTCCACCTCTACGACACTCTCGATGCGATCAAGGCGTTCCTGCTGATCTATGTGCTGGTGCCGCTGAAGCGCTTTCTGGTGGATGCGCCGTGGCTGGGCGTGATCGCGGTCTTGGCGGTGGCGGGTGTGCGCCTGGGCGGCCTGCGGCTGGCCATCACCGTCTCGCTGATGGCGGCGTTCATCGCGCTTACCGGCAACTGGGAGAAGGCGATGATCTCCGTCTATCTCTGCGGCTTGTCGGTGGTGATCGCGAGCCTGATCGGGATCCCGATCGGCATCCTGTCGGCCCGTCACGACGGCTTCCGCCGCTTCGCCCAAACCACCATCGACACTCTGCAGACGCTGCCGAGCTTCGTTTACCTGATCCCGGTGGTGATGCTGTTCGCCGTCGGCGACTTCTCCGCCATGATCGCGATCGTGCTCTATGCGCTCGCACCGGCGGTGCGCTACGCGGACCACGGCATCCGGCGCGTTCCGGCCAACATCATCGAAGCGGGCACCATGGCCGGCTGTCGTCCCTCCCAGCTTCTGTGGAAGGTGCAGCTTCCGCTCGCGATGCCGGAGCTTATGCTCGGCCTCAACCAGACCATCATGATGGCGCTTTCGATGCTCGTGATCACAGCCCTCGTCGGCACCAACGATCTCGGCCAGGAGGTCTATATCGCGCTCACACGCGCCGATATCGGCCAAGGCGTGGTGGCCGGGCTGTGCGTCGCCTTTATCGCGATGATCGCCGACCGGCTGATCAACGCCTGGGCGGAAGAACGCAAGCGCCAGCTCCAGGTCGAATAAGCACATCCTTGGACGCGTCAGACCCGACTTTCCGTCCGGATTTGCGATCTAGAGAATCGCCCTCACGCCGAGTTCGCTCCGCTCACCGGCTCCGGGGGGCGGCCTGACCGGCCGGCGCGCGGTCGCGCGCTGGGTTAGCAAAGCCAGGGGGAACCGATATTCCGTCCGACTTTGCGGGAAAAAATCGAGGAGACGACATGGCTGACGCCGAGAGCGCCGCTGCGCGCGCTGCCCGGCTCGACATCTGGACGCGACCGGTCGAGCCACAGCCGGTCACGGGCGGCATCACCAACACGAACTTTCTGGTGGAAGATGGCGGCCGGCGCTTTTTCGTGCGCGTCGGTGAGGACATCCCGATCCATGGCGTGATGCGCTTCAACGAGCTGGCCGCTTCGCGCGCGGCGGCCGAACTCGGCATTTCTCCGCCGGTGGTTCACGCCGAGCCCGGCGTGCTGGTTCTGGAATTCATCGAGGGCCGCACGCTCGGCGAGGACGACGTCCGCGCCCCCGATATGCTACCGCGCATCGTGGACCTTCTGCGCCGCTGCCACCACGGCATGGCACGCCAGATCTCCGCCCCTGCCCTGGTGTTCTGGGTGTTCCACATCTGCCGGCATTATGCGCGGGTGCTGGAAGCAGGCGGCAGCCGGCATCTGGAGCGGCTTTCCGATCTCAGGGCGCGGGCGGATGCGCTTGAAGCGATGATCGGTCCGATTGACCTAGTCTACGGCCACAACGATCTGTTGCCCGCCAACTTCCTCGATGACGGCGACCGGCTGTGGCTGATCGACTGGGACTATGCCGGCTTCAACTCGCCGCTCTTCGATCTCGGCGGGCTTTCCTCCAACAGCCAGTTTTCGGCGGACGAGAGCGACCGGATGCTGCAGCTCTATTTCGGCCGTTCGCCCGACGACGGGCTGCGCCGCCAGCTCGGCGCGATGAAGGTCGCCTCGCTGCTGCGCGAGACCATGTGGAGCATGGTCTCCGAACTTCATTCCGGTGTGGAGTTCGACTTCGCCGCCTACACGGCGGAGAACCTGTCGCGGCTGGAACAGGCCTGGGCGGAGCTGCGCTCGGGCTGAGCGTGGTTCCAGGCGAAGCGGAAACCGGCTCGCACTGCGGTCGGAGCTTCGTTTATTGCGAGCCAGTCGAGGCGTATCATCGAATGTGAGCGATCTGACGTGTAAACGAATTCAGGCGGATGCCGGGATGGCAGATAGTGAAGAGCTAACCTCCCTCCATCGTGAACTGGCTAAAGAGGCATGGAAGCGATCTGACGATTCCATCGCGAGTTCGGACGCGCACACGATCCAGTTTGGGCTAATGGCGCTCCGATCCCCACTCATCGTCCTGAGCGCGAGCATCGTCGCGCTGCTAAGCTTCGTTTCAGCCAATTCGGACCGGCTTTCTGGAACTGCTGTCGAGGTGGGCTGGATCTTCACTTGGTTGGTGGCAGGTCTAGTGCTTGGGGGTGCAGGGCCTGCAGCAGCCTATTTTACCCAGTATTTCTATACAATGGATCTGGCTGACCACGAACGCACGTTCGATCACCCCTACCTAAAATACCCCAAGAACAGAAATTAGCGAAGGTGGGGCGTCATTATTCATATCACTACAGTTGTCTTTGTGATCGCCTCATACGGATGCTTCATATATGCTTCTTCTCAGTTTTACGCCCTCCTAGCAGGGATACTTTAAAGATCTAATTCCACGTATTTCGCACCAACCATATTTGCGCAAACCTGCCGGTCAAAATCGCGCGATACAAACATCCAGCGACTTCTTGACGAAGCGCTTGCCGAGGATCGGGACGAGCGCAAGCGGGACCCGGCGATGATAGTGCCAGACCTCTCCGCGCCTGATCAGATAGTGGGTGTTCGCCACGTCTCTCATGCCTCGTGTATACCACATTTGTGACCACGAGACGGAACGTAACTATCTGGAAATTGGGAAGTTTACCGATCCCGGAGCCTTAGGCCGGGAATTGGTGGACGTAGACGGCGAAGAATTAAATCACCTTTTCCGGACATTGGCAAGTTGGGAAGCCGCATTGTCGACATACTCGGAAGAGTATGCCGCGCCTTCAGAGCTTCAAGATGCTCCGGAACCGTTCCTCTGACCTGACATTCATCCCCGTTGTTGTTCCGGCCTTTCGCCAAGGCCGGATTTTCTTTCATTCCATTATTCAAACTGGCCTTGCTGTGCGTCGATTTCCGGCGCGCAGGCGATGCCCTATTGCCGATTTTCACATGACCCATTTCAAGACACCCAAGACCAAGCCGGTTTCCATCCGGCTCACCGCCGAGGAGCGCGCGCTGTTGGAGCGTCGCGCGGGATCGCTCGGCCTCAGCACTTTCATTCGCAATCGCCTGTTCGAGGATGGCGCCGAAGCGCGCCGCCCGCGCGGGCGGTTTCCCGTGAAGGACCAGCAGGCTCTGGCTCAGGTGCTGGCGTTTCTCGGCAAGGCCGGGCTCGCGGCCAACGTCGCCGAGCTGGCGAAGGCCATGCGTGTTGGGACGCTGCCGGTGTCCGAGGAGACCGAGACGGCCTTGCAGGTCGCGTGTGCCGACATTGCTGCGATCAAGGTAGCGGTGATGCGGGCGCTCGGCATCCAGGAGCGCTGAGCGATGCTGTTCGTCGCCAGCGAACGCGGCGGGGCAAAGCAGCTCGCAGTGCACCTTCTGAACGAGACCGACAACGAGCACGTCGCCGTCCACGAAGTGCGCGGCTTCGTCTCCGAGGATGTCACCAGCGCCTTCAAGGAGGCCCAGGCCGTCGCCCAGGGGACCCGGTGCCGGAACTTCCTGTTTTCCGTTTCGCTCAATCCGCCCGCCGACAAGGATGTACCCATCTCCGTGTTCGAGGAGACGATCGAGCGCATCGAGGCCAAGACGGGGCTGCAGGGCCAGCCGCGCGTCGTCGTGTTCCACGAGAAGGAAGGCCGCAGACACGCCCATTGCGTCTGGTCCCGCATTGATGCGGAGACCATGACCGCCCGCAACCTCCCCCACTTCAAGGCCAAGCTCCAGGACGTGAGCCGCGACATCCACCTGGAACAGGACTGGAAAATGCCTGCCGGGCTGTCCAAGAGCGGCCAGAGCGATCCGCGTAATTTTACGCTCGCCGAATGGCAGCAGTGCAAGCGGATCGGCAAGGATGCCCGCGAGCTGAAGACCGCCGTCCAGGATGCCTGGGCGATCAGCGATACCGCCGCCACTTTCAGCCATGCGCTGGCCGAGCGCGGGTTGGTCCTCGCCAAGGGCGACCGGCGCGGACACGTCGCCGTCACCCATGAGGGCGAGGTGCTGTCCATTGCTCGCTATGCCGACAAGAAGGCGAAGGAGGTGCGCGCCCGGCTTGGGGAACCGACCGATCTGCCGAGCGTCGACGAAGCCAAGGTCCAGATCGCAAAGGACATGCGCGGCGCGTTCAAGCGCCACGGTGAAGAGGCTTCGACCCGGCATGCTGCGCAGCAAAGGGCGCTGGAGAAGCGCCGCCAGCAGATGGTGGCCGCGCAGCGGCAAGAGCGCGCAAAGCTCGACACCGGTCAGAAACAGCGCTGGGAAACTGAAGCCCGCGAGCGTGCGGCCCGGCTCCATACGTCAGGTCTCAAGGGGCTGTGGCAGCGCTTTACCGGCAAGCAGGCCCAGATCACCCGACAGAACGAGTGGGAGGCCTATCAGGCACTCCAGCGCGACCGTGCCCAGAAGGACGAGCTGATCCAGGCGCAGTTCAGTGAGCGCCGCCAGCTCCAGACCGAGATTGTCGCCGCCCGGAACCATCACAAGGAGGCCTTGCGCGAGATCGCCCACGATCGGGAGCGTTACGCCCGGATGGAGCGCGATCCGGCCTCGCCGTTGCAAAAGGACTTCGCCCAGGCCCAGGCACCGCCGAACGCGCCCCAGCCGCCGGAGAGGGTGCAGGAGACCGACACACCGAAGGCCCCGCAGCGTGAGCCCCAACAGGCTCAGCCGGAGCCTCAGCCTCAGGTCCAGCCGCCAGCACAGCCGAGCCATCAAGAGCGGCTCGACCGGTTGCGGCAACAGACGCCGCATACGCCTCAGCGCAATCGCGGCTTGGACTTTGAAAGATAAGGGAAATCCGGCTCAAGTTTGCAGCGTTTTGGCCGGATACCGTATCCTATTGAGATGCTGGATTATCTGATAGACCGCGAACATGAGGAGATGCTGCGGGTTTCATCCCGGACGCTGACCTTCCCCGATGGCGAAACCCGCCGGATCGAAGCCTACCGGCTGGTCTGGGCCTGGTTCGACCGCATCGTCGCGTCCTCGCACGTCACCGACGAGGCCAAGCTTCTGGAGATGACGCTCGCCTGGGCGGACGAAAAAGCCGTCCCACTGGAGACGGCCTTCGGCGAGCTGATCGAATGTGTCGTGAAGACCGGTGAGAAGATCGGCGTCGACTACACCGACGATACGATCCCCCTCACCATTGCCCGCGACCAGATCGCTCGGTTCCACGAACGCAAGGAACAGCGGCGGGACTAAGCCCGCCGCTCTCCGTTCATCGTTCGCACTCGAAATCGGCCCGCGCCTGCCCGCGCACCATCGCACGGGCATGATCGTTGCTCAGACGCTCTCGCGCGGCGTCGAGACGTTCCTGGATCGACGCGATCCTGGTCTCCCGCTCCACCTCCACCGTCTGGTGAACGGTGAACTCGGTACCGCCGCCCGGCGTCAGGTGCGGCTCCAGTTGCGGCTCGGGACGCCCGGCCATCAGGCTGTCGCGCTCCGCAGCCGTGGCGATCGACGGCCCAGAGTGCTCCAGCGCCGGACCGCTCTCCCGCTCCGCGCTCATCGCTCGGGCTCCCCTCGGCCGCCGCGTTCCTGCCCGTTGCCGGTCTTGGCCGTGTTCAGCCGATCCTGGAGGGTCCGCAGCGTCACCCGCCCGTCGACCGGCATGGAATCGAGGATGACGCTGTAGCCCTCGCCGTCCTTGTGGGCGAAGGCTGCCCCGACGCGGTTGAAGTAGGCATCACCTTGGTCGGTTTCGCGGACCTGATAGGCGATATGGCTCGGCTTGCCGCCACCGTGAGATTCGGACGGCTGGGGCTCAGCGTGCTGCTGCGCCCCTGGCTGTCGTTGCGGTTCCGGTTGGCGCTGGGGCTCGGGTTGTTGCTGTTGTGGCGCAGGCTGCTGGCCTTGGTCACTCATTGCGCATCTCCTCTCAAATTCAGGGATTGGACCCGTCATCCTGAAAGGAGAAAGCACACGGTGGCGGGCCGACATCCGGAAAGCCGCACAGAGACAAACGCTCATAGTATGATTTGCATCATACTTTCGTCATATGCTATTCTGGATGTAGAAGGAGACCGCACATGGCGATGATGCGAAAGACGATCACCATTCCGAGCGCGATGGAGGACTGGGTCAAATCCCAGATCGACAGCGGACGCTATGGCAACGACAGCGAATATTTCCGCGACCTGATCCGCCGCGACCAGGACCGCAGGCGCGCCGAGAGCGAGCTGAAGTCGCTCATCGACGAGGCGCTGACGAGCGGCGAGAGCACGGCCACCGTTCCCGACATCATGAAGCGCGTGGAAGACCGATTGAGGCGGGATGGCAACCTATAGGCTCACAGCGACGGCGGATGCCGAGATCGACGCGATCACCGAATATTCTGTCCTGAATTTTGGGCTGGAGACGGCCCGCGACTACATCACCGGCCTGCACGACCGCTTCGGGCTTCTCGCCGACCATCCGAGCTGGGGCAACGACTACAGCCACATCAGCCCCGGCCTGCGCCGCTACGAATACCGCTCGCACTTGATCTACTACCGGCCCCAAGGGGGACGATATCCTCATCCCCCGCGTCCTCGGCGACAAGCAGGACCCGGCAAGGCACTTTTGAAAACAATAATACTTCTGCAAAAAATACGCATCACAACATTGCAGTCAAACCTACCTCTGATAAATGCCGCCTCCCGCACGTTGAGGTTCGAGATGCCCCAACGCCCGATCAAGCGAATCTAATAAAACCTTACCTCCAAGCCCCACCTCTTCGTAAAACGCATGCCTTCGGCACCTTTTATTATATTCTTCGCTTAAGTAAGATTTTAGAGTACTCAGTACCTTGCGCTTCATCGAACGAGAAAGGTCGTCATTTTTCCCTTGCCCAGCCCAAATGCGCCCAATCTCCTCTGCAACCTGCCGAGACAAAAACCTCATATCCGCGGTCGCACTGACTGCATACTCCACTCGTTCAATAAAAAATCTCATATGAATGAAACCTGTTGCGTGAACTCTGACAGCATCCTCATCCGTCAAAATGTCGACAACGAGACTCTCAGGCTCAAGCAAACCCCATTCAATTAGAGTTCGGACACTCGACGAAACATCATCATCGTCGTAACCACCCATACTCATTTTCTTTTTAATAGTAGCGATTGTAGCGTAACCCTCTTGAGCAAAATCGATACGAGCCTTCCGATTTCTAATCATGTACTCCAATATGTCACAGTATAGAAAATTGCTAGGCCTTGCGTGCTCCTGATCTAAATCCATAATATTTTTTATATAGCTAGTGCTTCCGTTATAATACCTATTTCTTTGCCTCATTAGAGCCCGAATAATTCTAAATTCTTGAATTCGATAAGCCCCATCCGTCAACACCGTCCCAGTAATCTGATCGGTCGGAATGTGGGGAGATACCAAAATATCGGCAAACATACCAAGCGCCCGACGAACATCCTTTGCAACCAGCGCCTCAAGTGCCGAGGCCACTTTCAGTGACCTCTGATCAAATAAAGATAAATATATTGTCATAAGGAATTCACCGAGACGGGACGCAGGATACTGCACCTTGTAGCCGCTGGAGAGATAATATTCTTGTTTCTTATCCACCTCGTCGGGAATTACTTCCAAGACCAACTCCAGTCGCTTTCGGATAACCTGCGCGAACCGGGGCGGATGGACATAGAAATTTATGGCATTGACGAACGCATCTAACGGAGGTTCATCACGATGGGCGGCAAACGTTGAGTCTCTCAAATTCACTAGTACCAGCGCCCTCGTAAGATCCTTAAACCATTGAGCTCCCTCAAAAATTGAAAGCTGCAAATCTCGCGATCGCTTGTCGACATTGTCAAATGCGACAACCAAGCCGAGACCCTTTTCTCCGGAAAAATATCTCGCCGCACATCTGGCAAAGTCGACAGGGTTCTGCGTCAGGCCGTCAAGGTACGTTGACCTCCGCCTCTCAAACTCGGCTGGATCGATTTCTGAAAGCCTCTTGTTCGCACCCTGATCAAAACGCCTAAGCTCATGAGAGAAGACAGCCTCAATCAAATCATAGTCATGCAGCTCAATCTGGTTCACTTCAGAAAATGAACCCAGGAATTGGTAAGCGATCCAATTTTGAATATTTTCACCGGGAGGAAAAACATTGAAGTCGATAAACGCCCAGCGCGTCCTCATATTGACTTCATCAGACATCAATTTTCTATAGTACCGTCGAATAAAAGTACTCTTCCCAGAACCGACAGCCCCAACAATTAACTGAACCCTACTATAATATTTCGGATTCTGTGAAAATTTTTGCACCTCCGTCGAAATTCCCGACGCTTGTCGTTTACTTGTCTCAATCGGTCGGAGTTGGTTCCCCGCAATTTGAGGCGTTTTTGCTTTTAGATAAGTCTCAAGCACGCCTTCGTATCGACCAAGCTCATCGGATGTAACATACGCCCTGTCTATTACCTCGTCAGGCGTCTCTTCAGAGGTCGCTCCAAAATACTTAGTGAGTGTCGGGAATAGAGGTTCGGCAAACTCATTGACACCAAGCTGCTCATTTAGTCGACCCTGGCCACCCATAAATGAGGCTGTACTGAAAGCGCTTCGAACCTGGAAGTGCGCCGACAACCGGTTTGCTTTGGCCTCTAAGGCCGATCTCCCAATGGAGCTTATTAGGGTTTCTAATATCGCTGAGCCAGGTTGCGCTGCGACGGATTCGAACCGCAATATTTCTTGTTCGCTATCCGAAGGACTTAGCGCCATCTCGTCGCCGTTGCAGGCAAAAACGAAGCCAATAGGATTGATGTTCGGCGGATAGCGTTTGTTGATTTCTAAAGCATAGAGACGGGCCTCTCGAAGTGCTAATTCGAGTGCCGTGTCCGCCATTTTTGCCTCTATAATAACTAGCGGTATTCCACCAAGCCAGATTGAGTAATCGGGATAATAGCCGTGCTTCTTTCCGGCTGTTTTATCAATATGAGTAGGCGACATATATTCCTTAGTGCGAACCCAAGCTGACGACAAACTTAAATAGCTGGAATGAGTAAGAAATGGATAAATTAATTTTTGCTCCACATCACTTTCCGTGCGGAGTTCTGCCGTATCAAAAATAGGAGTAGCGTAGCGGTTCTTGGATGGCAATCTTGCGATCACTAGCGCAACTCTTTCGTTTAGAAAAAATGATGCAATGCAGAAGCTTAAAGGCTTCGAGGGCCGCGCCGTCTCTAATTCGGCCCGGGGGGTGACTGTAGCGTTGATTCCGCAGTTTAGCAAAGTGCCGTGCGTTTCAACCTTATAGTTCGAGGGATTCTACGAATAATCATCACAAAATAGATTGTTGGGCACAGATTTCGGGCCGGATCGGCGACCGGCTGAGATATTTCAACACACCCTCGGCTCCCACCCCCTCACATAGCTCCACATTCCCTCCCGATACTGCGGGAAGTCGGCGAACGCGGCGGGCACCGGCTCGGTGACGACCCTGGCCCAGCGGGAGAAGATCGCCGTGGGAATGCGGATGTGGTCCGTCGGCGGATGGTAAGGGTTCGGCAGGAACTTGCCCGCCATTTCGCAGCGCGCTTGACGTGAGAAGTACGGATGCTTCCAGGCGAGAAGCGGCGGCAGGTTGTGGCCCGAGACGAACAGGATTTGCCTGTCCTCCGGCAGAGACAGGATTTCGTCGGGCGTCATCAGGGGGCGTTGCTGCTTGGTGCGGTGGACGCTCGCCTTGCTCAGATGCGCGTACTCGTGGGCGATGTCGAACGGGGATTGTCCGTCGAGCAGGTGCCAGGCGATTGCCTGTTTCTTCATCCGGGCCTCGCCCTGGGCGAGCGTGTCGTCGTAGCTGAGGGTTTCCTGGCCGAGCATGGACGAGACCAGCTCCGCCGTCTCGTAGTCGCGCACGCCGAAGAATTGGCGCATCTGCGCCGAGCCCAGGAAGCCCTGGAGCGCGCTCCGGTCGAAGTTGCGGACGATCTGGCCAACGTCCTGGAAGATCGCCCAGGCACGCACGCCCGCGCCGCGTCCGTAGGTGAAGGCGCGCAGCAGCGCCTCGAACCGCCCAAGCTGACCCGCCTCGTCGACCAGAAGCAGGATGCGGGGGCGATCCGGCGCGCGGGACTTGTAGAGCATCGTGACGGTGAAGAAGAGCCGGATCAGCGGCGACCACAGGCCCAGATACTCTGCTGGCACGTTGAAGAACACCTTCACGGCGTGGGCCGGGTCGGTCAGGACGGAGAGCGAGAAGTCGCCGCCGTCGAGGGCGGGGAGCAGCACGGGGTCGGACAGGAAGGAGGTGTGGGCGTAGATCTCGCCCAGGATTGCGCCGAACTCCTTCGGGCTGTCCTGCTGCTTGACCAGCATCTCGCCGGCGGCGCGGCGGACGGAGTCGTGGGCCGAGGCGAGCATGGCCGAAAGCTGATCGGCCCAGGCTTGGGGGTTCGCCTCGATGGTGTCGATCAGCCGGGCGAGATCGGGGAGCGTGATCCGGCCATGGCGCTCGACATGATGCTTGAGGAGCGCCTCCAGCCATTCCCGTGCCCGCAGCTCGAAATAATGCCCGTTGGCTGAGCCGGAGAGCGGGATCAGGCTTTCGGCGATGAACTTGCAGTCGGAATGGAAGGTCAGGGCTGCCGGGTCGAGGATATCGAGCGGGTTGCAGCTGTGGGACGGCAGCCCCGCGATCCGCATCGGGTTCCAGGTATAGGCATGTTCGCGGTGATGGGCGTGGGCGATCATGGAGATCGCGGCGAGCTCGCCGCGCGGGTCCATGATGGCCATGCGCTGGCCCGGCGAATTGCAGACGGCATAGGCGAGCAGATCGCGGGTTTTGCCGGAGCCCGCCCCGCCGATGGTAAGCATCGGGGCGTCGCTCTCGAAGCGGAGCGGCGTGCGCTCCCAGTAGCCGATTTGCGGGCCGGACTTGGCGAAGAGCCCGGCGTCACGAACCTCATCCTCGTTGGCCCAGCGGGCGCTGCCGAAACGGTAGGTCTCGTTGTGAGAATTCATCGTTGCCTCTCCTCAAACGAAAAGGGGCACCCGCAGGTGCCCCTCAATGAAGGTTTGGTGTGGTTACCCGGCGCAGCTGCCGAGCACCCCGATCAGGATGAAGAGCAGGACCACCCCGCCGAACAGGGCCTCCCAGTCGAAGCTCTTCTTCGGTTTCGGCTTGGGCCGGTAGAGATCGATCCGGTGGCTGCCGATGCGCTCGTATTCTCGCTTGGCCATGACGGTCTCCTTTCGATGGCTTGGGGGTCAGAGGAAGCGCACGGCAACGGCGAGGCCGCCCATGACGAGGGCGGTGCCGATGGACATGCGCGCGATGAAGAAAAGGAACAGGACGACGACGCCGAGCCAGATCACGGACACGGCTCCGAGCAGCTCGTCGCCGTAATGGCGGCGGGTGAACGGCTCGATGAAGTGCATGCTCCATTCGTAGGTGAACGGCAGGAGAAGGAAGGTCGCGACGACCGCCCCGATGTTGGCGAGCCACTCGATGGAGCTCATGAAGACGCTCCGGGCCGCCTGCTTGTGGTCTTCCTTGTTGAACATGGATCGCTCCCGGTTCCGCTTGGAAAGGGTGCGGACGACCCGCACCCTCCCTTGCGTTCTGCGCCTCTCCGGGGCGGCCTGCGGGCCTACTTCCGGAAAAGCATCAGCCGCGCGAAGGCGCCTGAAAGTCAGCGATGCGGAAAGCGAGATCGATCAGCCGCAGCCGCGCGAGCAGCCGGGTCTGCGGGCTTTGTTTCAGTGGTTGATCGGCATGGGCACGGAAGGACCTGATCCAGCGGAAGGAGCCGTCCTCGCTGAACGCGGCATCGATGCCCTCGGGCTCCAGCTCGAATGGCGTGCCGTCGGCGGCGAGGATCGTACCGGGGAAGGTCCAGATCGTGTCGGCGATCCAGTTCGGCACCTCCCGGCTCGACACTGGCAGGTCGGCCAGCCGCTTCGCCAGGTGCTGGTAATGCGCGGCGCGCAAGAGCTGGCGATCGTCCGGCATGCGCACGACGCCGAAATCGTCGTTCGAGGCCTCTGGCCGATCGCGAAGCTCGAATTTGTGGCCGCACAAGGGACAATAGATCATCGGACATCCTCCGTTTGCCGCTGGAACCAAGGCTTCAGACGCACTGCGGCCTGAAAAACCTTTGGCTCTTGCGGGGAGGACGGCGAAGATCGGTTTCTTGAGGATGGCGCGGCGATCAACACCGCGCAACGCCTGCCCCTTCCAATATACCAAGACAGGCGCGGATTTATTCCAATAATTTTCTGACTTATATATTCTTTCCTTGTCGCAGTTGAGAGCCACGGCGCGCGATGTCAGAGCCGATCCTCAGCCCTAGGGCCCGGGTTCCTCCCGCTCAGGCGGATACGCTTTTGCGCTGCTATGCGGAGCGGATTCCGCCCAAAGAGGCCGCCCGAAAGGCCGGTCTCTCGCTCAACACCGTCTATGAGCAGTACACGCGCATCCGCTGGCGTCTGATCCTCGCGCGCTATTACCGGGACGGGGCGCTCTCAATCGACGCGCCCCACTTCGAGCCGGAGTTACGGGCGCAGCTCCGGCGAAGACGCGGGCTCGGGCCGGACAACATCTTCGCTCACGCTGCCGAGGCCTTGGACTGGTACAATGAATGGCCCTCAGGTCTGGTCCTGCGGCATCTGCGCAAAATCATCGCCCTGACCGGTCCGCTTGATGTTTCCCCGGACCTCTCCCTGGCGCAGCAGAACCGGCTTCGCGCCTATGTCCGCTATGCCCGCGCTCAACTCATCCACCACCGGGCTCAGGAAAAGGCCGAAGCCGACGAGACCTGGCAGCCGTTCCTGGAGCGCGCCACGGCAGCCGTTGAAGCCGAGTGGCGGAACTACCGCACGGCGAGCAAGCAGGTTGAGCGCACTGAGCCAACAGGAAGAAAGAAGCGATTTGTCCGGCGCCAAAAGCAAAAATCCTTAATAAAGAATTAAGCAATACAACTTATAATATTGATCAGAAGAACAACGAACGGGGGCAGCGTCACATGATGCGACAGACGAGAGATGGATTACACGAACGCCTTCAATGACATTGTCCGCGCGCAGAAGGATGCGCAGCGGCAGTTGGATTTTGACGACTCGCAGCGGGAGCTGGCGGGTGTTGAGGTTGGGCGGATTGGTCGGTTTTTGAGCCCCGAAGCGCGCGAGGCTTTGCGTGAAGGTAGGGGCGACGGAAGCCGCGGCGGATCGTCGATGTCTGCGCTGGATTGGATGATGCTGAACGACCCGGCATATGCGCGAGCCTACGAAGGCGCGATGAACGCTTTGGCGGATGCGGAGAGGGCCGTCGACCGGGCCTTGGAACAGGCGCTCGAACGCGCCGAAACCGCGCAGAGCATTCTGGACGACACACTCGAAAACGCAATGAAGCTGCCGGACGGCACCGCCGTGTTCATGGATGCGGAAGGCGTGGTGCGCTCCGAAGATGGCGAGGCCATCGATCCGGTTCTGGCCGCTACCCTGGAATGGCAAGGCAACGAGCCGAGCTATGAGCTATTCGTCGAGCAGCGTGATGGACTGGGCGCTGCAAACGACGCTGTCGCCGACATTCGGCGCGATCAGGTCGAACTCGGTGACATCCGGGAAGAGCTGACAGACCAGGACGACCCGCCATCGAAAGAACGGGTCAACGTCCTGCAGGATCGGATTGAAGAGATCGGGTCTGGCTATGCGCCTCGAGAACAACCCGAACCGGTTGCTTCCACTCAGTCCTTTTCAGCAGCGAAGCCGGACCTCGCGGGGCTCTAGTCGTTCCCGTATTTGAAGAGACCACACTGTTTCTCGGCAACGGCGATGATAATTCCAATGGGATGGTAGCTCGGGTACGTCTCCATAGCCCGGTACATGATCTCATCCCGCCCGTCCGAATCCTCAAAATACCAGCTACTGATGCAGTCCGCCTGCGTCTGGTCGTTCTCGATGGCAATCATATTGGCCGTCATCAGCGCCGTGCGGATGTAGGTGCTGCGACTCGCCTCCGCCCATTTCATGAATTCGGCAGACGTAAACCTCTCTTCTGCATGCGCGGGCATGCCGGAAGCGTACATAAGCGCAATAATACTTGCAATACAGAGTCGTTTTGTGGAATTCATAAGGGAAGGATTTTGATATACGTATTTTAGAGAAGAAAATATGGAAAACTTGGACCCAAGAGCGGCGCAAAGCCGCCATTCCGAATTCGCCGCGCACGGCGCGTTAGGCCGCAGCCTCCCAAGCACAAAAGGG
>NZ_JABJVY010000006.1:0-207336 GCF_040750475.1 Amorphus sp. 3PC139-8 | reverse complement strand
TTCGTCGACGAGCACAACGACGGCGAGGCGAAGCCCTTCGTCTGGCGTGCCGATCCGGACGCCATCATCGCCGCACGAAGCCGAGGGTTCCAAACGTTGGAATCAATCCACTAGCTCGCCCACCTCAAGGCCGGTCTCGGTCAGGACGTCCGTCGCCCCTATGTCGCGAATATCGCGGCCGTCGACGACGGTGCCTTGGCGCGCGTTGAGCGCGTAGACTTCGCGCGCCGCGTCGACGAATTCGTTCGCCCATAGGACGAGGAAGCCAGCCATCCGATAGCCGGTCGATGACCCGCCGCAGCCGGCGAAGGTCGAAACGACGGTCCGGCCGTTCCACGCCTGGGCGGCGATCTCCGCCATCGATGGGACCCGATATGTCGGCTTGCTCATCCGGCTTTCCCGCTCCACCGGTAGCCGCATCGAGGGCACTGGTGATCGGTTTCGATATCGTCCCCGTACTCCGGGAACTCATCCGGCGGCGTGGTTTCCGCCAGCATCTTGTCGAGTGCCTTGCCTTCGAAGCCGGTCAGGTCGAGGTCGAAGCCTTCGTCGTTGAGGAACGCCAGCTCGACCTTGAGCAGCCCCTTGTCCCAGGTCGACGTTTCGGCGAGCCGGTTGTCGGCGATCGTGTAGGCGCGGCGCTGGCCCTCGGTCCAGCCCGCGCAGTCGATCACCGGGACCATTCGGTCCGGTAGCGTCCGGCCGTTCGGCAAGCGGACCGCTTCGCCCGCCGCGAACAGCTCAAGCAGGGCAAGGCGCCGGCCGTGGCCGGCGACGATCAAGCCGCCGTCGTCGATGTCGGCGAGGATCGGATTGGTAAACCCGTATTCCGAAATCGAAGCTCGGATCGAGGCGACCTGCGAAGCCGGGTGCTTCCGCGCGTTCTGCGGGTTCGGCGTCAAATCGTCGATCGAGACCAGCTTTGCGCTAACCCCTTGATCATATTGCTCTTTCGACATGTTCGATACAAGCATTGTTCGCGAATCGTTGACGGTCCGATTGCAAACCAAACCGCTGTTTCAAAATTTCGAAAAACGCGGAAATCTCGGGGGGCCGCGTTTTCGCCCCATTTTTTGCTCAAAAAACGGTCCCTTTCGGGGGAAAAGTCCCGACTTTCAGGCCGATCCGGACCACTTTCGTCGGGGTCGCGAAAGGCGGGGGATTGTTTCCAACTCCGCTGCCTCAATTCTACGCGAAAGCCCGGCCGTTCGCCTTGGGGTGAGGGGGTTCGCTCGGGAGGAGGCGGCCGAGCTCGTGAGCGACGCGAGCGGGCAGCATCGTCGCGGCGGTTTCGTAGAAGATTTCGCGGCTCGTATTGCGAACGAGTTCCTCGGGGATCGAGGGGCCGAACAGTTTTTCGATCGCGTTGTCGCGTTCGGAGCGTTGGTTGTAGCCGCGAGTGTTGTTGAAGACGTTGTCGCCGGCGATTGGTGCGCTTCGGTTTTTCCAGTGGCCGCCGTAGACGAACGTTGTCGGGAAGCGTTGGACGCGACCCCAGACGCGAGCTCGAACGCCCCACGAGAACTGTTTCGGGTTGAACTCCGACAGGGGCAGGGGGCGGCCGGTTGCGAAGACGACGCCTTCGAGGGTGCTACCGAATTGGGGCTGCGCCTGCCGGGTGTGGATTTCCTCCCCGACGCGTTTGGCGGTCAGGGAGGTTTGTTTGGCGACCGCACGGACGGTTCGTGATTGGACGGTTTTCGTGACGCGGTTGACGGCGCGACGCTGACGAAATCGACCATCGCGCGAATCCTAAAACTAAATCTAGGTTTAGTTATTAATTGGGTGAGATATAAATAAATAAATATAATAATTATATTATAATATATATTATATATATAACATACTCAGTAAATATAACGCTTGCGGGGCTCGATGGGGCCTTGATGGCCCCCTCGCCCCGCAGCGCTATTCTGAGTTTGTCGCTTTCTACACAACGTAATTCTGGGATACTGCGCGCGAGGAAACACCGAATTTGTCTCACCGTCAATCGGAAATTTTCACATCGAGTCGGATTTATTGGCGGATTTTAGGCGGAAAATCGTTGGATTTCAATTAGATAAGTTGGATTTAGGTTGGAGTGGAAAATAATTCCAACCACATGGATTGGAATTATCGTCGGAATTGCCTGGGCATTCGGATGTGATAGCCGATGTGTGGCGTGGAGTTCCCGGTTTCCGGCCATTCTTTCCCGCATTGATGTGATGCTGCGGGAAGGCGATGCACTCGCTTGAAGTGCGTTTGCATCAACGGGCTGAATCCTACAAGAGAATAAGATTCTACGGCGATGTGGTCGGAAATCGCGTGATTATCCGGCCGCTTGGGTCGCGTTTCCAACGCGCGGGATGCTGCGCGGGGGATCGCGGCGGGGGCGATCGGCGGGTCGAAATCGGGTCAGTCGATGTCATTGGGATGGGGTAGGGGATGGGTGTTGGCCCCATCTTCATGGCGGGCCTGAGCGCTTATTGCTGCGAGAGCGGCGGGGCGATCCGCTTCTTTCGAACCTCACCCCGCGCGAGTGCTAGTTTGGTCAGGGGCGCGCGTTCGGCGGCGCGCGAAATTCTTCACGATAGCGTCCTTGCTCGTATTAAAAACTCAATTGCTGATTGAGGTTTACATATCCCGCTAAACGCGTTGACATCCGGCCTATATACCGGCAAAATTTTCTGTATGGAAATTGACAATCACCTCATAAGCTCTCTGATCGAGTCGGCCATGTCGGCGGACTATACGGGCGTTCGTCGAATTGGGGGCCAGATTGCAAAGCGCTTGGCGGAGCAGAATGATCTCGAGGGTGCGAAGGCTATTCAGGGCATGCTCCGGAAGCGTGGTGTGCCGCTGCAGGCGTCTGGATATGCCGAAGCCCTTCCTCGCGATGTCGCGTCGCGGCTTCCCCTCGTCGAAGAGGGGCAATGGCCCACAACGCCCGCCATACTTGGTGGCGAGGCGAGTCATGCGATCTCGCAGTTTATTGAAGACGCGAAGCATATTGCGTTGCTAGCTGAGAAAGGGGTATCCGCGCGCTTAGGTCTACTTCTATTCGGCCCTCCTGGAACGGGGAAGACGCTGTTAGCAGGCCACATCGCGGCAGCGCTTGAGCGCCCGTTCTATATCGCGAGGCTGGATTCTCTCATTTCGTCGCGCTTAGGTGAAACTGCGAAGAACATTAGGGGAATCTTCGACTTTGTCCCCACCCGAAATGCTGTGTTGTTTCTCGATGAGATTGATGCCGTAGCAAAGCTGCGCGATGACCGACACGAACTCGGTGAGTTAAAGCGTGTTGTAAACACAGTCCTTCAGGGGCTCGACTCCTTAAGCGATGACGTTGTTACTATTGGCGCGACCAACCACCCGCATCTTCTCGATCCTGCTATCTGGCGGCGCTTTCCCTACAAGGCGGAACTCGGTCTTCCCGATAGCGACGTTCGCAACGCACTCTGGCTCCATTTCCTGTTCGAGGGAAACGAGAAGCGAAACAAGGATGCGCAGATCCTCGCCCACGTATCTCAGGGGTTGAATGGAGCAGATATCGAGAACCTAGCTCTGGCTGTGCGCCGCCGTAGCATTCTCGGGAAAGAAGAGCCGAGCCTCGCGCAGATCATTCTTGCAATACGAGCATCGCATTCGGGCAGCCCGCGACTGCTCGATAATCGCGAGATTACAACGGCTGACAAGAAGGTCGTCGCCAGTTTGCTGCATGAGACCGGCAACGTAAGCCAGTCAGATATTGCCCGCATCGTCGGTGTCAGCCGGCAGATGGTGCATCGTTACCTGAACGAGGAAACCGATGGCTGATACCCCGCGTCGCCCTCTCCTCAATCCGGTCCTCCGATTTACCAAAGACCCACGGCCTGAGGGGGTTTCGGGGGGCGGCAAAAACAGGCGTAATATTCGGACAGATCGGCTTCCCATGCAGCGGCGCAGTCTTTCGGAGCAATTTACGGCTCTGGGAGAAGAGGCCGAAGGCGCGCCTCGCTTCAACGGTCGCGCGATTGTATACGCCTCCATGTTTGACGATTCTCTCGCTCCGTCCTGGACACCAGATGATCTCTTCAGGAAGGAGCATGGTGGGCGCCTAATCACACCTTACAAGTCAGGCTATCTGGTCGAGGTCGAGACGCAACAACTTCTCTCGCTTGCGCGTCGGGTTCGTCAAACCGATACCGCCAATGAGATGGTGGATATCTCCCGCATAGAGGCGGTTCGATTTTTTGGGCAAGACGATGCGACAAGATCTCGGTCCCTTTCTGAAATTTGGGAAGCTGCCCCCGAGACCAAAGACGGGCGTGCTTTCGTCGTCTGGCTTATGCCGTTGAATGACCGGGATGCTTCCGAGCACCTTCTGCAGGCTTTTTCCGGCCTTCGCGACGGCGTCATTGCGCCGCCACCTTCCGCTCTTGGCGAGCTTGCAGGTCGCCTTGACACGAACGTTCCTGCCGTAATGCGCCGAAGCCTTCGCACGGTCGTTCCTGATGATGACCGGCTCAATCTTGCCATGCGCGAGTATCGGCAGAAGCGGCACTCGCGAACGACCGTCATTGTCCCCGGGCGCAGTGCTCTTAGTCAGTTAGTTGCCTCTGGTACCGTCTTTAGGATCGAGCCAGTTCCGTCGATCACGACTACTGCTCCTGGAGACGGGCAAGAGCCGAACCGCCCTTTACCGAGCGCGCTATCGGACCTTCCAATCGTCGGGGTCGTTGATGGCGGCCTGAGCGCCGTTTCTTATAAGTCCGCGGAAGCATGGAAAGCTCCGCCCCTGGTTCCCGATAGCGCGGCCGACACAAAGCATGGCAATTGGGTTACCTCTTTGGTCGTGCAGGGGCATGACTGGAATAACAATCTGTCTCTTCCGGCTCTCTACTGCCAGGTCGGAACGGTTCAGGCTGTCGCGAAGAGAAAATTCGCATCATTCTTCGATCCTCAGGATCTCATAAGCTATCTTGACGGCATCATGATGGCGAATCCTGAAACGCGAATCTGGAATTTTTCCTTCAACGAACTTGATTGTTGTGACCTGGAATGCGTTAGCTACTTGGGTCATGAGATTTCAGTTCTTGCTCGAAAGCATGATGTTCTGCCGATTATCTCGGTAGGCAACAAGCCTGGCGAACACCTCAAGCCGCCCGCTGACTGCGAGGCTGCAATCACCATTGGAGGTCGCCTGCACAACGCTGATGGCGAACACGGCGACATTTGCACAGTAAGCCACAGCGGACCTGGTCCGTCGAGCATGCTTAAGCCCGAACTCTCGCACTTTTCGAACGTGCGGGTGATCGGCGGCGTTATAGCCAAAGGATCGAGCTTCGCAACGGCGCTTACTTCTCCACTTGCTGCCCATACTATGGCGCGGCTGCGCGAGCCGACTGCCGACATGGTCAAGGCGCTCATGCTTCACCATGCGGAAGGGGATAGATTTGACCCCGCTTTTGGTTTCGGGTCGCCGGGTGCTGCGACGCTGCCATGGGAATGCCGGCCTGGCTTTGTCACCTTGCAGTGGCGCGCAACGCTTCGGCCGGGTGCGGCCTATTACTGGGAGCTTCCTATTCCGCCAGCTCTTCGTTCCAGCGGAAAGCTGAAGGGCTTTGGTGCGCTGACGGCTGTGCTTAATCCGCATCCGATGGTGAGTGATTTTGCGGGTCCAAATTATTTTAGTATTCGGCTTGCGACAGCGCTCCAATGCCAGCGTGGAGGCAAGAACTACAACCTGCTTGGTTCACTCGAAACCGATAAAATTGCCGAGGAGGTAGCCCGTGCAGTTGATCATAAGTGGAGTCCTGTGAGGCACCACAGGAACGAATTCAAGCGCGGGGTTAGCTTCGACGGTGATAACCTCTACGTATATGCTCGCGTTTATGCTCGAGATCTGTACCTCTATGGCTATCGAGCAGAAGAAATTCCGGAGATGGATACGGCTTTCGTTCTCTCCCTCGGCACTGGGAACGAAGAGGACGATGTCTACAACCAGCTTCGCGATCAGCTTGGCGCGTTCGTCGAAACCGCGACAATTGAAACAGACATTGATGTCGACGCCGGTGGTGATTGACCATGCGTTACTACGCAAAGAGCGGGGCGGGAGCTGTTGGCAGCAAGGAAACACTCGCTAGCGGAAGTGATCTGATACGGCCGCATGAGCACGTATTCTAGGCGGGCGGAGACGCTTCATGAGCTTAAGGGCCACCGGTTTTGACAAGCTGCAGAAAGACCTGAACGATGTAGATCGGGCATTCCGCTCGCTCGAAGGCATAATTGCCACCCTGCGCTTCGATCCAAACGAGCCGGCGAGCGTCCTATCTGCAATTGGGCAGATGGAAAATGCGATCGACGAGAAGACGGCGCACTACGGGCGCAACGCCATGGTGCAGACTATTGCAGCCCAATTGAAAGAGAAATACCGAGCGCAGATAGAAGAGCGCGCTGCAGTAGCTCGCACAAAAAAGGAGGCTGGTGGCATGAACAGGAGCGCGGTAGAGCTTCCTACAATTCTGCGGCAGATAGAAAACACTGTGACGGACCTTCGCTGGGCGGACAGTTCTTCGTTTGTACGTCATATTAAGAAGCTTTCACGCCTCCTTCATGCGAATGAGCTGGAACCGATAAGCGCTGAGCTAACCGGTGGAATAGATCTGGATGGTTGGCTGAATGAAGGTCGCGCAACTAAGGGTGCGATGGTCGGCAGTGCCGAGCTTGATTGGCCAGCCGATCACAACAGCGAGCTCGGTACGGTCATTTTGTTGGTAGATAGGTTTGCTGAAGATGCGGAGAGCGCGATTGATTTCGCCTGCACCTTCTACTACAGAGGAAGAAAGTTCTCTCAAAATCTCCAGAACATGACGGGACAGGTCCTTGTCCCATTCGCGCGCGACTACATTGATTTCGTCAAGCAGAAAACGGGCGTTGTCGAAGCGACCACACTTCCCGCCAAAGGTGGGCCAGCAGCGCGTAAGGTGTTTGTAGTCCACGGACATGACGAGGCGGCGCGCGAGAGTGTCGCGCGTTTTCTGGAGAAGCTGAATTTCGAACCTATCATTCTGCACGAGCAGGCCAATCAGGGCCGGACGATCATAGAGAAGGTCGAGGCCCACAGCGATGTTGGTTTTGCGGTCGTCCTCCTTACGCCGGACGACGAGGGCAATGCTAAAGGCCAGCAGGCTCACGCGCGTGCCCGGCAGAACGTCATTCTCGAGCTGGGTTATTTCATTGGCCGCCTCGGCCGCAGTCGAGTTATTGCGCTAAAGCAGGGTGACATAGAGATCCCATCCGACTTCCATGGTGTCGTCTACGAGCCTTTTGCTAGCGGCGGTGCATGGAAGTCAGCAGTTGGCCGCGAACTGCAGGCCGCTGGCTTTACGATCGATTGGAATGTTGTGATGAAATGAAGAAGAGCGCCCGGCGATGTCGACTATCTCTCAAATTGAGAGAAGAGTTTTGAAAGACTAGCTGCCCGAATAGCGAGACCGAAGCCTTAGTGCCGTAGCCATCACGGCCGGCCTTTCCGGCGTTCGCGGCTACCTCCTGCGCGTCCCCGAACGGGCTGCCCTTTTCGCTGAGGCGTCATCCTGAGTGTGCCGCCGACGCTTGCGATGCGGATCGCTGCATCGGCTCTTGGCCGAAAGCGGACGGTCCGGCGGGCGTCGTTTACGGCCAGTGGGAATGCTGCCGTTCGTTGGTTTGAAAGTGTGAAGTCAGAATACGATTCCCTCGCGGGTTTCCGGTAGATTTTCGGTGCACGTTTGAAGCGGGGGGGGACGTGCTTGGGCGCCAAGCCACTACGATCCCATAACGTCAATCCTGTGCGGTCGGGCGCACCACGATGCTGCCGATTTCGACGTCACCGGGTTGTTCAATTGCGAAGGCGATCGCCCGTGCGATCGCGTCCGGCGAAATGGCAAGCTCTTGCTTGCGCTTTTGGATCGTCGCTTTGATGACCGGATCGGCAATAGCGTCATCCGCGAAGGTCGTGTCGATGAAACCCGGCGATACTTCCGTCACGCGGAGGTTCGGACCCGATTCCTGCCGCAGCGCTTCGGTGGCTGTCCGCAGTGCGTTCTTGGTCGCAGCGTAGACGCCCATTGTCGGTACGATTTTGATGCCGGCTGTCGAGACGACGTTGACGACGTGCCCGCTGCCCTGGCGGCTAAACACTGGAATCGCTGCAGCAATGCCATAGAGCGCGCCTTTCAGGTTTACGTCGATCATGGCGTCCCAGTCATCGACCTCCAGAGCGTCGAAACGCGAGAGTGGGCCGATGCCCGCATTGTTGACGATAACGTCAAGCCGCCCGAAACGCTCGCAGGCTAGATTGACCAGTGTGTCGAGGTCCGCGCGTCTGGTGACGTCGGTTGCCCGAAAAATGACTTCGCCGCCCGACGCTTCGATCTCGCCCGCGACAGCGGCAAGTTCTGCCTCGCTTCGTGCCCCGAGCGCGAGGCGCCCCCCGCGCCGGGCGAGATGAATGGCGGTTGCCCGGCCAATGCCGCGCCCGGCTCCGGTGATGGCGACGATCTTGTTTTCTATGGTCACGATATGGGCTCCGTCTTCTGAGTGAGAAGCCAGACCTATGTGGTGCCGGTCGGATGATCTATGCTCAGAAGACCATGTCTTTATCGCAAAACGCCAAAATCGTGCCCGACCCATTCTCCGAGGTTCTTGCGGCGCTCGGCGCGCGGAGCGTCCGCGGGACCGGCCTCGAAGCTGCGGGAGACTGGGCGCTCGCTTTCGACGGACGGACGCGGTTGAAGTTCGTCGCCGTCACACGAGGCCAATGCTGGCTTCTGCTTCCCGATCATTCGCCGGAAGCACTTGTAGTCGGCGATGTCGTTCTCATCAGTAACACGCGCTATACGGTGGCGAGTGACCCGGCGGTCGAACCGATCGACGGCATGCCGCTCTACGCTTCGCCAGGACACGACATGGTACGCCTCGGCGCCGGAGACGAGACGGCCATAATTGGCGGCGGAAGCGGCTTTGCGGATGGTGGCGCCTCGTTCGTTCTCGACGCGCTCCCCACGTTCCTGCGTGTAGACCGGACATCGTCCACCGCCGAGGCAGTCTCAAGGACGCTGGAATCCCTGAGGACGGAAGTCAGCAGCGCGGAACTCGGTGGTTCGCTCGTCGCCGAGCGGTTGGCAGAGATCCTCGTCGTCGCGGCGGTCCGCGCCTTCGTGGCCACCAGTCCGATAACCAGTGTCGGCTGGATCACCGCGCTGGCGGACCCACGGATCGGCAAGGCCCTCAGACTGCTGCACGGCGATGTCGCGCGCCGCTGGACGGTGCCAATGCTGGCGTCGGAGGTCGGGATGTCACGTTCGGCGTTCACGCAGCGCTTCGCCGAGCATGTCGGCCGTCCTCCGCTCGACTATCTTACCCGCTGGCGTATGGTTCTGGCGCAGCGAAAGCTTAACGCGGGCCAAACCGTCGCGGCAGTGGCCACCGCAGTCGGCTACAGCTCGCAGAGCGCCTTTTCTCATGCCTTCAAGCGAACTTTTGATCGCACACCCCGGTCTGGTGGCTGATGATAGCCTTTCCGACTGTTGTCGGGGCCATGGCTCATCTCCGAAACCGTCGGGCATCGATCGTCGGTGGTGAGCTGCTTTCCACCAAACCACCACACCACGCTCTGGCATCTATGCGAGCGTCGGCCTTGCCGGCCGAACGCCTTCCCAAGCGGCCTGGACTGTCTCCCGCCGCGTGCCTAAAGCCCCCCAGGCAACCCGTCCCGCCCGGCCGCCGCGCGCCAGATCGCGCGCATGAGCTTGCAGTTCGGGCTATCGGCTTCCTCCTGGAAGTCCTCATGGTCCGGCAGAACCGCCGGGCCTTCGAGTTCCCACAGGACGTGGGCGAGGGCGGCTATCCCTTCGACGCTCGTCGGGGTTAGCTCGATCATCGCCCAAAAGGCTTCGTCTTCGCGGGTTTGCGCTGCCTTGGCGTCGGGCGCTTCCGAATCGTATCCGCCCGGAAGATCGACGAGATAATCGAGGGTTTTTCGGGCGCTCAGCCATTGGCGATAGAGCGGGACTATCGGGTCCCTTGCCCTCGCCGTCGTCGGGGCAAGCGCGAATAGGGCCCTGCCGACGAGCGGAACGTTGCGATAGGGCCGGCCTTTTTCGCGATTGGGCGTAGTGGTAGGTTTTGCAATAGCCATTGTGCGATCACCTGGGACTAGATCGTGCTCTGGTAGGGCCGGGCGGCGCTGCAACGCCGCTCGGTCCGTTCTATTGCCCGTATGGTGTATCGGATGGCCTGTCCACATCCCCATGCGTTTGCCTGGGCGGGGAGGGGCGGTAGCGAAAGCTATGGCGCTCTGTGTGCCGACGGGTGATGGCCGGGTTCGGGCCGTCAGGTCCCGGCGGCCAACTCTGCCGAAGCGGACATTCGTGCGGGCCGCCAGAATTGTCGCGAACGGCCTGTTGCGGCCATCTGTGAAAATCACGGCAAATGTCCGCTTCGAGCCCTGACCGGCACTCTTAGTGTGGAGCGCAAGCGGCAATGATTTGCCGTCGGGCAAGCCCACCCCGCGCAGCAGTCTCGGAGGGGGGCGGGCGAGGACCCGCTTACCATGAACGGGATTTGTGGGTGCCGTTCCTACCGCGCCATCGCACCGATGAAGACCTCTACAAGGGCGAAGGCCGATCTCTTCCAGTCCGGGTCGGGTCTAATGCTCGCAATTCCGGTCAGCGCGCGGAGCATGTCGAGCGGCTTTACGTTTAACCGACGTCCCGTAACTTCGGTTGCCTTGTCGATTAGGGTGGAGATCGGATCAGACAACCGTGCATGGGTCCCCGTGTAGAGATCATCCGGCCCACCGATCAGCGTACTGAGAGCATCCGCCATGCCGCGTTTGGTGTCTAGAAAGATTACGAACATCTGAAGCCACTCGCGAAGTGCCGTTATGGGATCGTGCTCGGCCAGCATTGTTTCCGCCGCTCTGATTAGAGCCTCGACCTCCTCCTTGTAGACTTCTTCGAGTAGAGCGTCGCGCGAGGAAAAATTGCGGTAGAGAGTCGCGATGCTGACCCCGGCTTCCCGCGCCACGAGATCGAGGCTCACGGCAGCGCCGTGAGCGCTGATGGCGCGCTTTGCCGCCGCGATCAGTTGCGCTCTGTTGCGTGCCCCGTCGGCTCGCTTTGGCTTTCCCGCACTAGAGGCGCCGGCATCGCTCATGAATACAATTCCTTGTAAGCGTAGGATTCCTACACATGTAACCGAAGTCGCCCTACGCTTTTGCGGAGGATGCTCTCACACATAAGCCCAACCTAAGGGAGAAGGACATGAGCGCAGACAGGACAATTCTCGTGACCGGTTCGACACAGGGACTTGGACGGCGGGTCGTCGAAGGGCTCGCGCAACCCGGAATGCGCATCCTGGTGCACGGACGGAACGCCAGCCGCGGTGCAGAGGTTGTGAGTGCGTTACAGCGCGAAGGGGCTTCGGCCACCTTCCTCGAGGCGGATCTCGCGTCGCTTGAGGAGGCGCGGCGGTTGGCCGACGCGGTTCATAAAGAGTGCACGCATCTCGATGTCCTGATCAACAACGCGGGAATTTCGAAGCCAGACGGTCCGCGCCGGGAAAGCGTAGACAGGTTCGAAATGCATTTCGCGATCAACTATCTCGCGAGCTTCCTGCTCACGGAACGGCTGCTACCCCTGCTTCGGGCCGGCGCGGGCGAGGAGCCCGCGCGCATCGTCCACGTCGCCTCCGCCGGCCAGAGTCCCATCGACTTCGACGACGTGATGCTGGAGCAAGGCTATCACGGGTTTCGCGCCTACGGTCAGAGCAAGGTCGCGCAGATCATGCATACGCTCGACCTCGCCGAAGCTCTGGACCCGCATGAGGTCGTTGCGAATGCCCTTCACCCCGGCACCCACATGGATACGGCCATGGTCCGGGATGCCGGCATCAGTCCGAGCGGCTCCGTCGATGCCGGCGCGGCTGCCGTGATCGCGCTTGCCGCAGGAGAAAACCATCGGACGACGTCCGGCCGCTACTTCAACGGGCGACATGAGGCGCGCGCGACGGCACAGGTCTACGATGCAGCGGCGCGGGACAGGTTGCGGGCCCTCAGTCGGAAGATGACAGGACTGGCCTGATTAGACGGCACCGGATTTTCCGGAGGTCGGCTTTGGGCGCAGAACAGCCATTAGGCTGCGCCCAAAAGCGCCCCTTGCTTCGGCAACAGGCCCTTTTGCCTCTCTACGTAAAGATTTGGCAGTTGATGGCGCCTGGTGCCAAGCGTCCGCGCGATCATGACATCGGGCATTCTGGATTTCCGAAGTGCCCGGGCGGCGGCTTTCGCGCGCGGCCGGCGTGTCGTCACCATGACGCGCTTCTGCGATCCGCCGGGCCGGCGGATGGAAATATATTCGATCAATGCTGCCCCCTCGGGATCCCGTCGTTCGTAAGACCCTGCGCGATGCGGGCGAGGGCCCGGTCGCGCGCGCGATAGGCGGTCGCGCGGCTCCAGCCGCGCTCGTCGACCGCGTGATTGAAATTGACGCCCCTGGTGACCCGGCAGCGGATCCAGCAATGAAGGACGCGCGCCCATCCGCTGTGGCCGTCGAGGTAGCGGGCCGGCCACCACAGGGCGCGCTCAAGCTGGGAAACGCGCCCCGGCGAATAGGGGCGGGGGCGTCTAGGCGGTTCGAGCTCGTCGATCCCGGGCCAGCCTTCGGCGAGGCGTTCGACCGCCGTCATGAGCAATTCGGGGGACGAAGATGTCCGCGTCGACGGGGCCGGCTGTAAGGCGGGCCCAGCGAACGGCTTCGACAAGCTCCTCGCCGACGCGCTTCGGCGTCCAGATGTCCGGGGCGGGCGCATCGAGCATCAGTCGTCTCCCCATGGGATCATGTCGTCGTCGGCGATCGGGGCAGGTGGCGGTGCGGGCGCAGGTGCGGGCGGCATGGCGTCCCGTGGCGCGGGATCGGGGTCGCGTGGTGGCGGGCTGCCGCGCCGCATTCCCTTGATTGGCTTTCCGGTGAACCAGACCCACGGCTTTTCGCGGCCGATGACGCCGAGCTTGAGAAGCCCTTCGCCGGCCCGGTGCATCGCCTGCCGTCGCCGGTCGATCCGCTTTTGCCGGTCGTCGTCGCTTTCGTTCGCGGTATCGGCTTCGTCGAAGGCGATCCGGTCGTAGGCGGCGACGACGTTGCGCCATTCGACGACGGTCAGGCTGCGGGGCAGGGCGCATTCGGCAGGGGCCGGCCCGCCGCTTTCGTCGATCGCGCGTTCCATGGCGCGCACAAGCACGCCCTGGCCGCTCGATATTGAAACGCCCTGATTGCGCGGGCGGGCATCGGCCGACCCCTCGCCGTTGGGATGCGTGACGACGCAGGACGTAACGGGTTCATCGTCTTCGTCCCGGCCGATCTCGAACGCGGGGAGAACGAAGTCGAAGCGGCGCCCGCCTTCGCCATCCTTGTTCTTCTCGACGACGGCTTCGCGCACCTGCCGGCCGTCGGTATCGTGACGGCCGTCGCAGGGGCGGACGAGGAGGACGTTTTCGAGGTTGGCGAGGATCGACGTATGCCCGCGGACCTTGGCGCCGTCGGCGTTCATATGATGGACGAGAAGCACCGTCGCTCGGCACGCTTCGGATATCCGCGCGCAGCGTTGAAGGGCCGCCGAAACGTCCTTGCCGTCGTTTTCGTTGGCGCCGGGCGTCGCGGTTGCCCAGGTATCGATGACGATCAGTTCGAGCGGGACATCGAATGTCGACGACCAGTGACGGGCTTCCTCGATAAAGGCTTCGGTCGGGTCGTCGCTGCCGTATAGATCGAGCCGCTTCGGCAGGAGAACGAAAGGCATCGGTTCGTTGCCGGTCAGCCCGTTTGCCTGCCGGTAGGCGCGGAGGCGTTTCTTGAGCCCTTTCTGCCCTTCGCCAGCCTGATAGATGACGCCGCCTCTACGCGTCCTGCACCTCATCCAATCGCAGCCGCGCAATACGGCCATCGCGATATCGACCGCCAGGAAGGACTTGCCGCTCTGGCTTGGGCCGGCGGTCATACTGATTTCGCCGCGCGTGAGGACGCCCTTGATCAGCCATTCGTGTTCCGGGCCCGGCGCGTCGAGCGCCGCCCAAGGGATGGCGTTGAAGCGCGATCGGAAGGGTTCGGGCTCGTAGACCGGCGCCGACCGCGCGAGGTCGAAAAGCGTCTCGACGGTTCCGCCTGCATCGAGCCAGTCGTCGACGTCGCCCTTTATCGGGAGACCGGGCAGTTCGAGAATGCGGACGTCTTTCGCGATCCCGTATAGGCGCTTTGCGACCGCCCGGGCGTGGTCCGGCCCGACGAAGACCGGGCGTCCATCTTCATGGAATCTCGGAATCCCATCGGGGGTCGTCGCCTGGGCATCGTTGTCCGGCAGGATGACGATGCGCGCGCCCCGGAAGACCTCGTCGAGGTCGGGGCGCCATTTTCCGGCGCCGCCGGGATTGGTCGTCGCGGGAACGCCGAGATCGATCAGGCGATCGGCGCACTTCTCGCCCTCGACGATGAAGACGACGCGATCGTGGGCGATCGCTTCGGTTACGTCCGGAAGGTTGTAGGGGACCGGCGAAAGCCCTTTGACGCTCCAATCCCACCCGCTGGCTTTCGATGTATCAGGACGCCGCTGGCGGTACGTCTTGACGGGCTTCCCGTCCTTCCCGGTCTCGCCGTTTTCCATTCGGACGACTTGGAAGACGAGTTCGCCGGAAGCGCTGTGGTAGTCCCACGTTTTGACGATCTTCCACGGCGGGCTATTGGCCTTGCCGTGCGATGCCTGCGCCGGCCCCGCCGGGCGACGATCGTCGATGTCGAAACCGTTTTCGCGGAGCCAGTCGAACCGCTCCCGGCCCTTTCGGCCGGTCGCGCGTTCGATCAAGGCGAGGACGCCGCCGCCGACCTGATCCTCGTAGTCGAAAAAGGTCCCTTTCGTCAGATCGACGGAAAGCGACCCCTTGCCCCGAAACCGCAGTTCCTTTTCCGAAGACAGCGCATCATTGGGCTGGCCATATAGCTCTTTGGCTACCGCTCCAGCGTATTTCGAAAAGAGGTCGGCGGTATTGTCGCCCGACATTGAGCGTTCAAGCGTCCCGGGAATTATTGGTCTGGATTGGATCGGCGGAGGAGTTGGTTTTCAGAACCGGTGCGACAGCGCGAAAAACCTCGTCGCGGACAGGCATGATCGCGCAGACAAGCCGGTCGATATCTTCGAAGACCTCCGCGCGACGGATCATCTCCGGATGGGCTTCGGTCCGGTGCCCGGCATTGATAAGCGCCGCCTGCGCCGCGCGGATGCGGCTCGCTTCGGTCGCGGCCGCCTCGGCCATCTCGCGAAGCCCGGCGCGCTTCCGCTTCGCGCTCATGTCCGTTTTCCGTTCCGCGCCGCCGCGAACAGCGGCGCGACGTCATGCGCGTTTTCGGGGTCGGCGAGGTGGCAGGCGTAAAGCCAGCCGGCGATAGCGTCGGCAGCATCCGGATCGTTGGTCGGAAAGCCGAGATTGGTGACGGCGCGGATAACGAGCGGCTTCGCTTCCGCTTTCTTCGCGCGGCGACCGAGGACAAACCGCCGAATGTCGTCGGCCCGGGCTTCCTGGACATCGTAGAGGCGCATGAGATAGGCGGCCGCTTCGACACAGGCGGGAAGCCCGATCAGGCGCAGGCCGGTCGCGCGTGTCGTCCGTTGGCCCATATGGCGCGGGTCGAGCGGCGCTTCGTAGACGATCGTTCGCGGGCGGGGGCTGGCTTCCAGGCGCTTGACGACCCATCGGAAAGCGCCCGCGAAGACAGCCGGATTGTCGCTGCCTTCCTCAGCAAAGAATTCGGCGCCCCACTTCGGGGCGCCGCCGGGTTTACCCTCGCACCATCCCATTCGGGTTGCGAGGTCGAGAAAGAGGATCGATTCGACCATCTAGAACGCCAGAGTTAGGCTCGGGATCGTCGTCGTGAGGATCGGGTTGGCCATTTGGCGCGCTCCGCTATGGGGATGGGGACGCCGCCCGGCGGCTAGTTGATGAGGTGGCTGACGACGTCGTCGGGCTTGGGTGCGGCCTCGGAGGTCTCGGCGCTACGGGCGCGTTCGCAAATCGTCTCCATGATCGAGACGAGGTCGTCGAAAGCGTCGACGGATGCGAAGAATTCCATCTTGTCGGCGAGGTCGATCAGTCCGCGCAGGACGGCCTGCCGCTTGGTTTCTTCCATCCGGCTTAGGCCGAGGACGAAGCGGAACGCCTTCATGTCGAGGTGGTATTCCTCCGCGACCTGCTTGATCGCTTGGCCGGCGAGCCCTTGGTGTTCGGACGCGGTTGCCTTCTCCTGGTTGTATTCTGCAACCGCCTTCTGAAGCGTGGTCGCGTCGATCGCGCCGCTTTCCGCCTGCTTGGCCTTGGCCTTACGCGCCATTGCGAGATCCTTTCTGCGGAGGGAGGGGGATATCGTTCGGCCACGGATGCCCGTCGGGCCAATCCGGATGGATCGCCGCCACGTTGGACCCGTGCGCTCTCGAACGAAGGCGCCGCGTCACCAGCACCAGGGTGTCTTCCTCGACTTCGGCCGGTTCGGGCCGATCGATGTCGGAAGGCCACTCGACATCTGCGGGCCATAGCGCCGCGAAGCGTGCCGCTACGGCGTCGTAGGTCCCGGCGCGCAGATCGCGCGCCATGAACGTGTCTAGGAACTTGGGATCACGAGCGACGATCCGTGCCGCTGTCGACGGCGCGAAGCCGGTGCGCGTCCGAAACGCATCGAAAAGGCGCGTTAGGTTCGACTTGAACAAATCAGCGTACCGCATACGCCGATCCCTAAGTCGGAAATAATCCTACTTTCAATCGAGAATAGTTGGAATCCGAAAAATGGGATGGATTTCGGTCGAAAGTTGGAATATATGTGCAGAAACTACTAACTTTTCGTGGGTTTATGGTCGGAAGCATGGAAAATATCCAACGTCAACGCGTTCGCGAACGGCTCGATGCCACGGGCCTCAATGCGTTTGAGGCCGCCCGACGTGCTGGCCTGCATCGATCGTTCCTTCACGATCTCCTCATCGGCAAAAAGCGGTCTATCAGGGAAAAATACCTGCCTCAGCTTGCCCCGGTGCTCGGCTGCGATCCCGAATATCTCGTCGGCCGCCAGAGTGAGGTTTCTCGAAACGCAGCCGGTGGCGCGCAGCCCGCTGCCATTCCCACACCAGTCGGAATGGAAACCGGCAGCATCCCGGTCATCGGCCGGTGTGAACCGGGAAGTTGGCACGATCCAGCCTATCCCGTTCCCGGTGTTGGCAAGCTGACGATTGAGCCTGATCCCCGATATCCAAGTACGGCGCAAGTTGGATTTGTCGTATATGGCGACGATGCGGCAACAATTGGGATTCCAGATGAAAGTCTTATTTGTATTGGCCTTGTCGATGAACTGAAAAAATATGGCCGAAATCTTACTATTGGCGACACTGTTGTTGTAAAAAACGAACGAAACGGCACATTTGAACATACTATTAGAAAATATATTTTGGAAAAAGGGGAATATATATTTAGATCTGGTGGAAATAATCAAGGTATACCTGATACATTTCCATCAGAAAATACAGTAGTAATTGGAATAATGCTTACATCTAAAAAGGTATTCTAAACTAAGTAGTATATATTATTTATAAATAATATTGGTTATAGGGGGCGGCCCTTTAGGGGGCGCCCCTTATTTTAATATTTTGTTTATATTTATTTGTATAAGTCTCCAAAATCCGCGCGCGCGAGTTATTCTGAGCTTGTGTGAATGTCGACCCTTTTGGGTTTTTCGTTTTCGCGCTGATAGTCGGATAAAATCCAACTTTCCGATTGACGAAGCGGCTTAGTTGGATTTACTCCCGGTAACGGTTGATCGTAGCCGGCCAGGAGGAAATTCAGATAGACATCGCATCCCCATCCAGAACCGCACCCAAGGTCGGAAACCGACGATGGCGTGCTATTCGCGCCAATCCGAGGCGCTTTCGGTCAAGCTCGCTCATCCGCATCGGGTCGGATTTCGAGCGGAAAAGCGCAGCCCTGCGGATGGAAAGTAACCCTGACAATCGGGTCGAGATGGAGGCCCGCACTCGCCGGTTTTTGGATAGGGCCGCCGCCTAGGTGCGGCGACGAACTATCCGATTTTGGGGGGCTCGGCGATGCCGTTTCGCCGGCTCTTGCAAGTTAGCGAGGAAGCGAGATGCGTATCGAATGCGCCGATGCGGAAACTGCGGCCAAGGTCCACGAGATCATCGCGAATGACATGGCCGATCACCTTCTGGCATCCGGTGTCGACCTTGACGACTCCGACGCTGTCCGAAAGGCGCTGTCCGCTCGATTTGGAACGCCGAGCATCGAGAACCTGACGGGCCGGGCCGTCGGCCGCGCTCGTGGCCTAAGAGCGGGTGGGGCGACAGGTTGATGTCGCCGATCGAGACGCTTTCGCCGAGGTCCCGGGCGTCCTGGATCAAGGTTGGCGAAGCCGATGTTACCGCGTCGGTCGTTGGGGCTCTGCTCGGCTGTCACGAATATACGACCCCGTACAAACTTTGGGCTCTCAAGTCCGGCCTGATCGTCGAAGACCCGGAAGAAACCGAAGCGATGAAAAGGGGCCGGCTCTTGGAGCCGGTTGCCGTCGAACTCCTTCGCCAGCGCCATCCCGAATGGGACATCACGCACAACACCAATCCCGGGACCTACTACCGAGATCCGGCAGCCCGGCTCGGCGCGACGCCCGATGTCATCACACATGACCCAGCCCGCGGCCCCGGGCTCGTTCAAATCAAGAACGTCGAACAGTCGGTATTCCGTCGGAAATGGCTTGGCGGATGCCGACGAACCGGAACCGCCGCTTTGGATCGCCCTTCAGGCGACGGTCGAAGCGCACCTTACCGGCGCGGCCTGGGCGACCGTTACGCCGTTCGTTATCGGCCATGGGATCGAGCTTCCGGAAATCGACGTACCTTTCATGCCCGGCGTCTTCGATCGCCTCAAGCGCGAAGCCCGCGCCTTCTGGGAAATGATTGAGCGCGGCGACGAACCGACCCCGGATTATTCGCTCGATGGAGAGACGATTTCCGCCGTCTATGCGGCGGACGAGGGGGAGGAAATCGACCTTTCGCAGGACCCACGCGTCCGGGAATTGATCGAAGCCGTTCATCGGTTTCGCGCCGAAGAAAAGGCCGCGGCGAAGGCACGCGCGGCCGCCGAGGCGGAAATCCGCAACCGGATGCGCGGCGCGACGATCGGGCACCTGCCCGGCGGCCGCAAGATCACATGGCGCGAGCAGCATCGCCGCGCCCGGTACCAGGAAGCGACGACGGTTCGCCCGCTGAGATTGCCGCCGCCCGACGAATAGAGCGCGGCGCGTAAGAGCGACCGGCCGGTGTTCGACCCCCCGGTCGCCTGGAAACCCGAGGCAAGGGACCCAGCAACTATGTCCGAAGCTCAGGCCGCCCCAGGGATGGGGCACAACGCACCACCATTGGAGGAATTGCTTGCCGATCAGCATCGCTCGCTTGTCGGCGACGTCGATGCCATCGCGAAGCGCGCGATGGTTCTCCCCGAGGAAATCAGTTCCGACGATGATCTCGACGCGACGACCAACGTCGGCCGCGACCTTGCGAAGCTCCGCAAGCGCATCGACGCAACCCGGAAGGAAGAAAAGGAACCGCACCTCGAAGCCGGGCGGACGGTCGACACGTTCTTCAACGCGCAGATTGGCCGCGTCGCCAGCATCTTGAGCACACTCGAAGCAAGGGCGACGGCGTGGCACGAGAAAAAGGCTGCGGCCGAAAAGCGCCGCCGCGAGGACGAGGCGCGCCGGCTCGCCCAGCAGGAGGAAGCCGCCCGGAAACGCGCCGAGGCTGCCAAGCGGCCGGATACGGTCGCACGCTACGCGGACGAGGCGGAACAGCTCGCGGCGAAACGGGAAGACGCCGAGGCTGCCATCGAGTCCGGGGTTCGGTCCGTCACCAAACGGACGACGGAAAGCGGAGCCCGATCCGGTAGCCGGTCGACCTGGGATTTCCAGATCACGGACTATGACGCGATCCCGCTCGACGTGCTTCGGCCGTTCCTTCGAAGGGAGGACGTCGAAAAGGCCAGCCGCTCATATGTCCGCATCCAGAAAGGCTCGGCGAGCCTTGCGGGCGTCCACGTCTTCGAAAGCACGAAGGCGACGTTCCGATGAGCGCGAGCACCCTACGCCGCGTTAGATACGCCGTGATCGATACGGAAACGAGCGGGCTGTTCGACTTCAAGCTTCCCGCCGACGCCGTCGGACAGCCACGGCTCGCGCATCTCGCATCGATCTACGTCGATGAAAACGCCGAAGTGCTCGACCGGAAGGACTTCTATGTCCGCCCGGACGGTTGGCGGATGAGCGCCAAGGCGACCGAGATCAATGGCCTGACGACCGAGTTCCTTCGGGAAAACGGTGTCCCGATCGGCGGCGTGCTCGATCGCCAAGCGCAATGCGATCCTCGGCGGGGTGCCGAAGGCCGTCTGGCGCAAGGCTTACGAAGCCGCCGAGGCGACGGTCAAAGGCGACGTCAAGACGCTCTCGGAGCGGCGCGACAAGATGCTGAAGGCGTTCGCCGCCTTTGGCGTAAAGCCCGAGCAGATCTTTACCGCGATCGGTGCCGGCGGGCTCGACGATATCACCCTCGATCACATGCCGGTTCTGACCGGCATGCACAGCGCCTTGAAGAACGGAGAAGCGACCGTCGAGGAAATGTTCTCGACGACGGTCCCAGCCGGCTCCAGCGATCGCAAGGGACTGAACGAAAAGCTCGGCGATGTCGCCGAAGGTGAGGGCTCCAATGCGAAGGCCGCGAAAGGCGCGGAAAAATCGACGGCGCAGAATGGGGCGGGGGATTCCCCCAAGGCGGACGGAAAGAAGGAAAAGCGCGCCGAAAAGGCGCCGGAAACGACCGCCGATGCGGAAAGCCGCGCCGACGATACCGAGCAGGGGGAAGGAGAGGCGGACGAACCGGCTCGCGATATGCCGGAAGCGACGTCCGACGACATCGAGCATGCCCGCGATCGCGGCTGAGATGCCTTCCACAAGGGGATGGCCCGGAAGGCGGTGCCGCCGGAGTTCCGCGAAGATGGCCGCCATGCGGAGCGTGATGCTTGGCTCGCGGGCTTCGACGCTGCGTCCGAAGATCAGGGCGAAGGGGGCGGCGATGACGCTTGAGCTCAATCAGCACGTCAAGATGCTCGATCTCTGGATCGTTGCCGAAAGCCGCGCTGAAAGGGTCCGGAAATTCATCGACGAGCGCGGCCGCGACCGGCTCGCGCTCAAGGTCGATCACCCGGATCCGACGATCGTATCGGCGATCGCGTCGCTCGCCCCCCAGGTTGCAATTAGCGACCTGTTCCTCGATCGGGCGCTTCAGATCGCCGAAGACGCGGCCGACACCAGTCGCCGCGCGTTCTTCGAAAACGCTGCCGCTTTCTGGCTAGCGGACTTCGGTCCGCCGAAGGAGGCCGAGTGATGCTTACGACCATCCTTCGCGGAGAGCGGCCGTGATCGACAAAGACGACCGTTCGGCGATCGCCGGAGAGATCGCGCGCCGGGCGCTCGCGATCCGGATTTCGAAGCAGATCGATAGGAAGGTGATAGCCGATGCGCTCGGCTCCACCTCAACTCGCGTAAGCCGGATCGAAAACGGGACAGCGAGACTATCGGCGGCCGAACTCGTCGTTCTCGCCCGGGCGCTCAACGTTCCGACGTCCGTCCTCGTCGGCGATATCCCGGCAACCGACAGGTGGGAAATCGCCGATGCGTATTGAACGCTTCTCGCAGATCAACCGCGCCGCCCAGGCGCTTCGGCGGCCGGGCGGGCGTTCGAACCCATCGAGGCAGCAATGAAATTCTCACCGCAGCAGGACAGCGCGATGAAGGCCGTCCGCGATTGGCTTCGGTCCGGCATCGGCGGGCCGCAGTCGTTCTATCTCGCCGGCTATGCCGGCACCGGCAAGACGACGCTCGCGCGACATCTCGCGGAGCACGTCGGCAAGGCGCAATTCGCGGCCTTTACCGGGAAGGCGGCGCTTATGCTGCAATCCAAGGGCTGCGAGGGCGCACGCACGATCCATTCGTTGATTTACCGTATCGACGAAGACGGCCCCGAACCGGCTTGGCGCCTGAATGTCGATAGCCCGATCGCCGATGCGGACCTCGTCGTCATCGACGAGGTCTCGATGGTCGGCCCGGACCTTGGCCGCGATCTTATGTCGTTCGGTCGGCCGATCCTCGTCCTCGGCGACCCAGCGCAGTTGCCGCCGGTGCGCGGCGAAGGCTTTTTCACGTCACGCGAACCCGACTTCATGCTGACCGAAGTTCATCGGCAGGCGCAGGACAACCCAATCATCGCGATGTCGATGGAAATCCGGGAAGGCGGGCGGCTCGCAAAGGGCGCCCGCGGGGAAAGCCGCGTCATCGGCCGGACGGAAATCGAAACCGGCGCCGTCCTCGCGTCCGATCAGGTCATCGTCGGGAAGAACATGACGCGCCGGCTCTACAACGATCGCATTCGCGAATTGCTCGAAAGGGAGGGCTTCTTTCAGCCGGGCGACCGGGTTGTCGCTCTACGCAACAACAAAGAAAAGGGACTGCTAAACGGTGGCATCTGGCAGGTCGAGAAAATAATAAAACAAGGTGACAAGACGACACAAATGAAGGTGAGCCCCCTCGACGCCGGAACGAATAAGGATTGGCGGAAGGTTATCACGCACCATGCATGGGTCACGGGCGAGGAAAGGTCGCTCGATTGGAAGGAGGCCAAGCAATACGACCCATTCGACTACGCATATGCGCTTACCTGTCACAAAGCGCAGGGTTCGCAATGGGATGACGTCGTCGTCTTCGACGAAAGCCGGACCTTCGGCGAGCACGCTGATCGATGGCTCTATACGGCCGTAATGCGCGCCGCCGAAACCGTCACCGTCGTTACGACCTAAGCGGAGCCCCGAAATGAGTATGAACCGCGTCATCCTGGTCGGCCGCGTCGGCCAGGACCCGGAAATCAAGAGCTTCGACAACGGCCGGCGGATGGCGACTTTCAGCCTCGCGACCTCGGAGCGGTGGCGGGACAAGTCGACCGGCGAGCGCCGCGAGAAAACGCAATGGCACCGCGTCAGGGTGATGTCGGACGGGCTCATCCGGATCGTCGAAAACTATGTCCGGAGGGGCGGCCTCGTCGGGGTCGAAGGGGCGATGGAATACCGGGAATGGGAAGGCCAGGACGGTTCGAAGCGCAAAGCGGCCGAGGTCGTGCTGAAGGGCTTCGACGGCAGGCTCTCGTTGCTCGGCGACGGTGGAGGCGGCCGCCCATCTTCAGGCCAGCAGGACTACGGCCGCGACCTCGACGATGAAATCCCGTTCTGAGGAGGCATGGGCGATGACCATCAACGTGACGCTAGACGGCTGCAAGCTGGAACGTGCCGGTACCGTGCAGGGAGGGAAGGCGTGACACGTCGCGACGAAGGGGGCGAGCGGGCGGCGCGCTGTGTCTTACCGCCTTCGCTTCCGCCCCGGGGCCTCAGTCGAGTCGAGGCGGCTCGCTACATTGGGGTAAGCCCGACGACCTTCGACCAACTGATCGCGGGTGGGCTCATGCCGGGTCCGAAGCGGATCAGGAGACGAACGGTATGGGATCGGGTTGCTCTGGATCGGTCATTTGAAATGTTGCCTGCTATTGGTCCCGATGAGTATAACCCGTGGGACTGACTGTAAAACGATGAATATAAAGACCAAATACATAATAAAAGAAAAGATTAGGCATGGGGCTATTCGATATTATTACAGGAGGAAGCCCTTAAGGCGCATAAGGATACGCCCGAATACGGGACAGATGAATTTCTCCGGAAATATCGCTTAGCTGAACAGGGCATAGACCCTGAAACTTGTGAACCGGTTGAGGCGCCCCCCGCCAAGCGGCGCCGATCAGAGAACCGGCCGACACGACGGCCGATTGAAGGCTCGCTCCGCGAGATCGCGTGCATCTACTACCAATCTCCCGAGTTCCGATCGCTAGGGGAGAGCACGCGATATGTTCGCCGGAAGATCCTCGATCGTCTCTGCGCGCAGGGCGGCACAGATAAGCGCCCGCCGTATGGCGACCGGCCGGCTGCGAGGCTTGAGCCGCGACACGTCCGGAAGCTGCGCGACGAGAACTCCGAACATCCGCATTCGGCGAACGGCCTCCTAAAGGCGCTTCGGCAGCTCTACAATTACGCGATTGAAGCCGAGCTAGCGGGCGTCACGACGAACCCGGCGCGGGAAGTCCCTTATATCAACGCCTATAGCCAAGGCTTTCATGCGTGGACGCTCGACGAGGTGGAGCAGTTCGAGCGGTACCATCCGGTCGGCTCGATGGCCCGGCTCGCGTTCGCCTTGCTCCTCTACACCGGGCAACGGCGATCTGACGTGATCCGCTTCGGTCCCCAGCACATTCGAAACGGATGGCTGACTTTCACTCAGCACAAGGGGCGCAATCGCAAGCCGGTCAAGATGGAGCTGCCCATCCTCACGGTCCTTCGCGAGATTATCGAGGCTACCCCGGGGCGGGGGCAGGATACGTTTGTCGTCACGCGGTTCGGCAAGTCGTTCGCCGACGCGGGGTTCGGCAATTGGTTCGCCAAGCGGTGCGATGAGGCAGGCGTGCCGGGGCGAGCCCACGGACTGCGCAAGGCCGCGGCCGCACGCCTCGCGGAGCTAGGTTGCTCCGATCGGGAAATCATGGCGGTGACGGGCCACACGACGACGAAGGAAATTGATCGCTACACACGGTCGGCGAGGCAACGCCTTCTAGCTCAGGCCGCGCTTAGCCGGCTCGAAGCGGGCAATGACGATAGGGACTTTGGGGGGGGTCGAAAAGGCCGATTCGGGCCGCACCTAGAGGGCGACGGCTTTTCGGGGCGGGCCGCACCGTGATTAAGCTATTGAAAAATAACCACTTTTTAGGGTGGTTGGCTCCCCGGGCCGGATTCGAACCAGCGACCAATCGGTTAACAGCCGATTGCTCTACCACTGAGCTACCGGGGATCAGCACGCCATGTGAGCGTGGGTGCTGCCTATATCAAGCCTCATTGCCCTTGCCAAGCCTTCGGGCCATCTCATTTGTGGCGTTTTCGGATGAGGTGTGGACAGACGGTGTTCCAAGGCACGCCGCACCCCTTGATAAAGGAAGCAAGAATGGCCGACATCCGGTTCGGGAAACGGCGGGTCCGGCTGCCGAGATCGCGGCCGGTGCGGCTCGGGCTCGGCGGGGGGCTGGTGCTCGGCGGCGTATTGGGCTTTCTGCCCGTGCTCGGCTTCTGGATGCTGCCGCTCGGCTTGGTGGTGCTGTCGGTGGATAGTCCCGGATTGCGGCGCTTGAGGCGGCGGGGCGAAGTGTGGTGGGGCCGCCGGCGGCCGTTTGGCGGGCGGGGCCCGTCGTCGCGGACGGGCACTGAGCGATGATTAGGAGGTCCGACAGGTGGCGCGGTCGATTTTGATTCTGGGGGGAGCTCGCTCCGGCAAGAGCCGTCTGGCTGAAGAGCTGGTCGCCGGGTCCGGGCGCGCTCCGGTCTATCTGGCCTCCGCCGGCGCTCCCCAGGATACGGAAATGGCTGCGCGGGTTGCCCATCACCAGGCCCGGCGCGACGCGCGCTGGCGAACCGTGGAGGAGCCTGTCGACCTCGTCGGCGCACTCACTCGTGAGGCCGGGCCAGAAACGGCCATCCTGGTCGATTGCTTGACGCTCTGGCTTGCGAATCTGTTCGGCGCGGAGCGGGCGATCGAGGCCGAGGTCGAGGCGCTTTGCGCCCTGATTCCCAACCTGTCCGGCCCCGTGGTCTTCGTCTCCAACGAAGTGGGCGGGGGCATCGTGCCGGAGAATGCGCTGGCGCGCGCCTTCCGGGACGCCCAGGGACGGCTCAATCAGCGCGTCGCGGATGCGGCGGACGAGAGCTTCTGGGTGGTGGCCGGCCGGCCGATCAGGTTGCCGCGCGAGGCGACGATCGATGTGGCGCTCGAGTAGCCGAGCCCCCGGGAGTGCGGAGTAAACGTCGGACGCTCTTGTCGAGGGGAGCGGCGGCTACTCCATCGCCAGGATCATGTTGCGTACGACGGGGTAGATTTCACGCTGCCAGTGCTTGCCGTTGAAAACGCCGTAGTGGCCGACATTGGCCTGCAGATGATGGCGCTTCAGGTGCGGGCGCAGGGAGCGGCAGAGATCGTGGGCCGCGGCCGTCTGGCCGAGCGCGCAAATGTCGTCGCGCCCGCCTTCCACCGTCAGAAGCGCCGTCTTTCGGATCGCGGAGGGATCGACCAGCCGGCCCTGGTAGGTGAATTCGCCCTTGGCGAGTTGATTGCGCTGGAACACCCGGTCGATGGTCTCGACGTAGAATTCCTCCGTCAGGTCCAGCACCGCGAAATACTCATCGTAGAAGGTCTTGATCTTCTCCGCCTTCTCCGTCTCGCCGGCGGCGAGATACTCGTAGAGCTTGCGGTGCTGATCGCGGTGACGCTCCATATTCATCGCCATGAAGGCGGTGAGCTGAACGAATCCCGGATAGACCCGGCGGCCGCCACCGGGATAGCGTGCCGGCACGCTGGAGATTACCTGGGTCTCGAACCACGACAGCGGCTTGGAGTTGGCGAGATCGTTGACCGCCGTCGGGCTTTCCGACACGTCGACCGGACCGGCCATCAGCGTCATCGACCGCGGCGTCGCCGGATGTTCGTCTTCCGACATTACCGCCACCGCTGCGAGCGCCTGGACGCAGGGCTGGCAGACCGCGAGGATGTGGGATCCGGGCCCGATCTCCTCGATGAAGCGGATCACGTAAGTGACGTAGTCCTCGACGCCAAAGCGGCCGGCCTCCAACGGCACGTCGCGCGCATTCACCCAGTCGGTGATGTAGACCTCGTGATCTTGCAGCAGGGTCTGCACCGTGCCGCGCAGCAGCGTGGCGAAGTGACCGGAGAGCGGCGCCACCACCAGCACGCGGGGTTGCTCCGTGTCGATGTCCTTGGAAAATTTCAGGAGCTGGCCGAACGGAAGATCGAGCGCGACCTCCGTCGTCACCGGCACGTCGCGATTGCCGACCCGCACGCTGTCGATGGCGAATTCGGGCCGGCTATGGGAGAGCTCGAAGCGCGACAGCATCTCCAATCCGGCCGAGACCCGTCGGCGCATATCGCCAAAGATTCCCCATTCGCAGGGAAATTCGGGAAATGCCGCGTTGCGTGCGAGGGCGCGCAGCGGGGCGATCATGTCGTCTTGAAACTGATAGGTTTGGTAGAGCATCGATCGTCCGTTGCCCGTTCGCGGAATGCCGCAGTGCAAAAAATCTCGTGCGAATGTCCCAGCTTTGCGCGAAGATTGAAACCCATAAAGTCGAGGGGGACCCTGATCGGGCCCTCGGCTAGTGTGGAGCTTTGCTCCCCGCCCGTGCCGAAACGGGCCCGTTTGGACATATCTCGCAATTGCGAAATAGGGTCCGGATAGGCTACTCAAGCATGAGGCGGGCCAAGGGGATGCAAAAGGGGCAGAGGCCGCTCGGCCGAAGGCGCGCCTCCGACAAGTGAGGGACAGATAGCTTCGATGGCTGGCGCGAAACTGACGATCTCATCCAAGAACTACTCGTCCTGGTCGCTGCGCGGCTGGCTGCTGTGCCGAATGGCGGGGCTGGACTTCGAAGAGGCGAAGGTCGACATCGACGACCCCGATACCCGGCAGGAGCTTCTGCTTTTGTCGCCATCCGTGCTGGTGCCGCGCCTGACCCATGGCGACGTCACGGTCTGGGACACGCTCGCGATTGCGGAATATCTGGCGGAAATCGCTCCGGATGCCGGGCTCCTGCCGGCGGACCAGGCCGTGCGGGCGCATTGCCGCGCGGTATCGGGCGAAATGCATTCCGGCTTCTATAATCTGCGTTCGGCCTTGCCGATGAATCTCAAGGCCCGCCACGACCACTTCAAGATCTTCTCCGGCGCCCGGCCGGATGTCGATCGGATCAAGGCAATCTGGCGCGAATGCCTCGACAAATATGGCGGGCCGTATCTGTTCGGCGACCTCACGATGGCGGATGCCATGTATGCGCCGGTCTGCACGCGCTTCCGCACCTATGCGGTGGAGCTGGAGCCAGAACTCTCCGCCTATTGCGACACGATCTTCAACTGGCCGCTGATGCAGGAGTGGACCGAGGCCGCTCTGGCGGAGCCGGAGGAGATCGTCGAGCTCGAGGTGGAATTTTAGCCCGTCTCGGGAATCGGTTCGCGGTCCCGAACCGCCACAAAGGACAAGTTCGGCCGGTCACCGCTTGAGGAAAGAGCGGACCGGCTGGAGGGCTCGCCTTGAGCCATCAGGTTTGGCGAAGAGATCCATCACCAACCTCCATTGGACGTCTCGGTCGTGCTCGGTGACAATCCGAGCCTGAGGCCTGTTTCGGGCCGGCCCATTGGGCCTCCGGCAGGCCAGAGAAAGATCGTGTTGGGAGGGATGTGATGAGTCTCGTTCTGGTGATCGGCAATAAGGCCTATTCGAGCTGGTCGCTCAGGCCATGGCTTCTGATGGCCGAGGTCGGCATCGATTTCGACGAGATCCTGATCCCGCTCGACGAGGCGGATACGAAGGAGCGCATCTTGCGCCATTCGCCTTCGGGCAAGGTCCCGTGTCTGGTCGACGGGGATGTGGCGGTTTGGGACACCATGTCGATCATGGAATATCTCGCCGACCACTACTCAGACCGGGCGATCTGGCCGGCGGACCCGGTGGCGCGCGCGATCGCCCGTTCGGTTTCGGCAGAAATGCATTCCGGCTTTCCGGCGCTGCGTAAGGCCTGCCCGATGAACCTGCGCAAGCGATTTCCCTTCCTGGGCTGGGGTGGGCCGGCGGCGGCCGCTGAGGTGGCCCGGATCGAGCAGATCTTTGCCGATTGCCGCAGCCGATTTGCGGGCTCCGGGCCGTTTCTGTTCGGGGCATTCAGTGCCGCCGACGCCATGTATGCGCCGGTGGTGACGCGGCTGGATCGGTATGGCTGGGAGGTGAGCGCCGCCACCCGGAGCTATATGGACGCCGTGCTGGCGCTGCCCAGCCTGAAACGCTGGACGAGCGATGCCGCGGCCGAACCCTGGGTGATTGCGGCCGACGAGGTCGAGCTTCCGGCGAAGTGAAACTGGAGGCTTCGCGCTCCGCTTAATCCCGGCTTTCCAGGTGCTGGATGCGCCGCAGGTCCGGGAACATTTTGGCCCAGAGGGCGGCGACGGCCATCGTGCCCATCCCGCCCACCACCACGGCGGCCACGGTGCCGATCAGGGTCGCCATGACGCCGGCACGGAACTCGCCGAGTTCGTTGGAGGCGCCGACGAACACCATGTTGACCGCGTTCACCCGGCCGCGCACCTCGTCCGGAGTCCAAAGCTGGATCAGCGTTTCGCGTACGAACACGCTGACCATGTCGAAGGCGCCCATCAGCGCAAGCGCCACGATGGAGACCCAGACCGTGGTGGAGAGGCCGAACACAACAGTGAAAGCGCCGAAGCTGAACACGCAGATGAACATCAAGAACCCGGCGCGCGAGCGGATCGGGCTCATGGCCAGGAACACGGCCATGGCGACCGCGCCCACGCCGGGTGCGGCGCGCAAAAGGCCGAGCCCCCAGGGACCGAGGTCCAGGATATCGCGGGCATAGACCGGGAGCAGGGCGGTTGCGCCGCCCAAGAGCACGGCGAAGAGGTCGAGCGAGATCGCGCCCAGAACGACCTTTTCGCGGCGGATGTAGCTGAGTCCGGCGATCACCGTTTTCCAGCTCGCCGGCTCGCGCGTGGTGCGCTGGGCGGGTTGCGGGATCGCGAGGACGAAGCCCGTGCCGGCGAGAAACATGACGCTGGCCGCGCCATAGGCCGCGATCGGGCTTACTCCATAGAGAAGGCCGCCGGCGACCGGCCCGACGATCGTGGCCACCTGCCAGGCCGAGGAGTTCCAGGCGATCGCGTTGGAGAGCGCCTCCTGGGGCACCAGATTGACCACCAGCGAGCTTTGCGCCGGGTTGAAGAAGGCGCGCGCCGTCCCGAACACGATCAAGGTCACGAAAATCGGCAGCACGCTCGGCGCGCCCGCAAGGGTAAACGCAATCAGGAAGCCCGTGCACATGGCTTCGACGATCATGCCGAGCGCCATGATGGTGCGCCGGTTGTAGCGATCGGCCGCCGCTCCGGTCGCGAACATCAAAAGCAATGCGGGGGCGAACTGCAACAATCCGACCAGGCCGAGATCGAACGGGTCGCGGCTGATGTCGTAGACCTGCCATCCGACGGCGACCGAGACGATCTGCACGGAGAAGGTCGAGGCGAAGCGCGCCGCCCAGTAAAGGGCGAAGCTTTTGTGCTGAAAGGCGGCGAAGCGGGACGTGGGGCCGTCCGACGGAGGCAGGGCCATCTTATGGGGTCGCGTTTTTGGGGCGGCAGCGTCGGTCGCCGAAGGATGGGGTCGTTTCTCTTTTTCCTACCTAGAGCTTTTTCCGCTCAGACGGAAACGTCTGAGCGATAAGAAATGGCTCCAGGATGAATACCTTAAGCATGTCGCGTTCAAACCGATTCCGTTTGAACGCGACATGCTCAAAGCGCGGGACGGCAATCCGTATGCGAGCGCCTCACCCTTCTCCGGGCGAGGCGATGATGGAGAGATAGCGGGCGGGGAGCTGGACCAGCTCGGCGGGGCCGTGGGGGGCGATGGCGTCGAAGAACAGGGAGTCCCCAGGCGAGAGTAGAAATTCGCGCTCGCCATGGCGATAGCGAACCTCGCCCTCCAGCATATAGAGAAACTCCACGCCTTCGTGCTGGAAGTCGGTGAATACGTCGGAGTGCTCCGTCAGCGTGATCAGGTAGGGCTCCACCGAGACGCTGGCGCGGATCATGTGGCCGAGAAGCTGGTAGATATGGCCAGCGCGGGTGCCCCGGCGGTCGATCTCCAGGCCGCGCCCGGCCGGCACGTAGGAGACGTCGCGGCTTTCCTCGAACGAGCGGAAAAAGGCCGAAAGCGGAAGGTTGAGCGCGCTGGCAAGGTTGGTCAGCGTCGAGAGCGAAGGCGAGATCTGGCCGTTCTCGATCTTGGAGACCATGCCTGGGGAGAGGCCGGTCGCCTGAGCGAGGTCGGCGAGCGTCATCTGATGGCGCTGGCGCTGGCGGCGGACCTCGCGGCCGATGTGGCGCTCGATCGAGCGGGGCTTTTCGGCAGGCCCTTCCGGCGCGTCGGCCGACTTGTCGTTGCCGGACGCCGTCCTATCGCCGCTATGCCGCCGCTCAGCCAGCTTACACCGCCTTCGGATAGGCCAGCTTGGGCATGCGCCGCCAATTGGAGACGCATGGGATCTTGGCGCGGTCGCAGCGTTCCGCATAGGTGCGGGCGATATCGGTCACTTCCGACATCAGCCCCGCCTCCAGCGTGATCGGCGACAGGCCCATGCCCAGGAACCGGTCGTTGGTGACGTGGAGATCGTTCTCTTCCGCCTCGTTGCGCGGGTTGGGCAGATATTCGATCGGCACGCTGGTCATTTCCGAGATCATCTCGGCGAGCCGGCGAATGCGGTGGGTCTCTGTCATCTGGTTGAGGATGTTGACGCGCTCGCCGGCCTTGGGCGGGTTGTCGATCGCAAGCTCGATGCAGCGGCAGGTGTCGCGAATGTGGATGAAGGCGCGGGTCTGGCCACCGGTGCCGTGGACGGTCAGCGGATAGCCGATGGCAGCCTGCATCAGGAAGCGGTTGAGCACCGTCCCGTAGTCGCCGTCATAGTCGAACCGGTTGATCAGCCGCTCGTCCATCGAGGTTTCGTCGGTCTGCGTGCCCCAGACGATGCCCTGATGCAGATCAGTGATCTTCACCCCGTCATTCTTGTTGTAATAAAAGAAGAAGAGCTGATCCTGCGTCTTGGTCATATGGTAGATCGAGCCGGGATTGGCCGGATACAGGATCTCGTGATCGATGAGATCGGCGCCGGTGTCGATCTTGATCTGAAGGTAGCCCTCCGGGATCTTCATACCGGCGGTGCCGTACCCGTAGACGCCCATGGTTCCGAGATGGACCAGATGGATGTCGAGCCCGGATTCCACGATCGCACACAGCACGTCGTGGGTTGCGCACAGATTGTTGCGCACCGTGTAGCGCTTGTGGTGCGGCGTCTTCATGGAGTAGGGCGCGGCGCGCTGCTCGGCGAAATGGATGATGACGTCCGGCTTTTCCTCGAGGATCAGCGTCAAAAGGCGATGGTAGTGCTCGCCGACGGTGAAGGAGTGGTAGCCGATCTGCTTGCCGGTCAGCTCTCTCCAGACCTTCAGGCGCTCGCCGAGGGGGCGAATCGGCGTCAGCGATTCGACCTCCAGCTCCACGTCGATCTTCCGTCGCGACAGGTTGTCGACGATGACGACATCATGTCCGCGTTTGGACAGATAGAGGCTGGTCGGCCAGCCGCAGAACCCGTCACCGCCGAGGACAAGAACTTTTGCCATCTTACATATCCACCTGAGACGCGCGCATCGCCCTTCGACCCATTGTCCGGAGGGCGATCGCGATTGTCGAGCCTTTACGAGGCTTGGCGAACGGAATGCGCAAGCCTCAAATTGGGACGTGGCTTAGCGCATCCGACAGTGCGATGCCAGCGTGGCGGGCCTTTGCGTGCGCTGCGTCAGGCAAGCGCACGGACGACGAAGGCGGCCGCCTGCATGTCGATCTCCCGCTGATCGCGACGTCGCTTGGCCTCCGCATCCTCGCCCCAAAGCGAAATGTTCCAGTCCTCATCGACATGGGCGGCCGCCCAGGCCTCTTCCGCGTCCAACTGGCCCTCCAGCACTGCAAGCGCGATCAGGACGGACCCGGTGAGGCTGGTCATCGAGTGCATGGCGGCCAGGAGAAGCGCGGGATCGCGCGGCAACCGGGCATCGACGGCGCTGAGCGTGGAGGCGGACTGGGCGACCGGCATGACCCCTTCGGCAAGCACGAACCGGGCGCCGAGGGTCGTTTCCGCCCAGGCCAGGATCGGATCCCAGGCGGCGCGCTGATTGTCGACGAGGCCACCTGGACCGTCCGCGCGGTAGCAGAGCAGGTCGGTCTGGGCATAGGCGGCTATGTCGCGGGCGACGGCTTCGCGCGCCGGCTCGACACCGTCGATGGTCGAGTTCAGCAGCCGGGTCAGCGGCATGGTGGCCCGATCGATTCGTTCCGCCTGGGCGGCCCATTCCGCCGCGATCGCTTCGGCCACCGTCGCGTCGGGGGCGGCAAGCACGCGCCCGCCCGGGGTCCGCACCGTTCGGCCGTCGAGGGTGATGGCATGGCCATTCTCGCCGCTTCCGACCGCTACCCCCTTATAGAAGCGTTTCGGCAGCTCGGGGCGCGACAGACGTTGGGAGCGTTCGAGCGGGTCGGACGGGGGGGCGATTCGGATCTCCTCGTCGCTCATGGTTCAGACATCCTCTCTGTCGCCGGTCAGCTCGGCGATCGCATCGGGCAGCTCGGCGACGCTCGCAACCACCCGGTCGGCGCCGGCCGGCGCCAGCTTGTCGGTCGGATGGTAGCCCCAGCTCACGCCGATCGCGGCGGTGCCGGCGGCCTTCGCCATCTGCATGTCGAAGGTGGTGTCGCCGATCACCACTGTCGAGGTCCTGGGAGCCCCGGTTTCGCCGAGCGCACGTTCCACCATGGTCGGATCGGGCTTGGAAGGAGCATCGTCGGCGGTCTGAATGGTCACGAACCGGCCGCGAAAATCGAACCGGTCCAGGATCACGTCGACACCGCGCCGGCTCTTGCCGGTGACCATGCCGATGAGGGTGCGCTCATCCCGCTGCAAGTCGGCGATCAGGTCCGCGATGCCGGGAAAGAGCGGCTCGTTATGGGAGGCCGCGGAGCGCAGGTCTCGAAAGGAATCCTTGTAAGCTGCAACCACGTCCAGCGTCGCTTCGGCGCGTTCCGGGCCCACGAGTTGGCCGACGGCCTGGGGCAGGGACAAGCCGATTATACCGAGAATGGCGGTTCGCGGCGGCGGCGCGAAGCCGTGGCTCGCAAATGCGCGCGTCATCGCCTCTACGATGATGTGCTGGCTGTCGACCAGCGTGCCGTCGCAATCGAACAGGACAAGGCGCAGGCTGGAGGCGTTGGAAGTGGTGGCGCGTCGCGCCGCCAGCGGATCGGTGTCGGTCATTGGATCGGCGTGCTCGATAGGTCTGGACTGGGCTCTGGAGCCGTTCCGCTTTTGGCCGAATAGCTCGAAGTTTTCGTTTCGAGGCGTTTCCGGACGGCGCACCGGGGGGCACGCTTAACCGAGGGCCTTGGAACCGGCGACGATCAAGCGCGCGGCGATGGTCGCATAGTCCTGCCGGCTGACGGGTCCGTCGGGTCGGAACCAGAGATAATGCCAGTTGAGCATTCCGAACAGGGACATCGTGACCGGCTTCAGACGGGTCGGATCGCGGGCGAGATCGGGATTGGCCGCAGAGATCGCGCCGGCGAAGACGTCGACGAGCTGGCGTTCCATCTGCTTCAGCGCATCTTGCTTGTCTGCAGGCAGCCGGCCCAGATTGTTGATCTGAACCTTATGCTCGGCGTCGGCATCCCGGTAAGCCTCCAGGATCGCCGTGCACAGTCCGACCAGCCGTTGTTCCGGGTTACCGGTGTCCGGCACGGCCGAGACCGCCGCCACGAGGTCCTGCAGATGGGCCTCGATGACGTCGAACAGCAACTGCTCCTTGTTGGCGTAGTAGTGATAGAGCAACGCCTTGGAAAATCCGCACGACAGCGCGATCTGGTTCATCGAGGCGCCGTCGAAGCCGGTCTCGGCGAAGGCCTGGGCCGCCGCCGACAGGATCGCGTTGCGCTTGTCGTCGTAGTCGACCGCACGCGGGCGGGCCATCGTCGCGTTCCTTCAAGCTCGTCCCTGCAGCCGACGGCGTCTTGGTCTACGCCTTCGGGCGCCGGTCGATCACGCGCCGGGCCTTGCCCATGGAGCGCTCGACGCCGCCGGGATCGGCGACCACGATACGGGTCGAGACGCCGATATTGTTCTTGATGTGGGCCTTCAGCTCCGCAGCCTGGGATGCGCGGGTCGCTTCGTCGGCAAGGCCCTCTCTGGCTTCCACATGGACGGTGAGCTCGTCCATCCGACTTTCCCGAGTTACCTCGATAACGTAGTGCGGGGCAAGACCGCTGCAGCGCAGCAACTGCTCCTCGATCTGGGTCGGGAACACGTTCACGCCGCGAATGATCAGCATGTCGTCGGAGCGGCCGGTGATCTTCTCCATCCGGCGCATGGAGCGTGCCGTGCCCGGCATGAGCCGGGTCAGGTCGCGGGTGCGGTAGCGGATGATCGGGAGCGCTTCCTTGCTCAGCGAGGTGAAGACCAATTCGCCGACCTCGCCGTCGGGGACGGGCATGCCGGTGACCGGATCGATCACCTCCGGATAGAAATGATCCTCCCAGATGTGCAGGCCGTCCTTGGTTTCCACGCATTCGTTGGCGACACCCGGACCCATCACCTCCGACAGGCCGTAGATGTCGACGGCATGCAGGTCGAACGCGGTCTCGATTTCCTGGCGGACCGCATTGGTCCAGGGTTCGGCGCCGAAGATGCCGACCTTCAGCGACGACGCGGCCGGATCGATGCCGCGATGACGGAACTCGTCCAGGATCGCCAGCATGTAGGAGGGCGTCACCATGATGATCTCGGGCTGGAAATCCTCGATCAGCTGGACCTGGCGCTCCGTCATGCCACCGGACATGGGCACCACGGTGCAGCCGAGCTTTTCCGCGCCATAGTGGGCGCCGAGGCCGCCGGTGAAGAGCCCGTAGCCGTAGGAGACGTGCACGATCATGCCCGGACGTCCGCCCGAGGCGCGGATCGACCGGGCCATCACGGTCGCCCAGACGTCGATGTCGTGCTGGGTGTAGCCAACCACGGTCGGCTTGCCGGTCGTACCCGACGAGGCGTGCACGCGGACCACCTGTTCGCGCGGCACGGCGAACATGCCGAAGGGATAGTTGTCCCGCAGGTCCTGTTTGCTGGTGAACGGAAACTTCGCAAGGTCCTCCAGCGACTTGAGGTCGTCGGGGTGCACTCCCGCAGCCTCGAAACCGCGGCGATAATGCGCGACGTTGTCGTAGGCATGCTTGAGCGACCATTTCAGCCGCTCAAGCTGCAGGGCGGAGATCTCGTCGCGTGAGGCAACTTCGATGGGATCGAGAATGTCTCGGGTGGGGCTGAGGTCCAGCATGGCGTCGTCTCCCTGGATCACGGCGCGTCCGGGTCGACCCGACCCGAACGCGAAACCCGTGATTGATGCTCGTTCGTTGGAGCGTCGCGGGCGGTTTTTGGTTTGACTGGGCCCGCTTGCCCGGCCACGCGCGCAAAAGCGCGATGCGGCCTATTGGATTCGACCACGTGTCAGGATGACGGGTCGTTTGGTCCGTCTTTGTCGTGACCGAGAAGGCGGCCCGAAATCGTCCGCGACTGGCCGCGAAATTCCGCGACCGTCGTACCGGTCTGGTCGGCGACCGTGATGTCGTAGATGCCCGAGCGGCCTTCGCGCCAACGCTCCGCCGCCGTCGCCGTCAACACGTCGCCGAGCCTGGCGGATTTGACGAAGCTGATGGCGCAGCTCTGCGCCACGGTGCGCTGGTCGTAGGTGTTGCAGGCGAAGGCGAACGCGGAATCGGCCAGCAGGAAGATGTAGCCGCCGTGGCAGATCGCGTGGCCGTTCACCATGTGGTCCTGAACCGGCATGGTCAGCACGGATTTTCCCGGCTCGACCGAGACGATCTCCATGCCCTGGCCGCGCGAGGCCTTGTCCTCCGCCCACATGGCATCGGCACAGGCGCGGGCGATCTCGGTTGCGTCCATCGCCGCCGTCCTCACCCCTTGCGGCCGGAGAAGGCCGGAGTGCGCTTTTCCATGAAGGCGCGGACGCCCTCGGCGTAGTCCGGATGGCGACCGGCCTCGCGCTGGGTGTCGCGCTCCAGATCGAGCTGGGTGTCGAGATCGTTGGTCTCAGAGGCGTTGAGCAGACGCTTCTGGAGGGCGAGGCCGTCGGTCGGCGCATTGGCGAAGCTCTCCGCCATCGCGGTGGCCTCTCCCATCAGTGCGTCGTCGTCGACGGCCTGCCAGATCATGCCCCAGTCGGCGGCGGTGTCGGCATCGACTGGCGTCGCGGTCAGACACAGCGCGCGGGCCCGGGCCATGCCGATCAGGCGCGGCAGCACCCAGGTGCCGCCGGAATCCGGGATCAACCCGATCTTGGCGAAGGCCTGGATGAATTTCGCCGATCTAGCCGCAAGCACGATGTCGCAATTGAGCGCGATGTTGGCGCCGGCGCCGGCGGCGGTGCCGTTGACTGCGGCGAGCGTCGGAAAGGGCAGGCCGCGCAGCCTGCGGATCAGCGGATTGTAGAAAGTCTCGATGGTGCGGCCGAGATCCGGGGCCTCGCTCCCTTCCGGACGGACCCGGTCGGACAGATCCTGGCCGGCGCAGAAGCCGCGACCGGCACCGGTGAGCACAAGCGCGCGGCAGGCGAGGTCGGCTTCCGCCTCCGCCAGCGCTTCGGCCAGCGCGACATGCATCGCTTCGTTGAAGGAATTCAGCTTGTCCGGCCGATTGAGCGTAATCAGCCGATATCCCTCGCGAACCTCGGTGAGGACCGGGGTCTCGTCCATGGCGTGTCTCCCAAATCAATGGCGATCATCGGAGCGACCGGCATAGCACGCCGGCGGCCCGTGCCGCTTCTCGTCCGAAAATCAGTACTTGACTGACCGGACGGTTAATCAATTAGTATGGCTCAAAAGCCGGGCTGTCAACGCGATCGGTGTCGTTGCGGACAGGCGGCCGATCGCCGGAGTTGGAAGCCGGCGGCGCATGGGAGAGAGACATGTCGGAGTTGTTCGATCGCCATCGCGAGACCCTCGAGCGTGCCGTGGAAGCGGCGCACAGCCGAGGCTATTGGACGCCCTATCCGGAGATGCCGTCCGGCAAGATCTATGGCGAAAGCGCGAAGGCCGATGGGGAAGCTGCTTTCCAGGCGCTCCTGAACGCCCCGTTCGATCTGGATCAGCCGACCACTGGCGGCCGGGTCGGCAAGGAAGAGAGCCCTTACGGCTTCGCGCTCGGCACGACCTATCCGGCTGTCGACCCCTCCGCCCTGGTTGCCGCGGCGAAGGCGGCCGGCAAAGCCTGGGGCGCGGCTTCCGTGGAGACCCGGGTGGGGATCTGCATGGAGATCCTGGACCGGATCAACAAGCAGTCCTTCCTGATGGCGAATGCCGTCATGCACACCTCCGGCCAATCCTTCATGATGGCCTTTCAGGCTGGCGGACCGCACGCCCAGGATCGCGGGTTGGAAGCCCTGGCCTACGCCTATGACGAGATGCGGCGTGTGCCCGGTGCGGCGCGTTGGGAGAAGCCTCAGGGCAAGAACCCGCCGGCCGTGCTGGACAAGACCTTCAAGATCGTCCCACGTGGCGTGGCGCTGGTGATCGGCTGCGCGACCTTCCCGAACTGGAACTCCTATTCGGCCTATTTCGCCGATCTCGCCACCGGCAATTCGGTCGTGGTGAAACCGCATCCGATGGCGATCCTGCCGCTCGCGCTGACAGTGAAGATCACCCGCCAAGTCCTTGCCGAGCAAGGCTTCGACCCGAATGTGGCGACGCTCGCTGCGGACGAGCCCGACGCGCCGATTACCCAGGCGCTCGTGACCCATCCCGACATCGCGATCATTGATTTCACCGGCTCGCGCGCCTTCGGCGAATGGATCCGGACCAATTCGGACGGCAAGCAGGTCTTCACCGAGGAGGCGGGTGTCAACTCGGTGGTGGCGCTCTCCACGGACTCCTTCAAGGGCATGTGCGGCAACATCGCGTTTTCGCTGTCGCTCTATTGCGGCCAGATGTGCACGGCGCCGCAGAACATCTTCGTGCCCCGCGAAGGCATCCAGACAGATGATGGCCACAAGAGCGTCGACGAGGTCGCGGCCGGCATCGCGGCCGCGCTGGACAAGCTGCTTGGCGATCCCGACCGGGCGATGGGTATTCTGGGCGCGGTCCAAAATCCCGACACGCTCGCCCGCATCGAAGCGGCGCGCGCGCTCGGCAAGGTGGTGCACGACTCCGCGCCGGTAACGGGTGGCTCGGTGCCCGAAGGGGCGCGGACGGCCACGCCGCTGCTGGTCCAGCTCGATGCGGCGGACGAGGCGGCCTATTTGGAGGAGCGGTTCGGTCCGATCGCGTTCGTGATTGCCACCGATGGCGCAGACGATGCCATTCAGCGGGCAGCCGGCGCCGCCAAGACCAAGGGCGCGATCACTGCCTCGATCTATTCCACCGATACCGGCGAGCTGGAAGCGGCCGAAGCGGCCTTTGCCGATGCCGGCGCGCCGCTCTCGGTCAATCTGACTGGACAGATCCTGGTCAATCAGTCGGCGGCCTTCTCCGACTATCATGTCTCTGGCGCAAACCCGGCGGGCACGGCCTGCCTAACCGATGCGGCGTTCGTCGCCAACCGGTTCCGGGTCGCCACTGTGCGCCGGCAGGCGGCCTGAGGTCACGATAGCAAGATCAACGGCCGCGGGCAAAGAGGACCCAGGGCCGGAACCCGCATCCTGCGGCAATAAGAGGTTCGAGCGGAGCGAGGGCAGAAAGCTGATCCCGATCCGCTTCAGGACGACAAACATGGGAGGAAATCGAATGAGAACGCTTCGTCGCGTGACGCGTGTGGCGGCTGCCTCGGTGGCCGCACTTGCGATCGGTTTGACGGCGGCAGCCGCCGAAGAGCCGATCAAGATCGGGTCGGTGCTGGCCGTGACCGGACCTGCGTCCTTCCTGGGAGATCCGGAGAAGAAGACGCTGGAGATGTATGTCGACAAGGTCAACGAAGAGGGCGGCGTGCTCGGTCGCCCGTTGGAACTCGTGATCTACGATTCCGGCGGCGACCCGAACAAGGCGCGCACCTTCGCCACTCGTCTGATCGAGGACGACGAGGTCACCGCGATCGTCGGCGGTGCGACCACAGGAACCACCATGGCGATGGTGCCGCTGGTGGAGGACGCCGAGATCCCGTTCATTTCGCTCGGTGGCGCCGTGGTCATCACCGACCCTGTCAAGAAATTTGTCTTCAAGACGCCGCACACCGACAGGATGGCTTGCCAGAAGGTCTTCGAGGACATGAAGGCCAACGGCTACACCAAGATCGGCATGATCTCCGGCACCGGCGGGTTCGGAAAGTCGATGCGCGAGCAGTGCCTCGACGTGGTCGGCGACTACGGTATCGAGGTGATTGCCGACGAGACTTACGGCCCCTCCGACGCCGACATGACGCCGCAGCTTACCAAGATCAAGAACACCGACGGCGTCCAGGCGGTGATCAATCCCGGCTTCGGCCAGGGCCCGGCGATCGTCACCCGGAACTATCGCCAGCTCGGGATCGATGTGCCGCTCTACCAAAGCCATGGCGTCGCCTCCAAGAGCTTCATCGAGCTCGCCGGAGACGCGGCGGAGGGCGTGCGCCTGCCGGCCGCCGCGCTGCTGGTTGCCGACAAGCTGCCGGACGACGATCCCCAGAAAGAGGTCGTGGTCGGTTACAAGACAGCCTACGAGGACGGCACGGGCGAGCCTGTCTCGACCTTCGGCGGTCATGCCTATGACGGCCTGATGATCCTGGTCGATGCCATCGAAAAGGCGGGCTCCACCGATCCGAACGCCGTGCGCGACGCGATCGAGGAGACCTCCGGCTTCGTCGGCACCGGCGGTGAGGTCAACATGAGCCCGGACGACCACCTCGGCCTCGACGTCTCGGCTTTCAAGATGCTGGAGATCCGCGACGGCGACTGGGTCATCGTCGGCGAGAATTGATCTTCGCTCGGCCAAAGCGAGCGTCCGCCGGCCCGACGCGGCGGACGCTTCCTTCCTTCGTTTGGATTGCGACGCATTCGAGAGCCGTTCCGCTTTTCGCGGACGAGCAGATCGGCTCCAACTCATTGTTTTAACGCGTTTCCGGACGGCGAACCGGTTTCCATGTCGCCAGGAAACGCTCCAGGGGCAGTCTCTCGCTGCCAGTTCGGGCGGGCCGCTTAAGGCGCGCTCGCGTCCCGGCGGCGTGGGCGGATACTATGGCTGAATTTCTGCAATTTGCGTTTTCGGGTCTGACGGTCGGTGCGGTCTATGCGCTCGTCGCGCTCGGCTTCACGCTGATCTACAACGCCTCCGACGTGGTGAATTTCGCCCAGGGCGAGTTCGTCATGATCGGCGGTATGGCGACTGTGGCCATCGCGTCGGCCGGCGTTCCGCTGCCCGTCGCGGCGGTCGCCGCGATCGTGGTCGCGATCGCCGTCGGCTTGCTGCTGCACCGGCTTGCAATCGAGCCGGCACGCGGCGCGGACGCCGTCACACTGATCATCATCACCATCGGCGCCTCCATTTTTCTTAGAAGCGCGGCGAGCTTCGTCTTCGACAAGCAGTTCCACACGCTGCCCCCCTTTACCGGCGACACCCCAATCATTTTCGGGGGCGCCGCGATCCTGCCCCAGAGCCTGTGGGTGCTCGGCGGCGGTATGGTGATCGTGGTGTGTCTCTGGGTCTTTCTCAGCAAGACCCTGCTCGGCAAGGCGATCCTGGCGACAGCCGCCAATCGGCTCGCCGCCAAGCTGGTCGGCATCAACACCAGTTATGTCGTGGGCTTGTCCTTTGCCGTCTCCGCCGCGATCGGCGCGCTCGCCGGCATCCTGGTCACGCCGATCACGCTGACGCGCTACGATGTCGGCACGCTGCTGGCGCTCAAAGGGTTCGCCGCCGCCATGGTCGGTGGCATGGGCAGCCCGATCGGCGCGATCGTCGGCGGATTGCTTATCGGCCTCCTGGAGGCCTTCGGCGCCGGCTATATCTCGTCGGACTACAAGGATGCGATTGCCTTTCTCGCCATCCTGGCGGTGCTGTTCTTCATGCCCACCGGCCTGTTCGGCCGCGCCAGCGTGGAGCGGGTCTGACCGATGGCGCGCATCTTCTCTCATCCGCTGGCCGTGCCGGCTCTGATCGCCGCGATCGTGCTCGCCTGCGGCTTCGGGCTCGGCTCCAACTTCTATCTTCGGGTTGCCACGCTTGTGTGGATCTCCGCGCTCGCCGCGATTGGGCTGAACCTGCTCATGGGCTTTGCCGGGCAGGTCAGCCTTGGCCATGCGGGCTTCTTTGGCATCGGAGCCTATGCTACGGCCGTGGCTCCGAACGTGTTCGGGATATCGCCGCTGTTGGCGCTCGTGCTCGGGCTGGTCGCGGCCGCCGTGATCGCGCTTCTCGTTGGCCGACCGATTCTGAAGCTGAAGGGCCACTATCTGGCGGTTGCCACGCTCGGTTTCGGCATTCTGGTAGCGATGGTGCTTTCCAATGAATCCGGCCTCACCGGCGGGCCGGATGGCATGACGGTGGCTCGTCCGGTCCTGTTCGGGGTCAAGATCAAGGGCGTCGACAACTGGTATTGGATCTCGGGCGCGGTGTTGGTGCTCGGCGCATGGCTGGCGCTCAATCTGGTCAACTCGCCGACGGGCCGGGCGCTGAGGGCTTTGCACGATTCCGAGGTCGCCGCTCGCGTCGCCGGTATCGACGTCGCCCGCTACAAGGTGATCGCCTTCATCGTCTCCGCCGTCTACACCGCGCTTGCCGGCGGGATGCTGGCGCTTTTCAATGGTTTCATAACGCCCGACGTGGCGGGCTTCATGCACTCCATCGAGTTCGTGGTGATGGTGGTGCTCGGCGGCATGGGCTCGATCTTCGGCTCGGTCGTTGGCGCGGCGATCCTGATCGCACTGCCCCAGGCGCTCTCCGCCTTTCAGGAATATGAGCATCTCGCGCTCGGCTTCATCCTGATGGTGTTCATGATCTTCCTGCGCAAAGGCATCGTGCCGAGTCTCGTCGCACTCATTGCGAGGGGGGCGAAATGACCGCGCTTCAAGTATCCGAAATCGGCATCGACTTCGGCGGCGTGAAAGCGGTCGATTCCGTCTCCTTCACGATCGAGGAAGGCCAGATCTTCTCTATCATCGGCCCGAACGGCGCCGGCAAGACCACGCTGTTCAACTTGATTTCCGGGGTCTATCTGCCGAAGGTGGGCCGGGTCGCGCTGTTCGACGAGGACGTGACGGGGCTGGCGCCGAACCGGCTGGTGGCGCGCGGCCTGTCGCGCACCTTCCAGAACCTGCAGATCTTCTTCCGCATGACGGTCGCGGAAAATGTCATGGTTGGCCGGCATTTGAGAGAGGCGCGGGGCGTGGTGCCGCATCTTCTGTCGCTGCCGTCGGTCGTGCGCCAGAACCGGGAGAGCCGACGGGAGGCGCTGCGCCTTCTGGAGCGCATCGGGCTTGTGGGGCGGGCCGACGATCTGGCGGCAAATCTACCGTACGGCGCGCTGAAGCGGTTGGAGATCGCCCGCGCGCTCGCCACCGAACCGAAGGTCCTGCTGCTCGACGAGCCGGCGGCCGGCTGCAATCCGCGCGAGACGGAAGAGATCGAGCATCAGATCAAGGAGATCGCCGACAGCGGCGTCACCGTGGTGCTGGTCGAGCACGACATGAAGCTGGTCATGCGGATTTCCGACCGCATCCATGTGCTCGATTACGGCCGAACGCTTGCGGAAGGCGAGGCGGAGGCCATCCGCACCAATCCGGAGGTGATCAAGGCCTATCTCGGAACCCATGGCGCGGAGGAGGCGGCCCGTGCTCGAGGTTGAAACTCTGATTTCCGGCTACGGCCGGATCGAGGCGTTGCACGGCGTGTCGGTCTCGGTGGGCGCCGGCGAGATCGTAACGTTGGTCGGCGGCAACGGGGCGGGCAAGACCACGCTGCTCAGAGCCATTTCCGGGGTGCAGCCGGTCACTGGCGGTCGCGTCGCATTCGAAGGCGCGGACATCACCCGGGTGCCGGCCCACAAACGGATTTCGCTCGGCATCGCCCAGGTGCCGGAAGGCCGGCAGATCTTCGCGCCGCTCTCGGTGGAGGACAATCTCCGGCTCGGCGCCTATCGCAGCAAGGAAGGCCGCAATACGGTCCAGTCCGACTTGGGCCGAATTTTCGAGATGTTCCCGATCTTGGCGGAACGCCGGCGCAACCCGGCGGGCGGGCTTTCGGGTGGCCAGCAACAGATGCTGGCGATCGGACGCGCGCTGATGGGCCGGCCGCGTTTGCTGCTGCTCGATGAGCCCTCGATGGGGCTGGCGCCGATCCTGGTGGATCAGATCTTGGAGGCGATCGTGACGCTGCGCAAAGCCGGCGTCACCGTGTTCCTTGTGGAGCAGAACGCGTACGCCGCGCTCTCGATCGCCGATCGGGGCTATGTGATCGAGACTGGCGCGATCGCCAAGGAGGGGAGCGGCAAGGCGCTTATTGAGGACCCGGCCGTTCGCGAGGCGTATCTGGGGGTTTAACTACTCGCCGGATCGGGCGATCCCCGAATTCGGCTACTTGTTCCGCTCATTCCCGCGAAAGCGGGAATCCATAGGGCAGTTCCATGACGCGTCTGGTTCGCGGCTTGGCCAAATCTCCAACCATTTACGCCCACCCCTGAACTCGATTGCCTCGGCTCGCTACCGACTCACTATGGATTCCCGCTTTCGCGGGAATGAGCGGAGGTTTTGGTGAGGGCGGAGGTTCCAAGATCCCCGACGATGCGCTTAAAAACGCTCTCAAACATCTCCGCCGTCAGCCGGCCGGTGTTCGTGTTGTAGCGGGAGCAGTGGTAGCTGTCGTAGAGGCGGGGGGCATCCGGCAATTGATGCACCGTGCCGTGGGCGAACTTGTGCCGGGCGGGCCGGTCGCCAAGGGCTACGATGGTGGCATCGTGCGCGATCTTGCCGAGCGCCAGGATCGCGGCAAGCTTTGGATGCGCGTCCATCGTTGCCGACAGGAAGGGCAGGCAGGTGCGGATTTCCATCGGCAGCGGCTTGTTCTGTGGCGGGACGCAGCGCACCGCGTTGGTGATGGCAGCCCCCGTTAGTGCCAGGCCGTCATCCGGATCGGCCCGGTAGGTGCCAGTCGAAAAACCGAACTTGTCGAGGGTGGCGTAAAGCAGGTCGCCGGCATAGTCACCGGTGAACGGCCGGCCGGTCCGGTTGGCCCCCTTCAGGCCCGGCGCGAGCCCGACGATCAGAAGCCGCGCCTCCGGATCGCCGAAGGTTGGCACCGGCGCGTTGAACCATTCCGGCGCCATCGCCCGGTTTTCGGCCCGAAAGTCCGCCAGACGCGGGCAGAGCGGGCAATCGTGTCCCGGATCCGGGATGTTTGCCGGAATGACGGCCACCTGAGCGGACACAGCCTTACAGATCGTCCTGATCGGCCGTTTCGCGGGGGTGGCGATCGGCCCGTTCGGCGGCGCGCGCGGCGCGCTCGGCCGGGTCGCGGCCCACTTTGGCTTCCAGGTCGACCAGGTCGAGGAAATGGTCGGCCTGACGGCGCAAATCGTCGGCGATCATCGGCGGCTGGGTCTGCAGTGTCGAGACCACCGACACCTTGCGGCCGCGTCGCTGGATCGCCTCGACCAGGCGGCGGAAGTCGCCGTCGCCGGAAAACAGGACGACATGGTCGACATGCTCGGCCATCTCCATGGCATCCACGACGAGCTCGATGTCCATGTTGCCCTTCACCTTGCGCCGTCCGTTCTGGTCGTAGAACTCTTTGAGCGGCTTGGTGACGACGTTGTATCCGTTGTAGTCCAGCCAGTCGACCAGCGGCCGGAGCGTCGAATACTCCTGGTCTTCAATCATCGCGGTGTAATAATACGCCCGAAGTAGAAAGCCTTTGGAGTTGAATTCTTTCAGAAGGCGGCGGTAATCAATGTCGAAGCCAAGCGCTTTGGCGGTTGAATAAAGATTGGCGCCGTCGATAAACAGCGCGATACGCTCGCGATCGTCAAACATGGGAAACGCTTTCTATATGTACGCGGAAACCGGGCGCAGTACTCTACGTTGAAATGCAGGAGCGGATAAAAATGCAGGTCCGATGTCCGCCGGCCTGCTTTTGAGCGGCGGCTAAAATAATGAAAAGAGGCCGACGCGTTCGAATCGAACCTGTATTTTTCGTGACATATTCCACTTGAAAATCATCTGCAAGACGATGCCCGAATTATCCCCCAAGAGGGGCGGGTCAACGTATGTGGGGTCGACGTTCCGAAAACGCTACTTCCTCATCTTGCAATTGAACCACGCAAGCTGATATTTCCATCGGTTTCCCCGGACGGAATAGGAGTAGTGTCCCATGGCCCGCGTGACGGTCGAAGATTGTATCGACAAGGTCGATAACCGGTTCGAGCTGGTTTTGCTCGCAAGCCATCGGGCGCGGATGATTTCCAGCGGTTCGCCGATTTCGGTCGATCGCGACAACGACAAGAACCCGGTCGTGGCGCTTCGCGAGATCGCGGACGAGACCGTGAACACCGGCGTTCTCAAGGAAGAGCTGATTCATTCGCTGCAGAAATATGTCGAGGTCGACGAGCCGGAGGCCGAAGCCGTGCCGATGATCGCAGCCGACGCCGGCGGCGCGAGCGAGGACGAGGTCGACCTGACGTTCAACCGGATGAGCGAGGAAGAGCTCCTGAAGGGTCTGGAAGGCATGGTGCCGCCCGACAAGAGCGACGACCTCTAAGGCGAGCGGAACGACGGGGGCGACCTCTGCCGTCGCCCCGTCTTCGACCTGCCATCGATCAGACTGCCCGGACGGCCGTCGGGGGGCCGCCGGGTTCCGGAGCGTTTCGCGCACCCAGCCCGGGATTGCGCGACGTTCTCAAGATCCAGGATCGATCGGGAACGGGCCATCGCCGTGCGCGGCCGGTGGCCCTTCAGTTCTGGCGGCTGTGAGGAGCGCTTAGGGCTCTCGCGGCTCCCAGCCCCGTCGATGTTCGGGGCGTGCGGCCACCCATGATGCGACAATACGAACTCGTCGAGCGCGTGAGCCGGTACAATCCAGCCGCCGACGAGGGGCTTCTCAACAAGGCCTATGTCTATGCCATGCACAAGCATGGCAGTCAGACGCGTGCCTCGGGCGATCCGTACTTCTCCCATCCTCTGGAAGTCGCTGCGATCCTGACCGATCTCCGGCTCGACGATGCGACCATCGCGGTCGCGCTCCTGCACGACACCATCGAAGACACTGATGCCACCCGTGCCGAGATCGACGAGATGTTCGGTGCGGAGATCGGCAAGCTCGTCGAGGGCCTGACCAAGATCAAACGCCTCGACCTGGTGTCGAGCAAGGCCAAGCAGGCGGAGAATTTCCGCAAACTGCTGCTGGCGATCGCCGACGACGTGCGGGTGCTTCTGGTCAAGCTCGCGGATCGGCTGCACAACATGCGCACGATCCGCTACGTGCCGCCGCACAAGCGCATCGCGGTCGCGGAAGAGACCATGGAGATCTATGCCCCGCTCGCCGGACGCATGGGTATGCAGGAAATCCGCGAAGAGCTGGAGGACCTCGCCTTCAAGGTGCTCAATCAGGAAGCGAGCGCTGCGATTTCCGCCCGGCTGGAAAGCATGCGCGGGCGCAACAGCGGTCTGATCCAGGAGATCGAGGAAGACCTGACCGAGCGGTTGGCGGAAGAGGGGATCGCCGCCATCGTGGCCGGCCGGGAGAAGCGACCCTATTCGATCTTCCGTAAGATGCAGCGCAAGTCGGTCAGCTTCGAGCAGCTTTCCGATCTCTACGGCTTTCGCGTCATCGTCGACGACGTTACCCAATGCTACCGCGTGCTCGGGATCGTCCACACCACCTGGCCGGGGGTGCCGGGCCGGTTCAAGGACTATATCTCCACCCCGAAGCAGAACGACTATCGCTCGCTTCACACCACCGTGGTGGGGCCGAGCCGTCAGCGCGCTGAACTCCAGATCCGCACCCACGCTATGCACCGGGTGGCCGAATACGGTATCGCCGCGCACGCCCTATACACCGACCGGGAAGGCGGTGGGCGCAACATCGCCCGGCTGACCGCCGACAGCCGCGCCTACGAGTGGCTGCGCCACACCATCGATCTTCTGTCGGAAGGCGACAGCCCGGAAGAATTCCTCGAAAACACCAAGCTGGAGCTATTCCACGACCAGGTGTTCTGCTTCACGCCGAAAGGCCGCCTGATCGCGTTGCCCCGCGGGGCAACGGCCATCGACTTCGCCTATGCCGTGCATACCGACGTCGGCAACACCTGTGTGGGATGCAAGATCAATGGTCAGATCATGCCGATCATGACCGAGCTGAAGAATGGCGACGAGGTCGAGATCATCCGCTCCAAGGCCCAGCGGCCGACCGCTGCGTGGGAATCCCTCGCGGTGACCGGCAAGGCGCGCGCGGCGATCCGGCGCGCCACCCGTGAAGCCTCACGCCAGCAATATTCCGGGCTCGGTCGCCACATCGTGGAACGCGCCTTCCAGCGCCTGGCGCGCACCGTGACGCCGGAGCAGTTGAATCTCGCCGTCAATCGGCTCGGCCAGGCGAGCGTGGAGGATCTCTTGGCGGCCGTCGGGCGCGGGGAGCTGTCCTCGCGCGAAGTGGTCAAGGCCGTGGATCCGACAGCCGAGGTCGATGGCGAGCCGAAGCCGGTGAAGAAAGCCGCCAAGCGCAAGCCGGCGGCCAAGGAGGCGCCGTCCTCGCTTCCGATTCGCGGCCTGCGCGGCGATTTTCCGGTTCGCTTCGCCCCGAACGTGGGAGCCGTGCCCGGCGATCGGATTGTCGGCATCATGACGCCGGGCGAGGGGGTGACGATCTATCCGATCCAGTCGCCCGCGCTGAAGGAGTTCGACGACCAGTCGGAGCGTTGGCTGGATGTGCGCTGGGATATCGACGAGGACAATCCTCAGCGCTTCCCGACCCAGATCGTTGTGGCGGCGATCAACGAGCCCGGTTCGTTGGCGTCGATCGCCCAGGTCATCAGCGACAACGACGGCAACATCGACAACATCAAGATGATCCAGCGGGGAGACGACTTCCACGATATGATCATCGATCTGGAAGTTTTCGACCTGAAGCATTTGACGCGGATCATTCAGCAGCTTCGCGGCCTGCCGGTGATTTCCGATATCCAGCGCGTAAGCGGGTAGCGGCGGTCTGTCTTCTGCCGTCGCGCCGCCTGAGGCCTGGAATGGCCGCGCGATCTGTGGGAAAGCGTGACGCGCGACGCGAACCGGCAATGCTCTGCTGCCGGCCTTGTTCCTTCGAACCGAAAGGTGCAGTTCAGCATGACCCGCGACGAGGTCCTCGACATCTTCCGTGAGTGCGGTGCGATCCTGGAAGGGCACTTCGTGCTCACCTCGGGCCTCCATAGCCCGGTTTTCCTGCAGAAAGCGCGGGTCTTTCAGTATCCCGACAAGACCGAGATTCTGTGCAAGGCGCTGGCGGAGCGCGTGCGCGCGGAGGTGCCGGGCGGGATCGACCTGATCGTTTCGCCGGCCGTCGGCGGTATCGTACCGGGCTACGAAACCGCGCGTCATCTCGGCGTACGGGCGGTTTGGGTGGAGCGCGAGGACGGAGAGTTCCGCTTGCGGCGGTTCGAGATTCCGAAAGGCGCGCGCGTCATGATCGTGGAAGACATCCTGTCCACGGGACTTTCCATCCGCGAGACCATGGCGGCGGTGGAGAAGCTTGGCGCGAACGTGGTGGCCTGCGGCGTGCTGGTGGATCGCTCCGACGGCGAGGTGGACGTGGGCGTGCCGCTGGTCGCGCTGGCGGGCTACAAGGTGCCGGCCTATCCCGCCGACCAGCTTCCGCCAGAGCTTGCGGCGCTGCCGGCGGTGAAGCCCGGAAGCCGGGGACTTGCGTAAGGCCGCTGGGCGCGCCACTTGCCTTGAGCGGATCTTCCGATCGGCCGGTGCCGGCGGCTGAAATCAGGCAAATGCGAATTTTGCCTGAAGACGGTCACGATGCTGTGGATTCCTTCAACAACAATCAACATCTCTGCGCCTAGAGTTGAATGCGCAGCCGAACCAGCCGACGGGCACGCCGTTTTTAGACCATGATTTTCAGTCGCCGCGAAAAACCGGGATTGAAGGAACGCCTCCGCGTGGCCCTCTGGCCGCGGCGCTCCTGGGGCCGTTCGATGCGCTATTTCCGCAAGCGCGTCATGCGGCTGTCGGCCTCGCCGCATGCCATCGCGGCAGGGGTGGCGGCAGGCATGTTCGCCTCCTTTACGCCCTTCGTCGGTTTCCATTTCATTTTGAGTTTCGTGGTCGCGTTCCTGATCGCCGGCAACCTGATCGCCGCCGCGCTCGGAACGGCAATCGGCAATCCGCTGACTTTCCCGCTGATCTGGGCGGCGTCCTTCGAAGTCGGGCGCACGGTCCTCGGCACACCGTTGCCGTCGGCAAACAGCGCGGTCGCCGCGGCAGATATGTCGTCGGGGCTGTTTGCCAAGTCGTTTGAATCCATCTGGCCGGTAATCGTGCCGATGGTGGTGGGCGGCGCCATGCTGGGCCTGGTCGTGGGCGCGATCGGCTACGTCGTCACCCGCTACGTGGTCTCTGCCTACCAGACCGCCCGGCGCACCCGGTTCCAGGCGCGCCTGGAGACCCTGCGCGCGCAGAAGACCAGCCTGGAGTCGTAAGGCGGATATGGTTTTGGAAACGGTGCGGCCCCTGCGCCTCGGCGTCAACATCGACCACGTGGCGACGCTTCGCAACGCGCGCGGCGGGCGTGATCCCGACCCGCTCCGGGCCGCGCAAATGGCGATTGATGCCGGCGCCGACGGCATCACGGCGCATCTGCGCGAGGACCGTCGCCATATCGTCGACGCGGATATTGCGCGCCTTGCCCACGAAATCGCTCGGCCGCTCAATCTGGAAATGGCGGCGACCGACGAGATGGTCGCGATCGCGCTGCGCACCGCCCCCCATGCCGTGTGTCTGGTGCCGGAAAATCGGGCCGAACGCACCACGGAGGGTGGCCTCGATGTGGTCGGCGGAGAAGCGCGCCTTGCCGTTCCGGTCGGGCTGATGCGCGACAGCGGCATCCGCGTTTCCCTGTTCGTCGAACCCGATCCGCGTCAGCTCGATGTCGCTCGCAAGCTCGGCGCCGCCGTCGTGGAGCTGCATACCGGCCGCTACTGCGATCTGGTTGCCGCCGGAGATGGCGAGGCGGCCGAGGCCGAACTGCGCCGCCTGACCGAAGCCGCCGCCTATGGCGAGGAAATCGGCCTGGAGGTTCATGCAGGGCATGGGATTTCCTTCGAGACGGTCGCTGCGATTGCCGCCGTTCCTCAGGTGGTGGAATTGAACATCGGTCACTTCTTGGTGGGCGAGGCGGTGTTCGTGGGGCTTGCCACTGCGATCGGAGAAATGCGAGCGCGCATGGACGCGGCGCGGGCCGAAGCCGCTGCGGGAGAGCGACCGTGATCATCGGCATCGGGTCCGACCTGATCGACATTCGACGGATCGAGAAGACGCTTGAGCGGTTCGGCGATCGCTTCGTGGAGCGCGTCTTTACCGAGGTGGAGCAGGCGCGCTCGGATCGCCGGGCGAACCGCGCCGCCTCCTATGCCAAGCGGTTCGCGGCCAAGGAGGCTTGCTCCAAGGCGCTCGGGACCGGCATCCGTATGGGCGTGAAATGGCGGGAAATGGGGGTGGTCAACCTGAAGACCGGCAAGCCCACGATGGAGCTTCATGGCGACTCCGCCCGCCGGTTGGCGCAGCTGACCCCCGCGAACCACATTGCAACCATCGATTTGACCATTACCGACGAATGGCCGCTCGCCCAGGCCTTCGTCATCATCTCCGCATTGCCGGCGCCGAACGATGATCCGGCCGGCCGCTGACGCTCCCGTTTCGAAGCGGTGCGTTGCGCCTCTCCGGTCGACCCGATATCAAGACGTGGGGATCGCGGCGGGACGCCTGCTCGAATTCGAATCGGCTCGGCCGAAATTGCAGTATTGAAATGACCGTGCCGGCCTGGATTGAGGTCGGCCCCAGCCACACCCAAGGACCCGATGAGCGTGACAAGCGAAAAAACCGCGAAGCAGGGCGGCCTCTACGAGACCGTGAAGGTTGTCGTTCAGGCGCTTTTGATTGCGCTGGTTATTCGAACGTTCCTGTTCCAGCCCTTCAACATCCCGTCGGGCTCGATGATGGACACGCTCCTGGTCGGCGACTACCTGTTCGTGAACAAGTTCAGCTACGGCTACAGCCGTTACTCGTTTCCGTTTGGGATCGCGCCGTTTTCCGGTCGCGTCCTGGCTTCGACGCCGGAGCGGGGCGATGTCGCCGTCTTTAAGCTTCCCGCCGACAATTCGACCGACTTCATCAAGCGGGTGATCGGCCTTCCCGGCGATAAGATCCAGGTCACCGACGGCACCGTCTACATCAATGGCGAGCCCGTGCAGCGGCGTAAGATCGGCGATTTCGTCGACACCGACGAGAACGGCAAGACGATCCGCATTCCGCGCTACATCGAGACCTTGCCGAACGGCGTCTCCTACGAGGTGCTCGACGCCGACGAGCATGGCTTCTGGGACAACACCCGCGTCTACGAAGTGCCGCCCGGCCACTATTTCATGATGGGCGACAACCGGGACAACTCCGCCGACAGCCGCGTCCTCAACTATGTCGGCTACGTGCCGTTTGAGAATTTTGTCGGGCGGGCCTCGATCATCTTCTTCTCCATCAAGGACGAGGCACCGGTTTGGCAGGTCTGGCGCTGGCCGTGGGACGTGCGGTGGGGTCGGATCTTCAATACCCTATGAGCGCACACGCCGGAGATCCGTTCGACGCGGTCGAAGCGGTTCTCGGACATCGCTTCCAGGATCGCTCGCTTCTCGCGACCGCCTTGACCCACGCCAGTGCGCTGACATCCTCGGCCAAGGCGATCGACAGCTATCAGCGGCTGGAGTTTCTGGGCGATCGGGTGCTCGGCCTGGCGGTCGCGGCCCTGATCTACCAGGCCTATCCGGAGGCGGAAGAAGGCGAGCTCGCCCAGCGCTACAATCAGCTCGTGAAGGGCGCGACCTGCGCCGAAGTGGCCAAGGACTGGGGGCTGGACCGGGCGCTGAACTTAAGCGCCGGCGAGGCCCAGGCAGGCGGGCGGCGTAAGACGGCGATCCTTGCCGATGTCTGCGAGGCGGTGTTGGGCGCGCTTTTTATCGACGCCGGATTTGAGACCGTGCGCGCCGTCGTGGTGCGCGATTGGGAGCCGCGAATGCGGCGGGCGGCGACTCCGATTCGGGACGCGAAAACGACGTTGCAGGAATGGATTCAAGGCCGGGGCGGCCCGACGCCGATTTATCGGCTGGCCGGACGCAGCGGGCCGGATCATCAGCCACGGTTCGTGGTCGAGGTGGCGGTCGCGGGGCTTGAGGACGGGGTCGGCGAGGGCGGTTCGAAACGCGAGGCGGAACAGAACGCCGCGCGCGCTGTCCTGATGCGCGAAGGAGTTTGGAGGGATGACATCGGTGGACGAAGCTGAGGGCGGACCGAAGCCGGCGACCCGCTGCGGCATCGTCGCGCTGATCGGCGCGCCGAACGCCGGCAAGTCGACGCTCGTCAATGCGCTTGTCGGGATGAAGGTCTCGATCGTCACCCACAAGGTCCAGACCACCCGGGCGGTGGTGCGCGGCATCATGCTGGAAGGCGACACCCAGGTCATCCTGGTGGACACGCCAGGCATTTTCGCGCCGCGCCGCCGGCTCGACCGGGCGATGGTGAAGACCGCCTGGGGCTCTGCCCAGGATGCCGATCTGGTCTGTCCGTTGATCGACGTTAAGCGCGGCCTCGACGAAGCGGCGGAAAAGATCCTGGCGGGGCTGGAGAATATCCGCCGTCCGAAATGCCTGATTCTCAACAAGATCGATCTGGTGCCGAAGACCGATCTCCTGGGGCTGGCGCAAGAGGCTAACGCGCGCGCGTCGTTCGACGAGACGTTCATGATCTCCGCCCAATCCGGCAGCGGCATTCCAGCGCTGAAAGAGGGGCTGTGCCGCCGCATGCCGGAAGGGCCTTGGCTTTATCCGGAGGATCAGATTTCCGACCTGCCGGAGCGAATGCTTGCAGCCGAAATCACCCGCGAAAAGCTGATGCTTCGCCTCCACGACGAGTTGCCTTATGCCTCGACGGTCGAGACGGAGCAGTGGAAGCGGCTGCGCGACGACAGCGTGCGCATCGAGCAGACCATCTACGTGGAGCGGGAAAGCCAGAAGAAGATCGTGCTCGGCCAGGGCGGCCAGACGATCCGCGCCATCTCCCAGGCCGCGCGCGCCGAAATCGCGCATATGGTGGAGCGGCCGGTGCATCTCTTCCTGTATGTGAAGGTGCGCAGCCGCTGGGCCGACGATCCCGAGCGCTACCGCGAGATGGGGTTGGACTTTTCGAACTGAGTTTGCAGGAGAAACTCCGCTCATTCCCGCGAAAGCGGGAATCCATAGTGAGTTGGCGGTAGAGCACGGTCTCCGGCCACGCAGTAACCTGTCGGAAGACGGTTCGCGCACGGCGAAAGAGTTGCGTCTCACTTGATAGGCCCTATGGATTCCCGCTTTCGCGGGAATGTCCGGAGTGAACATCTTCGGCCATAGCCCTTGTCGCCGATGGCGGGACCTTGCGGAGATCGAGCTAAACCATGGAATGGCGGGACGAGGGGATCGTGCTTTCCACCCGCGCGTTCGGTGAGACGAGCGTGATCCTCGACGTGCTGACCAAGGCCCATGGTCGTGCCTCCGGGCTGGTGCGCGGGGGGCGGTCGCGACGATTGCGGCCGGGGCTGCAGCCGGGCAATTCCCTGGACGTCACCTGGCGGGCGCGCCTTGACGACCAGCTCGGAAATTTTGCCGTGGAAGTAGCGCAGTCGCGCGCCGGCCGGCTGATGGAAACGGCGACCGGCACCTTCGGCATTCAGGCGGCTGCGGGGCTCCTGCGCTTGCTGCCCGATCGCGACCCGCATCCGCGCCTCTATGAAGCGCTCGGCCTCATGCTGGACCATCTCGACGAGCCGCGCGCGGCCGGCGCGATCATGGTGCGTTTCGAACTCGCTTTCCTGGAGGAGGTGGGGTTCGGGCTGGATCTGGCGAGCTGCGCGGCGACCGGCGTAACCGCCGATCTCGTTTGGGTCTCGCCACGCACGGGTCGCGCCGTCAGTCGTGAGGCGGGCGCGCCCTATGCCGACCGACTTTTGACGCTGCCGGGCTTTCTGTCGGGCGGGGAGAGCGCCACTCCGGCCTCGCCGGTGGAGCTGCGCGCCGCCTTCGACCTGACCGGCTATTTCCTGGAAGTCTGCCTGCTCGGACCGGCCGACAAGACGTTGCCGGCCGCGCGCCAGCACTTCGTCTCCGCCGTCGCCCGAGGTCTAGGCGCGAACCATTGAATTCCAGGGTGGCTGCGGGTTTGCGGGCGAATCACTGCTTGCCACGCCGACGACACAAAGGTACCCAGGAGCCATGGGTGAAACACTGATTCCAGACGGCGAAGGCATCGAAGAGGTCGACCTCAAGGCGGCCTTGGAAGAGCGCTATCTCGCCTACGCGCTGTCGACCATCATGCACCGTGCGCTGCCCGATGTGCGCGACGGCATGAAGCCCGTGCATCGCCGGATCCTGTTCGGCATGCGCCAGCTTCGGCTCGATCCCGGCACGGCGTTCAAGAAGTCGGCGCGCGTGGTCGGCGACGTGATGGGTAAATTCCACCCGCACGGCGACCAGGCGATCTACGATGCGCTGGTCCGTCTCGCCCAGAATTTCGCGGTGCGCTATCCGCTGGTCGATGGTCAGGGCAACTTCGGCACCATCGACGGCGATGGGGCTGCCGCCATGCGCTACACCGAAGCGCGGATGACGGCGGTTGCCGGCCTGATCCTGGAAGGCCTCGACGAGGACGCGGTCGACTTCCGCGAGACCTATGACGGGCTGGAGCAGGAGCCGGTGGTGCTGCCGGGCTCGTTCCCGAACCTGCTCGCCAACGGTGCCTCCGGCATCGCCGTCGGCATGGCGACCAACGTGCCCCCGCACAACGTGGCCGAACTCGCCGACGCCGCGCTGCACCTGATCAAGCACCCGGACGCCTCGACCGAGACGCTGGTGAAGATGGTGCCAGGACCGGACTTTCCGACCGGCGGCATCATCGTGGAAAACGCCGACACGATCCTGGAGGCCTACAAAACGGGGCGCGGATCGATCCGGGTCCGGGCGCGCTGGGAGAAGGAGGAGCTTTCCCGCGGCACCTGGCAGATCGTGGTGACCGAGATCCCCTACATGGTCCAGAAGGGCCGGCTGGTGGAGCGGATCGCCGATCTATTGACGGCGAAGAAACTGCCGCTCCTGGAAGATGTGCGCGACGAATCCGCGGAGGATATCCGCCTCGTTCTGGAGCCGCGCTCCAAGACGGTCGATCCGGCGCTCCTGATGGAATCGCTGTTCCGGCTGACCGACCTGGAAAACCGCGTGCCGCTCAACATGAACGTGCTGATGGGCGGCACGGTGCCGAGGGTGATCGGGCTCAAGGAGGCGCTGAAAGCCTGGCTCGACCACGTCAAGGAGGTGCTGGTCCGCCGCTCGCAGCACCGGCTCGACAAGATCACCCGCCGGTTGGAGATCCTGGACGGTTTCCTGATCGTCTATCTCGATCTCGACCGGGTGATCCAGATCGTCCGCGAGGAGGACGATCCGAAGGCGGAGTTGATCAAGGCCTTCGATCTGACCGAGGTCCAGGCGGAAGCTATTCTCAACATGCGTCTGCGCTCTTTGCGCAAGCTGGAAGAGATGGAGATCCGCAAGGAGCACACCAACCTGACGGAGGAAAAAGCCGGGCTGGAGGCGCTGCTTGCCGACGACGGTGCTCAGTGGTCCAAGGTCGCCGACAAGGTGAAGGACCTCAAAAAGACGTTCGGACCTCAGACAGATCTCGGCCGCCGCCGGACCAGCTTCGCCGAGGCCCCGGCGATTTCCGGCGATATCGATGTCCAGGCGATGATCGAGCGCGAGCCGATCACCGTGGTGGTCTCCGAAAAGGGCTGGATCCGCGCGCTCAAGGGCCACATCCAGGACACGTCCCAGATCGCCTTCAAGCAGGACGACAGCCTGAAGCGTGTGCTGCACGCGGAGACCACCGACAAGCTCCTGATCGTCTCCACCGGCGGGCGTTTCTACACCATCGGCGCCGACAAGCTGCCGGGCGGGCGCGGGCACGGCGAGCCGATCCGGCTGATGGTGGACATGGAGCAGGGCCAGGACGTTGTCGACGTGCTGGTCCATCGGCCGAACGGGTTGCTCCTGGTGGCGTCCACGGCGGGGCGGGGCTTCGTGGTGGCGGAAAGTGAGCTCGTGGCCAACACCAAGCGCGGCAAGCAGGTGCTGTCTGTCGGTGCCACGGAAGAATGCCTGCGAGTGGTGGATGCCGCCGGCGACACGGTTGCCGTGCTGGGCGAGAACCGCAAGCTCCTGATTTTCCCGAAGGCGCAGATCCCGCAGATGGCCAAAGGCCGCGGCGTTCGGCTGCAGCGCTACAAGGACGGCGGCCTGGCGGACCTCAAGGTCTTCTCCGCCGACGATGGCCTGAGCTGGACCGATTCCTCCGGCAGGCGCCATGTGCGCACCATGGAGGAGCTGCGCGACTGGCTCGGCGATCGCGCCCAAGCCGGACGCCTGCCGCCGCCGAAGTTCCCACGCGGCAACCGGTTCGACGCAAATTAAAGTGCATACAGGCGAAGCGGAGATCGGTTCGCCCGCTGCTGTTCGTCGGAAAGACGTGTGCTCGCTCTTAATTGAGCTCGCACGTCAGTGGCGGCGGGCTTCCCGGCTCTGATAGATCCCGTCTTCCCGCTGGCCGAACATCTCGGAAACCTGGGGGTGGCGGATCGGCTCTCCGCTCTCGTCGGGCAGCAGGTTCTGTTCGGAGACGTAGGCGACGTATTCGGTCTCTTCGTTCTCCGCGAACAGGTGATAGTAGGGCTGATCCTTGGACGGGCGGATATCTTCCGGGATCGCGAGCCACCACTCCTCGGTATTGGCGAATGTCGGGTCGACATCGAACACCACGCCCCGAAATGGGTAGAAGCGATGGCGTACGACCTGGCCGATCTGAAATTTCGCTGTCCGCATCATGGGGCTCATCTGGCAATCCTTCGGGGCGTCCCTCCCGAATCGCGTGAGGCGGCCGGCTTGGAGCCTGACCCGCGAAGCTGATCTCCGTCACAGGGTGGGAGCGAAAGTCGAGGCGCATTTCGCCATCAAATCGCGCACCCGTCTAAACCGCCGACACGCGCACTGCAACCATCAATTCCAAAATGACAATTGCCCACACCCGATCCTAAAGGCTGTTACGGACTTGGAACAGAAGCTGCGTTGGGGAGAAAGAGGCGGACAACAGGAGAAAGGCGATCCGAATACTCGTTCGTATTTGGGCGCTTTTCGACGCATTGGCCGACCGTCGCTCACCACCCTTTCGGGCCGGCCGCTTTTTGTCGCTCCGGTTCGTCGCCGATCTCGACCGGTACCTCCGATGCGCACATCGATCGGCTCCTTCCGGAGCGAAGAAGGCGGCGGCGGCATCGCTCCATTCGGAGTTCATAAAAGCCTCTAAAACCCGTAGCGTGCCCCCTGGTCGGGATCTTTGGCGGCGACCGCCTTGGCCAGATCGACGATGACCTTGGCCTGCTTCCAGGTGGCGTCGTCCTGCATCTTGCCATCGATCATGACGGCGCCGCTGCCGTCGGGCATGGCATCCAGGATCTTCTTGGCAAAGTCGACTTCGTCCGCCTCCGGGCTGAACACGCGCTTGGCGATGTCGATCTGGCTCGGATGCAGCGACCACGCGCCGGCGCAGCCCATCAGGAAGGCGTTCTGGAACTGGGCCTCGCAGGCTTCGGCGTCCTGAAAGTCGCCGAACGGGCCATAGAACGCCTTGATGCTGGCTGCCACGCAGGCGTCCACCATGCGGGCGATAGTGTAGTGCCAAAGGTCCTGCTGGTAGGCCGAACGTGCCGCGTCGGAGCCATCGGGATCGGACAGCACCCGATACAGCGGATGGCCGCCGCCGACCCGTGTGGTCTTCATTCCGCGCGAGGCGGCGAGATCGGCCGGGCCAAGGCTCATGCCGTGCATGCGCGGGCTCGCGCTCGCGATCGCGGAAACATTCTCCACGCCTTGCGCCGTCTCCAGGATAGCATGCAGCAGGATCGGCTTTTTCAGGCCGTGGCGCGCCTCGAGCTGGGCCAGGAGCTGGTCGAGATAGTGGATGTCCCAGGGGCCGTTGACCTTCGGGACCATGATGACGTCGAGTTTGTCGCCGACTGCGGGCACGATCTCCAGCACATCTTCCAGCATCCACGGGCTGTCGAGGCTGTTGATCCGCGTCCAAAGCCCGGTGTCGCCGAATTCCGTTGCCTCGGCCATCGCGATGAAGCCCTTGCGCGCGGCGAGCTTCTGATCGGCGGGAATCGCGTCTTCCAGATTGCCCAGGATCACGTCCACCTTGGTCGCAAGCTCGGGGATCTTGGCGCGGACCTTTTCGTTGTGCGGTGGAACGAAGTGGATCATCCGCTCCAGTTGCACTGGCAAGGTCTGGTAGGGCGCGGGAGCGCCGACGGCGAGCGGTTCGTAGAAGCTGCGGGGCGTCTTCAAGGCAGGCGTCTCCTCTCAAGCGTTTCCAGGCGAAGTGGGCACCGGTTCGCCGTTCGAAATTGCTACAAAATAATGCTTTCGAGCCGGTCAGCCTTTCCGTGAAAGTCGAAATGGGTTCTGGTTTTTTGTGGGTTGATGACGGTCCCGACCGGTCGCCGACCCAATTCCGATCGGTCTCGTCGATCATGCCGATGCTGCGTTGCGGCACAACCCCTTCTTGCGACGCTGCCAGCCTTTAGCGCTGCTCGTTTTTTGGAGTGTCTTCCGGCCGAAGCGCCCATTTGCGGTGCGACCACATCCACTGCTCGGGAAAGCGGCGGATCCAGTGCTCGAACAGGTCGTGGATCGCTTGGGTGGTCTCGACGATATCCCGGTCGCGATCGTTGCTTCGTGCCTGCTCCACTTCGCGCACATGCAGGCGAAAGTGGACGCCCTTGGTTCGCACCAGGCAGCCGGCCACGATCGGTACATCGGCGCGTCGCGCAATGGCCGCGGGAAACGGGTTGGCATAGGCTGGCCGGTCGAAAAAGCTCAGTTTGATGCCACGACGCTCGCGCAGATCGGCCAGAAAGCCCACGGCACCGCCGGATTTCGCCAGCGCGATCGTTTGCCTTGCCGCCGCATGGCCTTTGGGAAACAGGCCGCCGCGATAGATTGGTTCGCGCAGGCTGCGAACGTAGCGTTCCACGAGCGGGTTCTGGATCGCCTGATAGGTGCCGGCGATCGCGATGTCCTTGCCAAGGGCAGGGGCAGCCGCCAGTTCCCAATTGCCGAGATGAAGCGATACGAAGACGCAGCCTTTGCGCGCCAGTCGGCGATAGTGGTCGATATCGTCGGGCAGCTCGACGCGCTCCGGGTCCATCGCGATTCGATCGACATGAACCGCCTCTCCAAAGACGCGGCCGAGATTCTCCCAGCTCGCCAGCGCGATGCGGTCGCGCTCGGACGCGGCAAGCTCTGGAAACGCTGCCGCAATGTGCTCGCGCACTCGGGCGTGCCGTCTCGTATGAGGGGCAAATTGGCGCCACAGCCAGCCGCTGACTGCGGAAGCCCGGTCGGGCGACATCGCCTGCAGCGGCGCAATCAGCGTCCGCAATCCGGCATATTCGAGCCGCATGCGTGCCGGTCCGAAAATGCCGGGATAGTGGGGAGAGACTGGCAAAAGCGGTTCGATCTCGTCTGTTCGTCGATGTCGGGACGGGTGGTGGACGCTGCGGGGCCATATAACGCCGGTTGCGTTTTGGTGCCATTCGCGAAACAGGTGGGTGCGCGCTAAGCGACCCGCCAACCGCCCGCCGATTCTCGATGCACGACGTTCTTTCGCTGGCCTTTCCGTTCTTCGGCCTGATCTTTCTCGGCTACGGCGCCGGGCGGATCATACGGCTGCCGGCCGATGGGCTGGCGTGGCTGAACTTCTTCGTCATCTACCTCGCCCTGCCGGCTCTGTTTTTCCAGCTTCTGTCGGAGACGCCGATCGAGCAGCTCGGAAGCTGGGGTTTCATCGTGTCCACCACGCTGGTGACGCTTGCCATGTTTGCCCTTGCTTTTGGGGTCGGGGTGGCGCGAACCGGCGGCGATCTGCGGGTGGCGACGATCCAGGGCATCGTCGGTTCCTATTCCAATGTCGGCTATCTCGGTCCCGGCCTGACGTTGGCGGCCCTTGGACCGGCTGCGACGGTACCGACCGCGCTGATCTTTTGTTTCGACAGCGCGCTCCTGTTCGTCATCGTTTCCGTTCTCATGGCGGTTGCCGGGCGGGAAGGCGAGGGGGCCGGACGCACCGCCTTCGTCATCCTGAAGCGGATCTTCACGCATCCGTTCATTCTCGCGACGATCGCCGGTATTGCGGCGGCGGCGATTGATTTCGAACCGCCCCAGGCGCTGGACCGGCTTTTGACCATGCTGCGCGGTGCGGCGGCGCCGTGCGCGCTGTTTGCGATCGGCGTGACCGTCTCCAGCCGGTCGATCCGGCGGGTCCCGTCGGAGTTGCCGGCGTTGCTGGCCATCAAGCTCGTGCTGCACCCGATTATCATCTTCGTGGTGCTGAGCTGGGTCGGCGGAATCGATCCATTGTGGATCGCGACGGCCGTTTTGATGGCCGGCCTGCCGCCGGCGACCAATTGTTTCGTGCTGGCGAGCCAGTATCAGGTCTATGTGGAGCGCGCCTCCAGTGCGGTCCTGATCGGCACCGTCGTTTCCGTGGTGACGGTGACGGCGCTGCTCTACCTCGTCACCCACGACCTGCTGCCGGTCTTGTTCTGAGTGCGCTCGATTGTCCGTCTAAAGACCGCTCAACCCTACCGGAATTGATCTCGTTCTCCGATGTCGGATCGTTTCGATCCGAATCCGGCGGGATCCAGCGGCAGCCCGCGAACGAGCCGCGGGGCGCCGACGGTGGGCGCGAGCCCTTCGCGCATCATGAACCGGCGCACCGGCGCGAAGCGGGAGGCGGCAAAGAGGCCGACCCCGCGCGCCAGCGATGCCGGTAGGAAATCGCTCAACAGCGACCGGTTGAGGAGATCGACGGCGAGCGTGCGACTTTCCACGTCGGCCCGGCGGCTGCGGCCATAGGCGGCAAGGGTCGCCTCCGATCCGAGATCGGCGTGGCGGCGTTGGCGGGCGGAACAAAGCACCTCCACCAAGGCGGCGATATCGCGAAAGCCGAGATTGAGCCCCTGTGCGCCGATCGGAGGAAAGCGGTGCGCTGCCTCTGCGACCAGGGCGGTGCGGTTGGCGCCGAGCTTTCGGGCCACTTGGCTCGAAAGCGGCAACAGCCCGCGCGTGGCCTCCACCGTGACCCGGCCCAGCATCCGATGCGAGCGGATCTCGATTTCGCGGGACAACTCGTCGTCGGACAGCGTTTCGATACGGGCGGCTTCCTCGCCGCGCACGACCCACACCAGGCTGGAGCGCCGGCCCTGCAGCGGAACGATTGTGAATGGCCCGGAGCGGGTATGGAATTCCGTGGATGCGTCGTGATGAGGACCGTCGTGGCTGAAGATCGTCACGAAGGCGTGCTGAGGATAGGACCAGCTTCGGACGCCGATGCCGGCGGTTTCGCGCAGGAAGGAGCGTGCGCCATCGGCGGCGACGGCAAGGCTTGCGGAGACCGACGTCTCGCCGGCGGCAAGGACGATCCGCCCGCCCTCATGGACGACATCGGTCACCGGCGCGTCGATCCAGGTGAGACCGGCCGCCGTCGCCGTCTCCACCAGTGCGGCGTTGAGGGCGTTGTTTTCGATGTTGTAGCCGAACGCGTCCAGGCCGATTTCACCGGCTTCGAACGCGACTTCCGGAGCGCGGATCAGCCGGTCGGTCGTATCGACGATGCGCATGGTGCGCATCGGGGCGGCGGACTGTTCCGCACGCTCCCAGGCGCCGATGGCCTCCAGCACGTTGACGGAGCCGGTCAGGAGCGCCGTGGTGCGCGGGTCGGCGGCGGGCTTGGGGCCGATCAGGACCGTGTCGAAGCCGTTCGCCTGGAGCAGCAGCGCAGCGGTGATCCCGGCCGGCCCGGCACCGACGACCGCAACCTCGTGTCGGATATTCGGTTGTTCGGGCTCCATCGCGCTGTCCTCATTTCCGATTGTCCGTCTTCTCTCAAAGACGAGGCGGCCTATCTATCGTCGATCCAACTATCCATGTGGCGGACACCGGGCCTCTGCCAAGGGGGTAGCGTGTCGCGGGGCTGCACGCGAATCCTGTGATAGACCGGATCGATCAGGAAAAGTGAAACGTCGCCGCGCCTCGACATGACAGCCCGCACGAGACAATCCGTTTCATCCGACGCCCGGACCGGGGCCGCCACCCCCGATCTTGAGCCGGTGAAGCCACTTTTGACGCCGAAGCGCGGGCGCGTTCTGGTGATCGTGGCGGTGGCGCTGGCGGCCTTGATCGGGTGGCTCTATCTGGCCGCCACCGTGATGGCGGTGCCGGAAGCGCTGCGCTCGGCACTCGGGCCCGGCATGAACCTCCTGAATGTCGGCGGATCGCCTCAGGTGCCGGCCTTTCTGACGGCGCTGTGTGCGCCGGTCACGCTGGCCAACGGTATCGATCCCACGACGGTGGCCGTCACCGTCGCCATGTGGGCGGCGATGGTGTTCGCGATGATGCTGCCCACGGCCGTTCCGATGTTCACCACCTATGCCGCCATCGCCGGCCGGGCCCGCCGCAACGGCGAGCGGGTGCCGTCGATGGGTCTGCTCGGGGCCGGCTATGTCAGCGTTTGGGTCGCCTTCGCGGTGGTTGCCGGGGCGGCTCAGCTCGGCCTTGTCGCGCTCGGCACGATGTCGCCTGCCATGACGCCGCTTGCGCCGGCGCTTGCCGGAACGACGCTGATGGCCGCCGGACTCTATCAGCTCACGCCGGCGAAATATGCCTGTCTGACCCGCTGCCGCGCACCGTTTTCGATCCTGGCGTCGCGCTGGCGCACGACCGACTACGGCATGTTTCGGCTCGGCCTGGAGGAGGGCGTCTACTGCCTCGGCTGCTGCTGGGCGCTAATGGTGGTGATGTTCGCCGTCGGCGTCATGAACGTGGTCTGGATGGCGATCTTCACGGTCCTGATGGTGGCGGAGAAGGCGGGATCCGGGCGCGCGCTTCCGCGCGGGATCGGGATCGCCTTGCTCCTCTGGGGCGCTATGCTGTTCACATTGTCGGAGCCGGGGCGACGCCTTCTCGGACTATAACCGATCCGCCGAGAGCGATGAACGTCCGGCGCCGGTCGGCGTTTCTGTGTTGCACGCGACTGGCCGCATTGGACGTTGGGGGAGCTGACGCGCATGGAATGGATCGCGGATCCGCAGATTTGGGCAAGCCTCGTCACCCTGACGGTGATGGAGATCGTTCTCGGGATCGACAACATCGTCTTCATCTCGGTGCTGGTTTCCCGATTGCCTGCCTCCAGCGCCGATTCGGCGCGGCGCATCGGTCTGTCGCTGGCGCTCGTCCTGCGCATCCTGCTGCTTCTGGTGATCTCCTGGATCATCGGTCTCACCGCGCCGCTCTTCACGGTGTTTGGCGAGGCGTTCTCCTGGCGCGACATGATCCTGCTCGCCGGCGGCGCCTTTCTCCTGTTCAAGGGAACGCTTGAGATCCACTCCGGCATCGAGGGCGAGGAGGACGAGCACGGCGCCCAACCGAAGCATCCCGCCTTCTGGTCGGTGATCGTGCAGATCCTGTTGATCGACCTGGTGTTTTCGGTGGACTCCATCGTCACCGCCGTCGGTATGGCGGAGCATGTGGAGGTGATGATCGCCGCGGTCGTGATCTCGATCGGGATCATGTTCGTGGCGTCTGGACCGGTGGCGGCCTTCATCAAGGAGCATCCCACAACCAAGATGCTGGCGCTCTCCTTCCTGCTTCTGATCGGCGTCGCCTTGATCGCGGATGGTCTCGGCTTCCACATTCCGAGGGCATACATCTACTTCGCCATGGCATTCTCCGCCCTGGTGGAGGTCCTGAACATCATGCGCCATCGCAAGCGCAAGGCGATGCACGTAGAGAACCAGAACTAGCCGGCGCGTTTTCGCCGGAGCAAGGAGGGTACGATGACGAAGGCAATCGTGGTTCACGAGACCGGAGGACCTGAGGTCCTCAAATGGGAGGACGTGGAGGTCGGCGAGCCGGGGCCAGGGCAGGCGCGCATTCGCCACACCGCCGTCGGCCTGAACTATATCGACACCTATTTCCGCTCCGGCCTCTACAAGGCGCCGAACGGGCTTCCGTTCATCCCCGGCAATGAGGGCGCCGGCGTGGTCGAGGCCGTGGGCGAGGGCGTCACCGAGTTGAAGGTGGGCGACCGGATCGCCTATCCGGGAGCGCTCGGCGCCTACAGCCAGGAACGCATTGTCGACGCCGCGCGGGTGGTGAAGGTGCCCGACGCGATCGACGACAAGAGCGCCGCCGGCATGATGCTGAAGGGCATGACCGCGCGCTATCTCCTACGCCGGACCTATCCCGTCACCGCCGGCACCACGATCCTGTTCCATGCCGCGGCCGGCGGCGTCGGCCTGATCGCCGGCCAGTGGGCCAAGCATCTCGGCGCCACCATCATCGGAACCGCCGGTTCCGAGGACAAGGTCGAGCTCGCCAAGGCGCATGGCTACACCCATGTGATCAACTACCGAACCGAGAATTTCGTGGAGCGGGTGAAGGAGATCACCGGCGGCAAGGGCGTCGACGTGGCCTACGATTCCGTCGGTCGCGATACCTATCCCGGCACGCTGGACTGCATCCATCCGCTGGGGCTCTGGGTGCCGTTCGGCCAGTCCTCCGGGCCGATCAAGGATTTCGATCTTCAGATCCTGAACCAGAAGGGCTCGCTCTTTTGCACCCGGCCGACGCTTTTCCACTACATCGCCGAGCGTGCCGACCTGGAAGAAACCGCTCGCGACCTGTTCGATGTGGTCGCGTCCGGCGCCGTGTCGATACGGGTCAACCAGGAATATCCGCTTGCCGAGGCCGGGCGGGCCCATACCGACCTGGAGGGGCGCAAGACCACCGGCACCACGGTCCTGATCCCGTGAGGCGACTGCGATGATCGAGAACGAGGTCGACGGCCGTTTCGACGAGGCCGTGACGTTTCTCCAGGAGATCGTCCGTATCCCTTCGGAAAATCCGCCGGGCGACTGTGCCGAGGCGGCGGATCGCATCGCCCGGCTCTATGAGGGCCTCGGCCTCGAGATAGAAGAGCACCCGGTGCCCGATCCGTTCGTGCGCCAGTACGGCATGCGCAGCGCGACCAACCTGGTCGTGCGGCGCACCTTCGGCGCCGGCACCGGACCGATCGTGGCGCTCGCCAGCCACGCCGACGTGGTCCCGCCGGGCGAGGGCTGGACCAGCGATCCCTATGGCGCCGAAATCCGCGGTGGCGCCCTCTACGGCCGCGGCGCGACGGATGCGAAGGCCGATGTCGCGAGCTACGCCTTCGCGCTTCTGGCGCTTGATCCGGTGGCCGACCGCCTCAACGGAACCGTCGAACTGCATGTCACCTTCGATGAGGAGGTCGGCGGGTTCGTGGGGCCGCAATGGCTGCTGGGCCAGGGACTGACCCGGCCGGATCTGGTGATTGCCGCGGGTTTCGTCGCGGCGATCACCACCGCCCACAACGGCTGTCTCCATCTGGAGGTGGTGGTTCGCGGCCGGGCCGCCCATGCCGCTGTGCCGGAAAGTGGCGCGGATGCGCTGGAGGCGGCGACCGACATTCTGAGCGCGCTTTATGACGAGCGTCGGCGGCTGTCCGCCATCGTCAGCGAGGAGGCGGGTATCGGATCCGCCAAGCTGACAGTCGGCACCATTTCGGGCGGCGTGCACACCAACGTCGTGCCCGACCGTGTCGTGCTGAAGGTCGATCGACGACTGATTCCGGAAGAGGACCCGGAAGCGGTAGAGGCCGAACTCACCCGGCGCGTGTTCGAGGCGGCCGGCGGGCACGAAGGCATCGAGGTGGAATGTCGCCGGATCATGCTTGCGGGTGCAATGCGCACGGTGCCAGGGGCGGAGCGGATCGTGGAGCCGCTCAAGCGTCATGCGGAAGCCTTGCTGGGGCACCCCGTTCCCGCCACCGGCGCACCGGTCTATACCAGCGCCCGCCACTATGCCGCCGCTGGCATTCCTACGGTACTCTACGGCTCCAGTGCGGCGGTCACTGCGGCCGCCGACAGCCACGCCGCCAACGAGCACGTGGAACTCTCCGACTTCAAGAACGCGATCAAGGTCGTCGCCCTGACATTGGCGGATCTTCTCGCCGAATAGCGCAATTTCGGGACGGGAGACCGGTCCGCCCGTTTCCCGAACGTGCATTAGGGTCATGACCCCTGGGTCTCCGGCCGGCGAATGACCAGGATCGGAATGAAGCTCAGCGCCTGGATGGCGCACAGGATCGCAAACGCCGTGCGATAGCCTGCGGCCGAGGCGCCGCCATGGTCGGCGGGGAAGAAATCGAGCAACTCGCCGAACAGCCATTGGACCAGGAAGGCGGCGACGAACACGAAGAAGTTCAGCGCCGTGTTGAGGCGACCCGCCGCGCTCGGGCTGAAGGACGACGACCCGACCACGAAGGCGAGCACACCGACGCTGCCGAAGAAGACGTAGAGCAGCCACAGCGGCGCAGTGAGCGTGGGAGGGACCACGATCATCAGGATCTGCACGACCAGAAATCCGAAGCAGCCCAGCACGAACACCCGTTCGATCGACACGCCGCGCCGCGCCGCGCGCTGGCCGAGCCAGCCGAAGCTGAGAAAGCCGAGCATCAACGCGATTCCGATCACTGATAGCCAGATCGCCGCGGTTGCCGGAGCGACGCCGGCTGCATCCCGGAGCCAGGGACCGGCCCACAACCCGGAGACCGATAGCGAGATCGCCTGAACCGCCGTCGACAGGGGGCAAAGGCGCCAGAACGGCCGCGACACCAGGATCGAACGGAGCTCGCGCAGGAGAACCCGGGTGGGAGCGGGGGCTGCTGCCGTGTCGTGGCGCGGCACCACGAACAGAGTGACGAACGCCAGCACGAACAGTCCGATCCCCAGCACGAAAAAGATCGAGCGCCAGCCGAACGCGGTGATCAGCGCCTCTGTCGGGGCGCCGCCGATGAACGCGCCGATCCCGCCGACCGACATGTGCAGCCCATTGATCATCGGCAGTCGATCGGGCCCGAACCACAACCGATAGGCCGCAAACGAGGCCGTCAGGCAGGTCGCCGTACCGAACCCCATCAGAAGGCGCCCGACGCCCAGCCACCAGAACGAACCGGCCGTGGCGAACAGAAGGGTTCCGGTGCCGGCGACCAGCAAGAGCGTGCCTTGCACCCGGCGCGGCCCGAACCGGTCGATGAGGATACCGTTCGGGAGCTGGGTACAGGCGAAGGCCAGAAAGAACAGGCTGGTCAGAAGGCCGAGCTCACCGGGGCTGAGCGCAAATTCCTCAGCGATCGGCTCGCCGGCAACTGCGTTGATCACCCGGATCAGGAAGCTCAGCAGATAGCCGATCGAAAAGGGCAGGAACACGCGGAGGAAAAGCGGCATACGAGCGTCCTGGAACTCTCAGGAATCCTGGAAAGGTCGGGTGGCCGGCGCACGGGCGGATGACAGATTGCAGCGCGGGCCTGCGTCGGCAGGTCGGCTGCAGTGCGCAGCGATGATGCATGTCTTGCTTATCTTGTAGGCAGTGAGGGCGGCAAGTCGGCGTCGTCGTTTGAGTGGCTCGATCGGTGCATGAGTGCGTTTCCGGGCCAAGTGAAGACCGGTTGGCCGCCCGCATCCCGCGCCAGCCGGCGACGGACCTTTCGAGCACGCACGGTGCCCGTTGCGGTCTCCTTAAGCTGCTGGGATCTATCCTGTTTCCTCCATTTGCGCTGGTCCGCTGCGAAAACACCGGGATCGCATGATCCGCAAGGGATGATATTCACATCTTGAGGATCGCCATGGCAAAACGGCGCGGCGATCGAAATGGGCGAGGGCGGGTGCGGCATGGACGGGATTGGCCAGTGACAGGATCGCCAGCGTCGACGCGCACTTCCGATGCGGGCTTCTATCTGCTCGCCATGCTCGTAGGGACGTTGACCGGGGCCCTGGGCACGACCTTCCATCTGGTGGCCGATCGTCTGCTTGTTTGGCATCGGGCGCTGGCCGCCGTGGCGCCGATGGAATGGGCGCTGCCGATCGCCGCCGTCTCCACCAGCATCATGGTGGTGGCCGCTGTGTTTCTGGTGCGCCGATTCGCGCCGGAGGCAGGCGGATCCGGTGTGCAGGAAATCGAGGGCGCGATGGAAGGGGTGCGCCCGCTTCGCTGGCGCCGGGTGCTTCCGGTCAAGTTTTTCGGTGGGTTGCTGTCGATCGGGTCCGGGCTGGTGGTCGGACGGGAAGGGCCGACGATCCATATCGGCGCTTCGATCGCAGCCAGCCTGTCGGATGCCGTTCGCCCTGGCTTGGTTGAACGGCGCGGCCTATATGCCGCCGGTGCCGCCGCGGGCTTGGCGGCTGCCTTCAACGCGCCGCTCGCTGCCGTCCTGTTCGTCATCGAGGAGACGCGTCGCCAGTTTCCCTATTCGTTCCGGACCTATATGGGGGTCGCGATCGCGGCGATCTTTTCCACGATCGTTACCGAGCAAATCGCCGGCATCGGACCGGACCTGGCGATCCGTTCGTCCATGGTCGCGCCGCATTTCCTGATCGGATTCGCGCTTTTGGGCGCGCTCCTGGGTCTCTTCGGGTTGGTCTTCAATTGGCTGCTGCTCTGGTCGCTCGATGCGGTGCTTGCGCTCGGCAAGGTGACGTCACCGTACCTGTTCCCCGCGGTCTGGGGGCTCCTTCTAGGTGCTCTGCTGATCGTCTTTCCTGCCGCCACGACAGGCGGGGAGACGCTGATACTGGCTTTGGTCGCCGAGCATTGGACCGTCGCGGGGCTCTTCCTGTTGGTGCTTCTGCGGCTTGGCACGACGATGGCGAGCTATTCCACCGGCGCGCCGGGCGGCATTTTCGCGCCGATCCTGACGCTTGCCACCTCCACCGGATTGGCGATAGGGGCCGCCGTCGCCTACCTCGTCCCCGGCGCCGAGGGGGTTCCAATCGCCTTCGCGATCGCCGCAATGGGTGGGCTTTTCACCTCTACCGTGCGTGCGCCCATGGTCGGGGTCGTCCTTGTCCTGGAGCTGACGGGATCGTTCGAACTGCTGTTGCCCGTCTTCATCACCTGTATCGTCTCGAACCTGGTGGCGGAACTGTTGGGCGGGCAGCCGATCTACGAGCAGCTTCTTGCCCGGACGCTGCGTCTTGCCGGCCAGCCCGTTCCCGATTCCACATCCGACCACACGCCGGTCGAACTCGGCTGGGAACGCGAGCGGGAAAAAAGTGACACCTGATTTCTGCCCGCCATCCGCCTTGGCCAGTGGATGGCGCGACCCGGTGGACGGTGTCGTCTCATTTTTGCAACAATGTTGTTGATCGGTGACGCCGCCGACGCGGTGGTGATTCCGACGATTGAGCGGTTATGACGGCAAGCGACATTACGACAGACCATCCTTTACGCCCGCAGAGCGACCGGCGGCCCTGGATCCGCACGGCGAGCATGTGGACCGTGGGCGCCGCGCTGGTATCCGTCACGGCCACCTTCCTGGTCTTGACCGGGCTGACGCCGATCGCGCCGGACGGCCAGGTGGTGGAAATCGCGCTCGTCATCAACGCGCTGCTGGTCGGGATTCTGGTCGTCGGCGTGGCCTGGGAGGCGGTCAGTCTGTGGCGGGCCCGTCGGGCGCGTCGGGCCGGGGCACGCTTGCACGTACGCGTCCTCGCGCTGTTTTCGCTGATGGCGGTGCTGCCGGCGGCGCTGGTGGCGGTGGTGGCCGTTATCACCCTCAACCGGGGTCTCGATCGCTGGTTTGAGGAGCGAACCCGGGCCATCGTCGACAATTCCGTCGCCGTCGCGGATGCCTATGTGGAAGAGCATGCCGGCGTATTGCGGGGCGATCTGATCGCGATGGCCCATGACGTCGATCGCGCCCGTCAGCTCTACGATCACGAGCCGGCGCGGTTCGACCAATATCTCCAGACCCAAGCCTCGTTGCGGCTTCTGCCGAAGGCGTTCCTGCTGGCGGAGAACGGCACGGTCATCACCAGCGCCATCATCAATCCGGATCTGGAACTCGCCATGCCTCCGGCCGCCGCGTTGAAACGCGCGGAAGATGGCAGTCCGGTGATGATCGCACCGGGCGATGCCAACCAGGTCGGCGGCATCATGAAGCTGAAGGCCTACGACGACCTCTATCTCTACATCGCCCGGCCGATGGATTCGCGCGTGTTGGAATATCTCCGCGTGAGCCAGGACAATGCCCAGGAATACAAGGCCTTGGACGAGAGCCGGTTGGGGATGCAGGTCGCGTTCGCGCTCGTCTATGCCGGCGTGACCCTGGTGCTCCTGGTGTCGGCGATCTGGCTCGGCTTTGGCTTTGCGAACCGGCTGGTGGCCCCGATTCGCGGCCTGATCGACGCCGCCGACGAGGTTGCGCACGGTAACTTGGCCGCCGAGGTTTCGATCGATCCCAACGATGGCGACCTGGCTCACCTGGGCGAAACCTTCAACACCATGACCAGCCAGCTCCGTACCCAGCATGCGGAGCTTCTGTCGGCGAACGAGCAGATCGACCAGCGTCGGCGCTTCACTGAGGCGGTGCTCGCCGGTGTCACGGTCGGTGTTCTGGGCATCGAGCCGGACGGCACCGTCTCGCTGGCGAACCGGTCGGCGCTGACGATCCTCGGCACCCATGAAGACGAGCTGATCGGCCGGCCCCTGCGCGACGGCGTGCCTGAGATGGCCGGGCTGATGGACGGTGGCTCTCATGTTGGCTTCCGGGCTCGCCAGGGGCAGATCACGCTGAAGCGCGACGGCAAGGAGCGCACGCTCGCCGTGCGCATCACCGTGGACCGCGCCGACACCCACCGCCAAGGCTGGGTGGTGACCTTCGACGACATCACCGACCTGGTCGCCGCTCAGCGCACTTCCGCCTGGGCCGATGTGGCGCGCCGGATCGCGCACGAGATCAAGAACCCGCTGACGCCGATCCAGTTGTCGGCGGAGCGTCTGAAACGGCGCTATGGCAAGCGGGTCGAGGACGATCGCGCGGTGTTCGATCAGTGCATCGATACGATCGTGCGCCAGGTCGGCGACATCGGCCGGATGGTCAACGAGTTCTCGACTTTCGCGCGGATGCCGAAGCCGGTGATCGAGGAGCGCAACCTTACCGAAGCGGTGCGCGAGGGCGTATTCCTGCAGAGCGTCGGCCATCCCGGGGTCAAGGTGGAAACCCAGTTCCCGGAAGAGCCGGTGATCGGCCGGTTCGACCATCGCCTCGTGGTGCAGGCGGTCTCCAACCTGGTCAAGAACGCCGCCGAGGCGATCGAGCAGAAGACGGAGGCCGATGAGGCCGAGCACCAGGGGCGGGTCGACGTCACCATCCGCACCGAGCAGGACGCGCATATCATCGAGATCGTCGACAACGGCATCGGTCTGCCGGAGGAAGGGCGTCAGCGGCTTCTGGAGCCCTACATGACGACGCGCGAGAAAGGCACCGGGCTCGGCCTCGCGATCGTCGGCAAGATCGCCGAAGACCACGGCGGCCGTGTGGAGCTGCTCGACGCCAAATCGGCCGGCTACGACCACCCCGGCGCTTGCGTCCGTCTCATTCTCGCCGTCGCCGGTCCGCCGCCCGACGGCGACGGCAGCGCCGAGACACCACCCCTTTCGTCAACGGGCAACGGGACTTAGTCAGAATGGCGACCGACATCCTTATTGTCGACGATGAGCGCGACATCCGCGAGTTGATCGCCGGTATCCTGGAAGACGAGGGATTCGGCGCGCGCACCGCCGCCCATTCCGACCAGGCGCTGGAAGAGATCGCGACCCGAAAACCGAGCCTTCTGTTTCTGGACATCTGGCTTCAGGGCAGCCGGCTCGATGGGCTGGCGCTGCTGGACGTGATCAAGGAGCAGCACCCGGATCTTCCGGTCGTCATCATCTCGGGTCACGGCAACATCGAGACGGCGGTGTCCGCGATCAAGCGCGGCGCCTACGACTATATCGAGAAGCCGTTGAAGGCGGACCGCCTGATCCTAGCCGCAGAGCGTGCGCTGGAAGCCTCCAAGCTGCGCCGCGAAATCGCGGACCTGAAAGCGCGCAGCGGCGAGGCGACGGAGCTGATCGGCCAGTCGGCTGCGATGGCCACGCTGCGCACCATGATCGAGCGCGTGTCCTCCACCAACAGCCGCATCCTTTTGTCCGGCCCTTCCGGCTCCGGCAAGGAGCTGGTGGCCCGCACGATCCACGCCGGGTCCCAACGCGCCGAAGGGCCGTTCGTCATCGTCAATGCCGCAACCATTACGCCAGAGCGGATGGAGGAGGCGCTGTTCGGCACCGAATCCTCAAACGGGGGAGGCCGCGCGGTCGGGGCGTTGGAGGAGGCACACGGCGGCACGCTCTATCTCGACGAGATCGCCGACATGCCGCTGGAGACCCAGGGCCGCATCCTGCGGGTTCTGGTGGATCAGACCTTCCAGCGTGTCGGCGGCACCAACCGTGTCCACGTCGACGTGCGCATCATTTCCTCCAGCGCGCGCGATCTGCAGCACGAGATCGAGAACGGGCGCCTGCGCGAGGATCTGTTCCATCGCCTGAGCGTGGTGCCGATCCGGGTTCCCTCGCTCGCCGAGCGGCGGGAGGACATCCCGGTGCTGGTGGATCATTTCCTGCGTCAGATCACGGCGGCGGCCGGGCTGCCGATGCGCAAGATCGGACCGGATGCCATGGCGGTGCTCCAGGCCCACGACTGGCCCGGCAACATTCGACAGCTTAAGAACAACATCGAGCGGCTTCTGATTCTAACCCGCGACCAGGACGCCGAGCAGGCGATCTCGCCGGACCTGTTGCCGGCGGAGGTCGGAGCCCTGGTGCCGCCGCTGTCTTCCGGGCCCGGGGGCGAGCATTTTATGGCGCTACCGCTGCGCGATGCTCGTGAAATCTTCGAGCGCGACTATCTGAAGGCCCAGATCAACCGGTTTGGCGGCAACATTTCGCGCACCGCGGAGTTCGTGGGGATGGAACGCTCGGCCTTGCATCGTAAGCTGAAGTCGTTAGGCATCGCCTGAGCCGACTTGAGCGGGACAGAGGCGCCCGCGAGGACGGACATCGATCAGCTTTGGGCCGACCCGGCTTGCCGTAAGGTCCCTTGGTCCAGCGAGGACGCATGCGCATCGTCATTTGCGGCGCCGGTCAGGTCGGCTTCGGCATTGCCGAAAAGCTCGCCCAGGAAGAGAACGATGTCTCGGTGATCGACACGTCGCCGCGGTTGGTCGGCATCATCCGCGACACGCTCGATGTCCGCGGCGTGGTCGGCTACGGCTCGCATCCCGACGTCCTTGCCCAGGCAGGGGCGGAGGACGCCGACATGTTGATCGCGGTGACCCAGGCCGACGAGGTCAACATGGTCGCCTGTCAGGTCGCGCATACGCTGTTCAACGTGCCGACCAAGATCGCCCGCATTCGCGCTCAGAGCTATCTGCAGCCGCACTATCAGGACCTGTTCGCGCGCGACCATCTGCCGATCGACGTGATCATCTCGCCGGAAATCGAAGTCGGCGAAACGGTGCTGCGGCGCATGTCGTTGCCGGGCGCGGTGGAGACCGTGCGGTTCGCGGACGGGGCGGTGATCGTGGTCGGCATCCTGTGCGGCGAGGACTGTCCGGTTATCGATACGCCGCTGCGCCAGCTCACCGAGCTGTTTCCCGATCTCGGCGCCGTGGTGACGGGCGTGTTCCGCAACGGCCGGCTGTTCGTGCCCCAAAGCAACGATACGATCTTCGTCGGCGATCTCGTCTACATCGTCGCCCGGCACGATCAGGTGCGCCGGACCCTCGGCATCTTCGGTCACGAGGAGCCGGAGGCGAAGCGAGTCGTCCTGTCCGGCGGCGGCAATATCGGCGCCTATGTGGCGCGCGAGCTGGAACGGCGCAAACCCGAGGTCAAGGTCAAGATCATCGAGCAGTCGCGCGAGCGGGCGGTACAAATCGCCGACGAGCTCAAACGCACCGTGATCCTGCACGGCTCCTCCCTCGACCAGGAGATCCTGCGCGAGGCCGATATCGAGGATGCCGACGTTCTGGTGGCGCTGACCAACGACGACCAGGCCAACATCATTTCCGGCGTGATGGCCAAGACGCTGGGTTGCAAGCGCAACTTGGCGCTGATCAACAATGCCAGCTATCCGGCCTTCGCCCACGCGCTGGGGATCGACGCGTACGTGAACCCGCGCGCGGTCACCATCTCTCGGGTGCTGCGCCATGTGCGTCGGGGCCGCATCCGGTCGGTCCATTCCTTGCAGAATGGTGCGGCGGAGGTCATCGAGGCGGAGGCGCTTCAAACTTCGTCGTTGGTCGGCAAGCCGCTGCGCGATCTCGATCTGCCGGACGGAATCCGCATCGGCGCGATCTACCGCCGCAAGGGCGCCATCACGCCGACGGGCGATACCCAGATCATGGCCCACGACCGGGTCGTCATCTTCGCGCTCGCCGAGCGGGTCCGCCAGGTCGAGCAGATGTTCCGCGTGAGCCTGGAGTTCTTTTAGGCCGAGCGGGACCCTGTTTTCCGTCCGGAATCGTGATGAAAACAAACGGGTGGAGCGAATTCGGCCCGTCGATGTCACGACATTCGCTCGGGAACCTTTTGAAAAACGACCGGTCGCCGGCATAAAAGGTCGACCGACATTTGGAGTGATCGATGAGCCGCATTGCCTATGTCAACGGCCGCTATGTCCGCCACGCCGATGCCGCCGTTCATATCGAGGACCGAGGCTATCAGTTCGCGGATGGCGTCTACGAGGTCTGCGAGGTGAAGGACGGAAGCCTCATCGATATGACCCGGCACCTGGACCGGCTCGACCGGTCGCTCAACGAGCTTGAGATTGCGCAGCCGATGGGCCGCAGGGCGCTGGTGGCGGTGATGCGCGAAGTGATCCGCCAAAATCGGGTGAAGAACGGGATGATCTATCTTCAGGTCACCCGAGGCGTCGCGCCGCGCGATCATGTGTTCCCGGCCGCGACCGTGCCGCCATCGCTGGTGATCACCTCGCGTGCGGCCGATCCGCGCAAGGCGGCGCGCACTGCGGAAGACGGCGTCGCCGTTATCACGCTGCCGGACAATCGCTGGGAGCGGGTGGATATCAAATCGGTATCTCTGCTGCCGAACGTGATTGCCAAGGAGAAGGCCCGCCGCGCCGGCGCGAAGGAGGCCTGGTTGGTGGATGCCGACGGCTATGTGACCGAAGGTGCCTCCACCAACGCCTGGATCGTGACCGCCGAGGGCAGCTTGGTGACGCGTCCGGCGGAGCACGGCATCCTGCGGGGGATCACCCGCGCCGCCGTTCTCGATCTGGCGGCTCGCGAGGGGCTGACGGTGGAGGAACGCCCGTTTACGGTCGAAGAGGCCTACCGGGCGCGCGAGGCCTTCATCACCGCCGCGACCACGCTGGTCATGCCGGTGGTGCGGATCGACGATCATGCGATTGGCAACGGCCAGCCGGGATCGATTGCAACTGCGCTCAGGACTCGCTTTCACGAAGTCGTCGAAAGAGTTGGCTAGCGTCGTATTTTCGTCCAAGCGTGCCGGCCTACTGGCACGCGCCATGCAATTGAGTCGACAGGAAGCACCCGGCGTGCCTCCGCGACCGTGGAATTTCCACGTTGCGAACCACATGCAGATGCGCCATCTACGCGATGGATCATACCCGATAACGGTGGACGACTGCCGGGCCTGGCTCGGCATTCGAAAAACAAACTCCACCACATAAGAAGGTAACTTGAACTTATGGCTGACCGGACACAAAATCTACAAGACACGTTTTTGAACTATGTCCGCAAGAACAAGACGCCGCTGACCATCTTCCTCGTCAACGGGGTGAAGTTGCAGGGTGTGGTGACCTGGTTCGATAACTTCTGTGTGCTTCTGCGGCGAGATGGCCATTCGCAGCTCGTCTATAAGCATGCGATTTCGACAGTGATGCCGAACCAGCCGGTGCAACTGTTCGACCCGAGCGACGAGAACGCAGGAGGCTGATTGGAACAGCGTCCGTACGACCGTTCAGTTTCTGAACAGGATCATGCCGTCACTGAGGACGGTGTCAGGGCGCGCACGCGGGCCTTGGTGCTGCTGCCGGATCTCAAGCAGCCCACCGAGTCCCGCATGCCCAACGCTTCTGGGGCCACGCCGGCCCGCTCTGCGGAGGCGCGCCTGGAAGAAGCGGTCGGCCTGGCCCAGGCCATCGATCTCGACATTGTCGGCGCCTGGATCATCCGTCTGTCGAGCCAGCGCCCGGCGACCTTGTTCGGCACCGGCAAGGTCGACGAGATCAAGCTGCGCATCACCACCGAAGACGCCGGACTGGTTGTCATCGACACCAGCCTGACGCCGGTTCAACAGCGCAACCTGGAACGTGCCTGGGGCGTGAAGGTGCTGGACCGGACCGCACTCATTCTGGAAATCTTCGGCGACCGTGCGAACACGCGGGAAGGCGCGCTGCAGGTGGAGCTTGCCCATCTGCACTGGCAGAAAAGCCGTCTCGTGCGCTCCTGGACCCATCTGGAGCGCCAGCGCGGTGGCTACGGCTTTCTCGGCGGCCCCGGCGAAACCCAGATCGAGGCGGACCGGCGCCAGATTCAGGATCGAATCAACCGGCTGGAGCGGGATCTGGACAGTGTGCGCCGGACCCGCGCGCTGCATCGCAAGAAGCGGTCCCGGCGCGATCAGCCGGTGGTTGCCTTGGTCGGCTACACCAATGCCGGCAAGTCGACGTTATTCAACCGTCTGACCGAAAGCACGGTGCGCGCCCAGGACCTGTTGTTCGCGACCCTGGATCCGACGTTGCGCCGGGTTCGGCTGCCGCACGGCATGGAAATCGTGCTGTCGGACACCGTGGGCTTCATTTCGCACTTGCCGACCGATCTTGTGGCGGCATTCCGCGCGACCTTGGAGGAGGTGGTCGAGGCCGACCTGATCCTGCATGTGCGTGACATCGCCCATCCCGACAGCGCCGCTCAGGCAGCAGACGTGGAATCGACATTGTCGGCGCTCGGGATCGACGGGCGCGACAGCGAGCACGTTCTGGAGGTTTGGAACAAGGCCGATCTGCTGGAGCCGAACCAGCGCGAGCGCGTATTCGCCGATCAGGGCAAGGACGCCGTGGCCGTTTCGGCGCTGACGGGCGAGGGCATCGACCGGCTGCTCGACCGCATCGAGGCGAAGCTGACGGAGGGCCGCTCGCGCGCCGACGTGATCCTGCCGGCGGAGGAGGGCGAGTTGCTCGCCTGGCTCTACCGCTCCACCGAGGTGTTGGAGCGCCATGACGAACCGGATCAGATCCACCTGACGGTGCGCATCCCGGCCGCTGTGGCCGAGCGGTTCGCCCGTAAGGCCGGCCCCTACGTGGTGGCGTAAGGCGTTTCAGGCGAGGCGGGAACCGTTCCCGTCCGATCCCATCCCAAACCGACAGGAGCGCGCGTGGCATCCGGGTCGAAGCACGTCGTCTACGCCGCGTTGGCGGGCAATCTCGCCATTGCGGTCACGAAATTCGCAGCCGCCGCCTGGACCGGCTCCAGCGCGATGTTGTCGGAAGGCATCCACTCCACGGTGGACACCTCCAATCAGGCGATCCTGCTTCTCGGCATGAAGCGCGCCCAGCGGCCGCCGGACGCGCGCCATCCGTTCGGCCATGGCATGGAGATCTATTTCTGGGCGTTCGTGGTGGCGCTCCTGATCTTCGCGCTCGGTGGCGCGCTCTCCATCTACGAGGGCGTCGAACGTCTGCTCCATCCCGAACCTATTCACCAGCCGTGGGTGAACTTCCTCGTGCTGGGGATCGCGATCGCCATCGAAGGTTCGGTGTTTCGTATTGCGTGGAAGGAGCTGCGCCACCAGCAGCCCAACCGCTCGATCTGGCAGGCACTGCGCCTCAGCAAGGACCCAAGCGTGTTCGCGATCTTCTGCGAGGATGCGGCGGCACTCGCGGGCCTCACGGTTGCGCTCCTCGGTGTCGGGCTCGCCTATTTCCTCCACATGCCGGTGTTCGATGGCATCGCCTCGATCCTGATCGGGCTGATCCTGGTGGCGACCGCGGTGTTTCTGGCCAGGGAGACCTTGAGCCTGATGACCGGAGAGGCGGCCTCGACCGCTCTGCTGTCGGACATCCGCGGCGTGTTGACGGCCGATCCACGGGTGTTGGAGCTCGGCGAGGTGCTGACCATGCACCTCGGCCCAAGCGAAGTGCTGGTTGCCGTATCGCTGGATTTCGACGAGACGCTGTCCGGCGAAGAGGTGGAGACCACCATGCGTGAACTGACCCGTGCGCTGGAAAGCTCTCGCGACGAGATCAGTCGTGTGTTCCTGCGGCCGGTGCGTTCCATCGGCGAGGCGCCGACGCCGGTGCTGCCGTAACGGCCCGCAGCACGTGTCGCCGCCCCCCTGATTCAGTCAGTCATTGGTGAGCGCTTCGAGGGCATCGGACGGGGAGAGCTTCCCAACGACGGCGCCGTTGTGGTCCACGATCACCAGGGGCGTGGCATTCTGCTTGTAGCGTGACAGCACCTCGGAAAGCACCTGGTCGTCCCGGGCGGTTTCCGGGGTCGGCAGGTTGTCCGCCGAGTTCCACCAGCTTTCCGGCGCTTCGCGCTCGGTGTAGAGCAGATGCTCGGTCACGGCCGCGACCGGTCGGTTATCGCCGTCGACCACCACGACGGACTCCACCCCTTCGCCGTCGAGCAGCGTTGCCAGCCGCGCCTTGGAGAGCTCCGAAGCCGGCAGCGTGGTCGCTTCGCGCAGGGTGCTGGCGAGCGTGACCACACGACCGCGGTTCACGTCCCGCACGAACCGTTCGACGTAGTCGTCGGCCGGATGCAGCAGGATGTCCTCGCCGGTGCCGACCTGGCGCAACTCGCCATCGTTCAGGATCGCGATATGGTCGCCGAGCCGGAGCGCCTCGTCGAGGTCGTGGGTGATGAACACGATCGTCTTCTGCAGCTTGGCCTGCAGCTCCTTGAGCTGGGCCTGCATGTCGCTGCGGATCAGGGGATCGAGGGCGGAGAAGGCCTCGTCCATCAGCAGGATATCGGCGCTGGTGGCCAGCGCGCGGGCGAGGCCGACGCGCTGCTGCATGCCACCGGAGAGGTGGCGGGGATAGCGCTCCTCGTAGCCGGCCAGCCCCACCGTTTCGATCTGCTCCATGGCGGCGGCCTTGGCCTTGTCGTCGGCCACGCCGCTCACCTTGAGCGGATACATCACGTTCGCCAGCACCGTCTTGTGGGGCAACAGCGCGAAGCGCTGGAACACCATCGAGATCTTATGGCGACGAAGCTCGCGAAGCTGCTTTTCGTCGAGGGTGAGGACGTCGTCGCCGTCGATCAGAATGCGCCCGGCGGTTGGGTCGATCAGCCGGTTGATGTGGCGGATCAGCGTCGACTTGCCCGACCCCGACAGTCCCATCACCACGAAGGTCTCGCCGGGGGCGATCTTCAGGCTGATGTCGCGGATGCCGATGACGTGGCCGGTCTCCTCCAGGATCTCGCGCTTGTCGGCGCCAGCCTTGACGCGCTCCAGGACGGATTGCGGGTCTTCTCCGAAGATCTTGTAGACGTGCTCGATCGAGATCTTCGGCTCCCGCGGCGGGGCTTTTTTGTTCATCGGGCCCTAGCTGCTTTGAAGGTGCTGTTGGACGCGGCGGCCATAGGCCTGGGCGATGCGGTCGAAAATGATGGCCAGGAACACGATCGCGAGGCCGGCGAGCAGGCCGCGGCTGACTTCCAGGCGCTGGATGCCCTGCAGGACCTGATAGCCGAGACCGCCGGCACCGATCATGGAGGCGATCACCACCATGGACAGCGCCATCATGGTGGTCTGGTTGATGCCGGCCATGATGGTCGGTAGCGCCAGCGGGATTTGCACGGAGAACAGGCGTTGGCCGGAGGTCGCGCCGAAGGCGGTGACGGCTTCGATCACCTCCGCGTCGACCTGTCGGATGCCGAGATTGGTGAGGCGGATCACCGGCGGCACCGCGAACACGATGGTGGCCAGCAGGGCGGGGATCTTGCCCGGGCCGAACAGCATCACGAACGGGATCAGATAGACGAAGATCGGCATCGTCTGCATCACGTCGAGGATCGGCAGCATGATCGACTGCATGCCGTCGGAACGCGACATCAAGATGCCGAGCGGAATGCCGATGATGATGGCAAGCGCCGTCGCGGTCAGCATCAGCGCGATGGTCGCCATCGCCGGCTCCCACAGCCCGATCAGGCCGGTGAGAAACAGCATGATCACGATGCCGATGGCGGTCATGATCGAGCGGGTGGCGAGGTAGCCGAGCCCGGCGATCGCCAGGATGACCACATACCAGGGCAGCCAGAGCAGGCCGTCTTCGATGCTGTTGAGAAGGCGTAGGACCGGCAGAAACAGGAGCTCGAGCTGGCGCCCCCACTCGATCACGACCCAGTTGAACGCGTCGTCGATCGCAAGCCTGAGCCCACGCGTGTTAATCAGCTCCGGAAAGCCGGATTCCATCGTTCAATCCCTCTGGTTCAGCCGGCCCGTGCGAAGCGCCGGTCGTTGCCGTCGCCCGGTTCTGATTTCGATCGCACGGACGGTCCACGGATGATGGCCGGGCCAGGTCGCGTAGGTTTGAGCGGGATGCGGGGATAAAATCGGTCCCTTTTTTCCCGCTCGCGCCCGGCCATCATCTTATGCAAGTCGCGCACCGACATCCGGCCGAGACCGGATGTCGGCCCTAATTTTTAGGAGAGCGACTCCTTCACCTTCGTCGCGACGTCCTCCGGGACCCACTTGGTCCAGACGTCCTCGAAGTTCTTCAGGAAGTAGGCCGCGGTGTCCTCCGGGCTGGCCGACTGCTGGTCGCCCCAGGCGAGGACCTTGTTCACGACGTCGTTCGGCACCTGCATCTTGGAGAGATACTCCGCGACCGGCGCGGCCTTTTCCTTCAGCTCCGAGGTCGCCGCGACGGCCACTTCGCCCTTCTTCCAGCCGGAGACCTGCGGGTCCGCGCAGTCCTTGTCGGTCAGGCACTTGAACTTCTCCGGGTCGTACGCCGGCATGTCGAGGCGGACCAGATTATAGCGACCGATCACGGCCGTCGGGCCCCAATAGTAGGCAACGATCGGCTCCTTCCGGGTCACCTTGCGGGCGATCGAGGCCTTAAGATTGGCACCGGAGCCCGGCGAAAAGAGCTCATAGGTCTCTTCCAGGCCAAGCGCGTCGAACAGATTGTTGGTGATGATCTCGCAGCCCCAGCCGGGCGGGCAGCCATAGAGCCGGCCCTTGTCCGGGGAGGACGGCTCGGTGAAGACCTTCCAGTTGTCCTTCAGGTCGCTCACCGATTTGATCTCGGGATGCTCCTCGGCGAGATAATCCGGGATCCACCAGCCCTCGACGCCACCGTCGCCGAAGATGTCGCCGGCTTTGTAGACGTTGCCCTTGGCGATCGCCTTGTCCCAGATCGCCTGAGCGGTGGAGACCCACATCTCCGGCGCGATGTCCGGCTGCGACTTGGTCAGCATGCTGGTTGCGGTCGGCACGGTATCGCCGGGCACGATTTCGGCGTTGCAGCCGTAGCCGTCGGCCAGAATCGTCTGCGTGACGTTGGCGAGCACACTGGCTGACAGCCACGTCATGTTGGCGATGGTGATGGTGTCGTCAGTCCCGCATTCCGCGGCGTCCGCACGCGATGGTGCGAAACCGGCCGCAAGCAAGGCGATGCCGCCCGCTGCGACTAGCGGCTTCAGATAGCTCATCGTGCTGCTCCTCTTGGTCCACATTGGGCGGCGCCGGGATGGCCAACGCCGGTTCGGCGCCCCGGAGGTGACCGGGACGCGACGAGTGCCGAGCCGGAGCCTGCCTCGAAGAGGCTGGCGCAAGAGTCCGATTAAGACAAATAGGAATATCTGTCGTTGGCTTCAGGAAAACTGAAACGCGTGACTCAGCGCCATCATTTTGGCGGGGGTGGCATGCGAAAGTCAACGGCCGCCCTTGGCGCCATTTTTGGGCGTTATACGCCGCCCATCGTCACCCTTGCGTGAGACGGCCCCGGATATCTCAGGTACCCTGACCAGATGAGCGGGAGTGTTTCGGGGGCAAAAATGCCAATCATTAGCCGGCTTATCGATTGCGGACGGCAGAAATACTCCGAAAGGGTGGAACCGCCATGCGCCGGCCAATGGGATTGTCTGAACGTGACATTAGGTCGGGGCCGAACGACGTTTGTCGCCACGCGGCCCCGACCAAAAGGCTCACTTCAGGAAGTTGTGGTCCAGCAGCGTCCAAACGTCGTCCAGGCGTCCGTTCATCACCGCCTTGGCGCCGTAGACCGCCGTGGAGACCACTTCGCCGGCGTTGATCGTCGGCGGCATGACCAGCTCCATGCGGTTCACCTTGACGTCGAGCAGGGCCGGGCCAGGCTGGGCGAGCCATTCGGTCATGGCGGCTTCCAGATCGTCGGCGTTGGTCACCTGGGCCCCGTAGAAACCGCAGGCCTTCGCGAGCTCGCCGAAATTCGGGTTTTTCAGGTCGGTGAAGGAATCCAGCAGCCCTTCGACCTTCATCTCCATTTCCACGAAACCCAGCGTGCCGTTGTGGAATACCAGGATCTTCACCGGCAGCTCTTCCTGGACCAGCGTCAGGAGGTCACCCATCAGCATGGACATGCCGCCGTCGCCGCACATGGCGATAACCTGGCGGTCCGGATAGGCTTTGGCGCAGCCGATCGCCTGCGGGTAGGCGTTGGCCATGGTGCCGTGCAGAAGGCTTGTCAGAAAACGCCGATGTCCCTTGGCGTGGATGTAGCGCAGCATCCACACGAACGGCGAGCCGCCATCGGCGGTGAAAATCGCGTTGTCGGGGGCCAGCCGATCGAGGGTCTTGGCGACGAATTGGGGATGGATCAGCTCGGGCGAGGGTTCCTTCGTCTGCTCGTCCAAGTCCTTGAGGCTGTTTTCGTGCTCCTGCAGCGACCGTTTCAGGAAGCTGTCGTCGCTGCGGGCGTCGATCATCGGCAGGAGGGCGTCGATCGTGTGTTTGATGTCGCCGACGAGACCCATGGAGATCGGCGTGCGCTGACCGAGATGGGTCGGGTCGCTGTCGATTTGAATGATTTCCGCGTGCTGCGGATAGAACTGGGTCCAGGCGAAGTTGGTGCCCAGGCATAGGAGGAGGTCGCAGTGCTCGACTGCCTCGAAGCCTGACTTCATGCCGATGATGCCGGTCATTGAGACATCGTAGGGGTTGTCTCGCTGCAGGAATTCCTTGGCGCGCGAGGTGTGGGCAACCGGCGCCTTCAGCTTTTCTGCCAGCGCAACCACCTCGTCATGAGCGTTGCGGCAGCCATAGCCGCCATAAATCGTGACCTTGCCGGCCTGATTGATACGCTCGGCCAAGGTCTTCAACTCGTCGTCGCTCGGCCGCATTACCGGGGCAGGCCGCGACACCCGCCAATGGTGGCTGTCGGAGGTCGTCTGCTTGCTGGTGTCGCCGTTGATGATGATCACCGCTACGCCGCGCTTGTTCAACGCTGCCTGGGCCGCCATCACCGTGATCCGGCGCGCCTGTTCGGGATGGGCGACATATTCGCAGAAGACGGAATATTGCTCGTAGATCTTTTTCTGGTCGACCGACTGAGGAAAGCCGAGGCCCTCCTGAACCCGGTCGATCTGCGAGCAGATCAGAACCACCGGCGAACCATTGCGGTGGCTTTCGAAAATGCCGTTGACGAAATGTAGGCTGCCGGGGCCGGTGGAGCCGGCACAGACGGTGAGCTCGCCGGTCATGTAGGATTCCGCGCCGGCGGCGAAGGCGCCCACTTCTTCGTGACGGACATGGACCCATTCCATGCCTTGGCGGCGCATGGCGTCGGTCACGTAGTTGAGCGTATCTCCCACGATGCCGTAGCAGCGCTTCGCGCCCGCCTCCAGCAACGCCTCGACCATCACGTCGGCTACAAGCTTCGCCACGTCGCGTCCCTCCCACAAAAGATCCGGGCCTCCCTGGCCCGAGCGCATCCCCCATAAAAAAATAGGGAACGCGGACCGGAGCAGTGTCAAGCATGCCGATGACGGATGGGCGACAGGCAGACGCTACTTTGCGTACGCTTCGATCCGGTCGATCAGTGCGTTCGGAACGTCGGTGCCTTCGCGTTCGATCCGGTCTCTGTTGGCAAAGCGGCGTCTGCCGGGAAGGCGGGCGCCGTCCTGGCTCTCGATCGCGTCGACGAGGGCATCGACACGGTCTGTGAACACGCCGCCGGCAAAGGCGCCGGGATCGATCGCGAAGAAGAACTGGCCGGTCCTTGGCGGGCCGCCGGCCGTTCCTGAAAACGGGCTGGCATCCTTGCCGAGTGTGGCGCCGGAGAGCGCGGCGGCGAAGATTTCCACCATCAGCCCGGCGCCGAAGCCCTTGGCGCCGCCGGAAGGCGTCATGGAGCCTTTTAATGCGGCCTCAGGGTCCGTGGTCGGGTTGCCGTCGGCATCGAGCGCCCAGCCCTCCGGGATCGCTTCGCCCTCCCGCGCCCGCATCATGATTTCGCTTTTCGCCACCGTGCTGGCGGACTGGTCGATCAGGACGCGCGCGGCGTCGTCGCCGGGAACGGCGAGCGAGAAGGGATTGGTGCCGATCACCGGCGTCTTGCCGCCGGTGGGCGCGATCGAGGCCGGCGCATTGGTGAAGCCGAGCCCGACCAGACCTTCGGCGGCGAGCCGTTCGGTGTGATAGCCGAGCACGCCGCAATTGTAGGAATTGTGGACGGCAAGTGCTGCGATGCCTTGGTCGCGGGCGGCTGGAACGAGCTGCTCGAAGCCGGCCTCGATCGCCGGATGGGCAAAGCCGGTCGCGGCGTCCACGCGCACTGCACCCGGCTTCGGCCGAGTGACGGTCGGCTGGGCGCGACCATCCACCTTTCCGCATTCCACATGCTCGCAGTAGATCGGAATGTAGTGCAGCCCGTGACTGCGAATCCCGTCGCGTTCGGCCGCGACAGCCGCGCGCGCCATGGCATCGGCGGCCGGTTCGCGGGCCCCGGCGCCGAGAAGGGCACGATAGGCGAGGCTTTCGATATCCGTGAGGGTGAGGCGGGTGGTGGTCACGACGGTCTCTCGGCTGTCTGAGCGATTTCGGGAAATGGGGGAACCGGCGTTTCGTCCGAAACGGCGATGAAACGGATCAATGGCTGTCGATACGCCCGGCGCCGGCCCCGCGCTCTCGAGAGGCATCGGAGGCCGGCACCAGAGTTTTGGCGATGTGACGCTTAAGGCGGACCATCGCCTCCGGTTCGTCAGGAATGCCGGTGGAAAGCACGCGGGCGCGATCGGCCGGCTCGCCGTAGCGCTTCAGACCGGTTTCCGCGGGCGTATCTTCGTCGGAACCTGCGATCATCAGATCGAGCGGACCGGCCCAACCGGTCTCCAGCGGATCGGCCTCTGGGACGGTGACGATGCCGGTTGCAATCGACGCGCCGTCGGACCGGTCGCCACGGCTGAGGATGAGGCGTGGAACGGTGGACACCACGGTGAAGAGGCCAATCGCCGCGACCGGCAGCAGGACACCTTTCAGGGTGATCCGGCTCGCTCCGGCATTGAGCAGGTCGCAGGCGGCGACACCGGCCCGGAACGGGCACAGGGGCCGGTCGGTGCCGACAATCGTCCAGCCATTCTCGTCCTCGCGGGCGTGGCCTGGATTGGAATCGCCGCTTGCGACGGCGTCCAGCACATCGGCCGAGAGGGTGAGCGCCGGCAGCCCGGCGGCGGCAAGCCAGCCGGCGGCCCGGCCGGCCTCGCTGGCAAGGCCGTAGGCGAGGCCGACACCGACCGCGGCCTTGCGCACGGTGCCTTCGATTTCGTTCAGCGACAGCATCGTCATATTGTCCCCGGCGACAGCACGAACCAGTCAGGATGGCTGGGCGTCAGCTCATCTGGCAACGGCGCGCCGGCGAACATGGTGATCCGGGTCCAACGATCGGACTTCGGATCGAACTTGGAGGCGCCGAAGAAGGCGAGCTTGCAGCGCAACAGGTCGACCGGCAGGCAATCGGCAGCGATCAGGTTGTCGTGGATCTCGCCGTAGGGATTGCGGGCGACCGTCTGCACCCGGGCCGCGATCTGGCGCAGCTCCGGCCGGGCGAGCGTCACCTTGACAACCAGGCTGTCGTCGTCGGCCTCCTTGAGGGCGGTGGCGAGCGCCTGAACGTCACGGGCGATCGCCAGCGGCATCTCCCGGTCGGACCCGTCCTCCTCGAAGCGCTCGCCGAGCCGGGGTTCCAGCTTTTCTTCCGAGACGTACCAGAACCGGCTCTGGGCCGGCGGGTCGGCAAAGTCGATCCGAAGCGCCCAGGCGTAGTGGATGCGGACTAGCTCCTTCAGCCGGCCGACGGTCATGCCGGCTTCGAACGCGTTCGTCTCGCGGGCGCTCATGGTCGCCGTCAGCGGGTCGACCAGATCGCCGTGCGGCTCCAAAAGCAGCGTGACGGTCAGCTCCTGGGCTTCCGGACCGAGCTCGTCTTCGGCAAACCGGTAGATGGCATCGAACGGGGCAGGGTGGGCGAACGGATTGTTGGCCTCGATCCAGCCGGAAAGGGTGTCCAGGTCGTCCGCCAGCTCAGCGATCCGAGTGCTTTGGCGGGCGTCGTCCACTCGCCATTCGGCGACATGGGCCTTCGCCCGCGCCAGGTTCGACAGGATCGCCGCCGCGCTTTCGGCCTTTGCGTGCGCAAGATTGCGCACCCGCGCAAGCGCCGTTTCCCGCGCGGCGATCCAATTGTTGATCAAAACCGGGTGGGTTGCCAGGAACGGCGCCATTCCGAGCCCGGTCGCGTTGCCGATGCCGAGCCTGCGCTTGGTTGCGCGCGCAAGGGGTGCGCAAGTCTGCGGTGCGCGATGGCGCGCAATGTGCTCGACCAGATCCAGCGTGAAGCAGCGGATCAGGTAGACGTTCAGCATCTCCGCCTGGAACGGGCCCTCAAGTTCCGGCCGCTCCGCGATCACCCCACGATCGGCAATGCCGAACTTGCCGTTGCCGTAGACGGCGGTGGTTCGCATCAGATAGCCGACACTGGCGACCAGCACCGGATCGGGTTGGCGGCCGGCGGCGAGGCTTTCCACCACATGGTCGAAAAAGCGCACGCTCCGGTTCGCCCTCGAGAGCACCAGTTCGCTTGGGCGGTAGCGCCCGGCCTCCTGGCGCGGGGCGTTTTGAGACAGGCGTTCGATATCGGCAGCCATCGGTTCGCCGTCGAACAGCGCGAAGGTCGCGTCCCAAGCCTGGGCGATCACCCGATCGCTGCGCTCCTCGGCGCTGAGCTTTTGGGAAAAGGCGATCAGGCTATAGGTCCGCTCCGGACCGCAAGCATGGTAGACGACATGGCCGTAACCGTTTGGATCAAGGGCATTTTCGCCCTGTTCGACGCGCCAGCCTTCCGCCTTCAGGCGGCGCATTAGCGTCGGCATGAAGGAGAGCCGGCTCGGAAAGAAGCTGCCGAGCCGCGCCAGCCGCATCACCGTCGAGGGCGGCCGCAATCCGACGGTGCGGTGGCCGGCCGCCTCAGCCGGCATGGCTCGTTCTCGCAGCCGGTGCCGCCGCTGCCGGTTCGAACGCACGGCGGTAGAAGGCGAGCCAGTTGCCACCCATGATCCGCTCGACATCGCGCGGCGAGAAGCCGACCTGGGCGAGCCCCTTGGCGATATGGCCGAAATCCCGGTTGTCGCGGAACCAGTCCGGCTGTGGCGGGAATCCGGCCGCCGACGCGCTGCCTTCGCCGTAGTCCAACTCCTTGGTCCAGCGCCCGTTGCGCATCCACTCCACCACCGTGTCGGGCTGGTCGAGGCAGAGGTCGCTGCCGATGCCGATATGTTCGACGCCGATCAAGTCCGCCGTTTTCGCCACCATCTCGCAGAAGCTCGCCAGGCTGCAAGCCGACTTGTCCTTCAGATGATGCGGATAGAGCGAGAAGCCGAGCATGCCACCGGAGGCGGCAAGGGCTTTGAGAACGGTATCGGACTTGTTGCGTAGGCCCGGGTGCCAGAAGGAGGGGTTGGCGTGGGTGATCGCGATCGGCCGCTCGGAGTGTTCGATCGCGTCCAGGGTCGAGCGTTCGGCGGAATGGCTCATGTCGATGGTGAGGCCGACCCGGTTCATCTCCTTGACGACCTGGCGGCCCATGCGGGTGAGGCCGGGATCGTCCGCCTCGTAGCAGCCGGTCGCGAGCAGGCTCTGGTTGTTATAGGAAAGCTGCATGAAGCGTACGCCGAGCTGGTGCAGGATCTCCACCAGCCCGATGTCGTCCTCGATCGGCGAACAGTTCTGCAGGCCGAAGAAGATGCCGGTGCGGCCTTCGCGCTTGGCCGCCTCGATGTCGGCGGCGGTGCGAACCGGCCGGATCAGCTCCGGATAGAGCTCGAACCAGCGGTTCCAGCGCTCCAGGTTCGCGACCGTCTCGCGGAAGGTTTCGTGATAGCAGATGGTGACGTGAACGGCGTCGAGCCCGCCTTCGCGCACCTGGCGGAACAAGGCTTCCGACCAGTTGGAATATTGCAGTCCGTCGATCAGAAAAGCGGGAGACGCCATCCGGTTGCCCTCAGCTTTCGGGATCGCCGGCCTTGAGGTAGGCCGTTTTCACCTGGGTGTAGAACTCCGCGGCGTAGCGGCCTTGCTCGCGCGGGCCGTAGCTGGAGTTCTTCCGACCGCCAAAGGGCACGTGATAGTCTGTGCCGGCAGTGGGCAGATTGACCATCACGCAGCCCGTCTTGGCGTTGCGTCGGAAATGGGTCGCCCGCGCGAGTGAGCGCGTCACGATGCCGGCGGTCAGGCCGAACTCGGTGTCGTTGGCGGTGGCCAGCGCTTCGTCGTAGCTGTCCACTTCGATGATCGCCGCGATCGGCCCGAAGATCTCCTCCCGATTGATCCGCATGGCGTTGGTGGAGCCGGTGATCAGCGCCGGGCTCATGAAATAGCCGTCGGTCTCACGCTCGACCCGCTCGCCTCCACACGCGATCGTGCAGCCTTCGTCTTTGGCCAGGTCGAGATAGGAGAGATTGGAGGCAAGCTGCGCTTCGCTGGCAACGGGACCCATGGTGGTCGTCTCGTCGAGAGGATTGCCGACGGTCATCGCCGATAGCGCGGCCGTCAGCTTCTCCACGAACGCATCATGGACGGCGGTGTGCACGACCAACCGGGAGGAGGCGGTGCACTTCTGGCCGGTGCCGGAATACCCCCCCGCTACGGCGCAGGCGACGGCCACTTCGAGATCGGCATCGTCCATCACCACCAGCGCGTTCTTGGAGCCCATCTCGAGCTGAACCTTGGTCAGGTTCCGCGCGGCCGAGACGGCGACACCCCGGCCGACATCGAGCGAACCGGTGAAGCTGATGGCATCGACGCCGGGATTGTCGATCAGCGGTTGGCCGACGGCCGAGCCGGAGCCCATGACCAGATTGAAGGTGCCGGCCGGTAGGTCTTGGCGGGAGATGATTTCCGTCAGTGCCCAGGCGGAGGCGGGGGTCAGGTTCGCCGGCTTCCAGATCACCGTGTTGCCGAAGGCGAGGGCGGGGGCGATCTTCCAGGTCGCCGTCGCCATCGGGAAGTTCCAGGGCGAGATCACCGCGACCACCCCCATGGGTTCGCGGCTGACGTCGACTTCCACGCCGGCTCGGACGGAGTCGGCCTTGTCGCCCTGCAAGCGCAGCACTTCAGCGGCGTAGTAGGTGAAGAACTGGCCGGAGCGGTACACCTCACCGACACCTTCGGCGAGCGGCTTGCCTTCCTCGCGCGACAATAGGCGGCCCAGCTCCTTAGAGCGGGCCATCAACTCGCGCCCGATCGTCTCAAGCGCGCTCGCACGCGCCTCTAACCCGGTGCCTGCCCATGCGGCGGCTCCGACGTTGGCGGCTTCCACGGCCTCGTTCGCGTCGTCGGCCGAGGCCTGCGCATAAAGACCGATCAGGTCGGAAAGATCGGATGGGTTGCGGTTCTCAATGGAGGTGTCGGACCGGCGCCATGATCCGGCGATATAGGTCCCAAAGGTCTCAGTCACAGCGGACAATCCAACAGCTTGACGCATTTTGAAGGGTGATGCGCGCAAGCTTGGGGAGGGCGCTAACTTCAATCAAATCGAAACTTCTGTTATATATTTCATTCTTTCTGAAGTGGAGACGGCAATGGCGCTGACGCTGGGGCAGCTCCGTGTGTTCGTCGAGGTGGCCGACCTCGGCAACATCAAGGACGCGGCGGAAAAGATCGGGCGCACACCGTCGGCCGTCTCTATGTCGCTGAAACAGCTTGAGGACGAGCTGGGTGGCGCGCTGTTCGAAAGCGACCGCAAGACCCGGCTCACCTCGCTCGGCGAATACGTCCTGATCGTGGCGCGGGCGGAGGTGAGGGGGTTCGACCGCTCGGTAAGCTCCATCCAGGCTTATGCCCGCAACGAGATCGGCAGACTGGAAGTGGCGTGCGTGCCATCTGTGGCGGCTCAGCTCATGCCCCAGGTTCTGAACCGGTTCCTGGCCGAGCGGCCGGACATCGAGCTCGATGTCCGCGATGCGGATTCACAATCGGTGGAGCTTTCCATCGAACGTCAGCGCGTGGAGCTGGGCATTGCGGGCCGCCCCTCGTCGGAGGGGATCGTCGCCTTTTCGCCCGTGTTTCGCGACCGGTTCGTTCTGGTTTGTTCCGCCGACAATCCTCTGGCGATCAACGATGCGCCGATCTCTGCGGTGGAGCTTGCCGAGCAGCGCTTCATTGCGAACGGCGCTTCGGCGCGCATGCGCGATCCCGCGTTTCAGGCGGTCGCCCGCGCCTCCCGACTGATGGTGCGCAACGTCACGTCGCTGCTCGCCCTGGTGAGAGCCGACTTCGGCGTCACCGTGCTGCCGGCCCTGTCGGCTGCCTCCGACGCGGCCGTCTGTTGTCGTCCGCTCGTCGGGGAAGACGTCTACCGCGAAGTCGGGCTGTTGTGGCGCGCCGGGCGCGCCCTGTCGCCGGTCGCGCAAGCCTTCGCCGAAACGTTTCGCGAAACCGTCGCGCTTTCCAATCTTGAAGTGGTTCCGGCCTGATCGCCGTTCGGAAGCGGCCGGGACCGGCCGGGCTACCAGCGAATGCGGATTCGGGTGTTCCCCGGACCGTTGGCCTTAACCATATCGTAGAGCGCGCGCGCATTGTCCGGGTGCAGCCGGACGCAGCCGTGCGAGGCCGGCCGCCCGAGCGATTTCACCGCAGTTGTGCCGTGGATGGCATAGCCGCCATAGAAGAAGATCGAATTCGGCATCGGCGAATTGTGATATTTGCGCGAAAAATAGCGCCGGTACATCCGCGTCGGATGGTAGGTGCCCGTCGGGGTGCGATAGCCTTTGCGGGCCGTCGAAACAGGCCACGTGTACATGTGGTGATTGCCGAGCGAGACGTACATGCGCTGGTCGGACAGGTCGATGGTGGCGGTGACGCTCGCCGCCGAGGCCGGGGTTGCGCCGGCAAACAGGATCAACAGAGCGCACATCGCCGACGTGGCGATGGTCCAGCGCACCAGGGCCGCTCGGTTTTTCATCGAATGGAAGAACGGCACGGACATTTTCTTTCGGGGCGTTCGCGGACGGCGAACCGGCTCCCATTTCGCCCGGACACGCTGCGAATTGCGCCTGCGTTCAGTTTCCGTCATCCCCAAGCCCTCTTTGCCATTTCCTGGCTTTACTGGCGCGAAAGCACCCTGCGAGTATGTCGCATCGCTTGATGCTTTCGCTCTTTTCCCGATCGCGCCGGTCTTCGCGAAAAAGCGGTACCCACCGCTTTGCCCGGCGCTTCATGCCCGCGGGAAATCCTAGCCGAACCACGCGCCTGCTCGGTCATCGCAAGGTCATATCGTGCCTTCACAAAATCGCGAGTCCGGGAAACTGCAGATGCCGGAACGGCGCGGTGTGCCTGGTCGGATTGCGTCACGAAATGCGAATTGTGCAGTCGCTTCCGACAGTGGAAGAATTCAATTGAGATCGACGTGGCGGCCCGCAGGGGTGAGGCTGTTATGAACTTCGAATGGAGCTGCGCCGTTGCCGATTTCTTTGCTCCGGCAGGAGCCGATCGATGCGCGTACCGAGAGTACGGTCGAGATCGGCGACGAACCGGGCCGAAGAAATCGACCGGCCGGAAGGAGTGGATCGATTTGCCCGACTGCTGCGTCGCAAGAGCAGGAAAACCGTCCGGGTTTCCTGCGCTCTCGCTCCTGGCATTCGACCAAATCGCCTCCACCCATGATCTCCGGATTTATGAGTCCTGCCCCTAGAAGATCTCTGAGGAGTGAGCGTGGAGAGCGACGCGATGTGGATCATGTTGGTGGGGCTGGTGGTCTTTCTGGGGGCACATCTGGTTCCGACCGCCCCGCGGCTCCGCGACGCCTTGCTCGGGTGGCTTGGCGACGGCCTCTACCGGATCGTTTTCTCCCTGGTCGCTTTCGTCGGGCTGGTGCTGATCATCTGGGGCTACGGCGAATGGCGCTCGGCCGGACCGGCGATCTTGTATGTCTCGCCGAGCTGGATGCGGCATATCACGATGCTTCTGATGCTGCCGGTGTTCGTGCTCATCGTCGCGGCCTATGCGCCGGGCACCATCCGCCAGCGGCTCAAGCATCCCATGATCCTGGCGGTGAAGATCTGGGCCTTCGCCCATCTCTTGGCGAACGGCGACGTTGCCTCCGTCGTCCTGTTCGTCGCTTTCCTGGCCTGGGCGGTGATCGACCGAATTTCGCTGAAGCGGCGCCAGCCGGCCGGTTGGCCTGGCGGGGCGTCCCGCGCCAGCGTGCGTGCGGACATGGTCGCGATCGTCGTCGGTCTCCTTGTTTATGCCCTCTTTGTCTGGAAGGTGCACGTCTGGCTGATCGGGGTTCCCGTCCTCGCCTGACCCGGCCGTCTTCTCGCGTCGATAGCGCCTTCCGGCTCTTCGGGCTTGCCAAAGAGCTTGGCCCACGGCCCGGAACACGCTACACGGCGCGACCGAGACCCTGGGACGGCCCGGCGGTGCTTTCGATCGCAGGCGGCAAGGAGCGACGATGACGGACATCTTTCAGGAGGTCGAGGAGGACATCCGGCGCGAGCGGTTGAAGTCGCTTTGGGACCGGTTCGGCATCGCCGTCATCCTCATCGCTGTTCTGATCGTCGCGGTCACGGCCGGCTACAAGGGCTACCAGTATTTCAAGGAGCGTTCGGAGCGTGCCGCGGGCGATACGTTCCTGACGGCGCTCGATCAGGCTGCCGACGGCAACAGCGAGCAGGCCGCAGAGGCGCTGACGGCGTTCGCCGCGGATGCGCCCGGCGGCTATCCGGTGCTGGCCCGGTTCCGGGCCGCGAGCGAGCAGGCGCTGGCCGGCAACATGGATGCCTCGATCGGCGGTTTCGACACATTGGCGGCCGACACCAACTTGAGCGCGCGTCAGCGTGACCTGGCGCGGGTGCGGGCGGGCTACGTGCTTTTGAACGGCGGTGAGCGCAGCGAGATCCAAAAGCGGCTGACCCCGGTTGCGTCGGTCGGCGGCCCCTGGCAGGACGCGGCGCGTGAGGTTCTGGGCCTTGCCGCCTATCAGGACGGCGATCTGGCGACGGCCCGGAAATGGTTTTCCGAAATCTCCAACGACGCGGGTGCGACCCAGGATCTGAGAAGCCGGGTTCAGCTCATGTCGGAATTGATCGCTGCGGAAATGAGTCCGCCTGCGGCCTCGGACGACGATACGGGTCCGGAGACCGGCGGCGCGGCTGCATCGGCGACGAAGGTAGGGGAATGAGTGTGCGTGGCGTCACGGTTCTTGGCGTAGTCGGACTGTCGCTGGCGGTCGCCGGCTGCGGGTCGGTCGGCGACAAGTTCGATTCGATCAATCCGTTCCACAAGAAGGACGTGATCCTTCCGGGCGAGCGGGTTGACGTGTTCCCAAACCAGGACAGCCCGGATGAGTCCAACGTGACCTCTGCGGCGATCTCGGTCGGGTCGGCGCATGCCATGAGCGATTGGCCCCAGGCGGGCGGCGATGCCCGCAACGATCCCGGCCACGTGACGTTCGGCGGAAGCGCGGGGCGGGCGTGGAGCGCCAGCCTCAGCGGTTCGGGCGGCGGCATCATGCAGTTCGCCAACGAGTCGCAGCGCATCTCCGCGCGGCCCGTCGTGGGGGGCGGCAACGTTATCGTCTATTCGCCTGACGCCACCGTGACGGCGCTGTCGCTGTCCAGTGGCGGCCGGGCGTGGAGCGCCAATCTTCGGCCGGAGAAGGAGCGCGACGTCGCGACCGGCGGCGGAGCCGCGATCGACAACGGCAAGGTGTTCGTGGCCACGGGCTATGGCACCGTCGCGGCGCTCGATCTCGGATCCGGCCGCGTGTTGTGGAACCAGCCGATCGAGACGCCGGCCCGCGGTATCCCGACGGCGGCCGGCGGCAAGGTGTTTGTCGTCAACCAAGCCAACGAGATCGTCGCGATCGACCAGTCGGACGGCTCGACGCTTTGGACCTATCGCGGCATTCCGGAAAAGGCTGGGCTTCTGACCTCCGCCAACCCCGCTGTCTCCGGCAACACGGTGGTGGTGCCGATGAGTTCCGGGGAGGTGATGGCGCTTTCCATCGACAAGGGCGAGCCGAAGTGGATCGATTCCGTGACCCGCTCCACGCGCACGCTCGCTGTGGCTGGGCTCACCGATGTTTCCGGTAGCCCGGTGATCGACGGCGACGTGGTCTATGCCACCGGAATCGGCGGTCGCACCATCGCGGTCAAGCTTTCCACGGGCGAGCGGATTTGGGAGCAGAATGTCGGAAGCGCATCGACGCCGATCATTTCGGGCAACGGCGTGTTCCTGATCGATCTCGACGGACGTGCGGTGGCTTTGGAGCGCACCAGCGGCAAGATCGCCTGGCGCACCGATCTGCCGAAACCGAAGAGCAAGAAGAAGAGGTTGGCCTGGAACGGGCCGGTTCTGGCCGGCAATGCGCTCTGGGCGCTGGCCAACAGCGGCGAACTCGTCGCGCTCAACCCGACCGACGGTAAGATCCGGTCGAACCTGGATGCGGCAAATCACGGCTATACCTCGCCGATCGTCGCCTCCGGCACCCTTGTGTTCGTGTCCGATGCCGGCCAGATCTCAGCCTTCCGCTGAGGCCCGCGGGGGCCACGACGCGACCCGGATTCCGCGGGTCGCCATCGTCGGGCGGCCGAATGTCGGTAAGTCGACGCTGTTCAACCGGCTGGTTGGCAAGCGGCTCGCGCTCGTCGACGACACGCCCGGCGTAACGCGTGACCGCCGGGAAGGGCAGGCACGGATCGCCGATTTGCGGTTTACCGTGATCGACACCGCTGGCCTGGAGGATGCCGGCCCGTCCAGCCTGGAAGGGCGGATGCGCGAGCAGACAGACGTCGCGATCGGGGCGGCGGACGTGATCCTGTTCGTCGTCGACGCGCGCGCCGGCGTCACACCGGCCGACGAGGCCTATGGCGCGCTTCTGCGCCGCACCGACCATCCGGTGATCGTGCTCGCCAACAAGGCGGAAGGCCGCGCCGGCGATATGGCCGCGATGGAAGCCTATGGTCTCGGGCTCGGCGAGCCGATTGCGTTTTCCGCCGAGCACGGGCAGGGGCTGGATGGGCTTTATGACGCGCTGCAGCCGATCTTCGAGGCGCTGGCCGACGCCGAAGCCGCCGATGCCGGCGAGGACGACATCGAAGCGACCGACGTGGCAGAGCCCGACGATGCGCCGACCGAGGACGAGGCCGGGCCGGGCCGCACCCGTCCGATCCAGGTAGCGATCGTTGGCAGGCCCAACGCCGGCAAGTCGACGCTGATCAACCGGCTTTTGGGCGAGGAGCGGATGCTGACCGGGCCGGAGGCGGGCATAACGCGCGATTCCATTGCCGTCGACTGGGAGTGGCAGGGCCGGGGCTTCCGCCTGGTCGACACCGCCGGCATGCGCAAAAAGGCAAAGGTCCAGGAGAAGCTGGAGCGGCTCTCGGTCGCCGACACCATCCGGGCGCTGCGCTTTGCCGAAGTGGTGGTGATGACCATCGATGCGACCATGCCGTTCGAAAAGCAGGACCTGCACATCATCGATCTGCTGGTGCGCGAGGGCCGTGCGATCGTAATCGCGCTCGACAAGTGGGATCTTGTGCGCAACCGCGACGAAGCCCAGCGCGCCATGCGCGAAATGGCGACACGGCTTTTGCCCCAAGTGCGCGGCATCGCGTTGGTCCCGGTGTCGGGTCTGACGGGGCAGGGGCTCGACCGGCTGATGCAGGCGGTGGTCAAGTCCGTCGAGACGTGGTCGACCCGCGTGTCGACTGGGCAACTCAACCGCTGGCTCCACGACGCCATCACGCGGCATCCGCCGCCAGCGGTCTCCGGGCGACGGATCAAGCTGCGCTATATGACGCAGGCGAAGACGCGTCCGCCGCACTTCATTGCGTTCTGTTCAATGCCGGAAGAGCTGCCAGACGCCTATAAGCGCTTCCTGATCAACGGACTGCGCGAGACGTTCAAGCTCGATGGCGTGCCGATCCGGCTCACGCTCAGGAAGAGCGACAATCCGTACGCGTAGCGCGTCGGAATTTGTCGGCGTTCGATTTTCTGATCGCGACCCGGCCTCTTGCTCCGCTCACTCCCGCGCAAGCGGGGTCCATGGGGCGGGAGCGACAAGACACTGCCGGTGACGTTTTGCGCGGGCGTCATGGCAGGCTGCGCTCCGCGCGCCGCCATCATCACGCCGCTGGCTCCCTATGAATTCCCGCTTGCGCGGGAATGAGCGGAGTGAGCCGGTAGGCGCTACCTTCCAACCTCATATCTCTGAGTGGCTGCGGCAGTTTACGCCAGTCCGGTGGTGCGCTCGCTCGCAAGCACGCCGTCGTCGGCCATGGTCCGGCCGAGATCGACGAGGGTGCCGTTCTCCAGACACGCCGGTGTTAGCAGCGCCAGGATCGCGGGGGCGTGGCGCTTCGCCGGCGCGACGGTCTCTGCGTCTTCGCCGGGATAGGCCTTGGCGCGGAACTGGGTCCGCGTTGGGCCAGGATCGACCAGGTTCGCTCGAACACGGGTGTGGGCGATCTCGTTGGCGTAGGTCTTGATCAGCGCTTCCAACCCCGCCTTGGAGGCGGCAGTGGCGCCCCAAAACGGCTCGCCGGTGTGAGGCTGGGCGGCGGTCAGGAATACGGCACGGCCGGCGTCGGATTGGCGCAGCAGCGGATCGAGGGAGCGGATCAGCCGCCAGTTGGCGGTCAGATTAACCCCGATCACCTCGTCCCAGACCTTCGGCGGAATATGGCCGAGCGGGGAAAGCTGACCGAGCGTTCCGGCGTTGCCGACCAGAATGTCGAGACGGCCCCAGCGCTCGTAGATCGCGGCCCCCAACCGGTCGATCGCGTCGTAGTCGGTGAGGTTTATCGGCACCAGCGTCGAGGCCTCGCCGCCCTTGGCCTGGATCGCGTCGTCGAGCTCTTCCAACGCGCCGACCGTGCGGCCAACGGCGATGACATGGGCGCCGGCCGCACCCAGAGCCTCTGCGACGCCCCAGCCGATGCCGCGCGTGGCTCCGGTGACGACGGCAACTCGGCCTTTGAACGACAGGGCCGTCATACCACCTCGGCCAGCAGCGAAAGTTGCGAATCGGACCCGTTTTCCTGACGGTCGGTCAGCCGGGTCGGGTAGTCGCCGGTAAAGCAGGCGTCGCAGAATTGCGGCCGCTCCATTTCGCGACGGGGTTCACCGGCCGCGCGGTAGAGGCCATCGATCGACAGGAAGGCGAGGCTGTCGACCTTGATGTATTTTGCTAGCTCCTCGACACTCATACGTGCGGCGATGAGCTTGGATTTCTCTGGCGTATCGACGCCGTAGAAGCAGGAATCCGTGGTGGGAGGGCTCGCGATCCGCATGTGGACCTCCGTTGCCCCGGCCTCGCGCACCATTTCCACGATCTTCAGGGAGGTGGTGCCGCGCACGATGGAATCGTCGACCAGCACGATCCGCTTGCCTTCCAGCATGGCGCGATTGGCGTTGTGCTTCAGTTTCACGCCCATGTGCCGGATCGCGTCGGTCGGCTGAATGAACGTCCGACCGACATAGTGGTTGCGGATAATGCCGAGTTCGAAGGGAAGGCCGGCAGCTTCGGCAAAGCCGATCGCCGCAGGCGTCCCGGAATCCGGCACCGGGACCACGATATCCGCATTGGCCGGCGATTCGCGGGAGAGCTCGGCGCCGATGCGCTTGCGCACGTCGTAGACATTTTTGTTGGAGACGATCGAATCCGGGCGCGCGAAGTAGACATATTCGAAGATGCAGAAGCGCGATGGGCTGGTGCCGAACGGGCGCAGCGATTCGATCCCGTCTTCGGTAATGAGCACGACTTCGCCCGGCTCGATGTCGCGAACAAAGCGGGCGCCGATGATGTCCAACGCGCACGTTTCCGAGGTCAGCACATAGGCGCCGTCGAGATCGCCGAGGACGAGCGGGCGGACGCCGAGCGGATCGCGCGCGCCGATCAGCTTCTTCTCGCTCATGCCGACGATGGCGTAGGCGCCTTCAAGCTGGCGGAGCGCGTCGATGAAGCGCTCGACAAGGGCGTTGCGTTCGCTGGTCGCCACCAGGTGCAGAAGCGTCTCGGTGTCGGACGTCGACTGGAAGATCGCTCCGCGTTCGCGAAGGGACCGCGTCAGCGTGCGGGCGTTGGTGATGTTGCCGTTGTGGGCGACGGCGAACCCGCCGCCGGCGAATTCCGCAAACAGCGGCTGCACATTGCGCAGCACCGGCGCGCCGGTGGTGGAGTAGCGGGTGTGGCCGATCGCCCGGTTGCCGTGCAGGCGGCCAATCACCGCCGGCTTGGCGAAATTGTCGCCAACCAGGCCGATATGGCGTTCGTTGAAGAACTGGGCACCATCATAGGAGACGATGCCCGCCGCTTCCTGGCCTCGGTGCTGCAGGGCGTGCAGGCCGAGCGCGGTCAGCGCGGCGGCTTCGGGATGGCCGAAGATGCCGAACACCCCGCACTCGTCGTGGAAATGGTCATCGTCCCCGAAGGCGTGGTGGTCCACACCCGCAGGGCTTGTCGAATCGTAGAGACGGGGCATTGAACCGGTTCGAACCTCGCTAAACCCCAGCTGTTACCTATAAAAGAACGCGAACCGCCGACGTCAATTGGCCGGGGCTCCAGATTCGCTTCCACTCTGGTTTTCGTTGCCGTTTCCGGTCGACTCGATGAGCTGATCCATCTGGCTCCGCTCCTGGTTGCCGTAGTCCGGCGTGGTGCGGGTTGGCGCGGTGGCGTTGTCGTCTTCCGGCGCGCCGCTCTTGCGCGGCTGCACGGCCTCGCGGAACGTGGCTTCCGGATCTTCCGGGAGGGCGGTCAGCAGCCGGTTGCCCAGGTCGGTCAGGGTCGGACGGGACGCCGAGGCGACCACCCAGGTCGGCTGATTGCGTTCCGGAACCAGCCAGTTGAAGAAGATCAGCGCCACCACGATCAGGAGTACGCCGCGGGCGGCGCCGAACAGGAAGCCGAGGAAGCGGTCGACGAAGCCGGCTTTGCTGTCCACCACGAAGTCGGAGATCTTCATCGTGATGAAGCTGACGACGATCAGGGTGATGAAGAAGATCACCGCTGCGGAGACTGCGAGCGCGATCGTCGGCTGAGAAATGTATTTTTCGACCGTCGGCACCAGATCGTCGTGAAACAAGTAGGCCACGACGGCGGCGACCACCCAGGCCGCGATGGACAGAATCTCCCGCACGAAGCCGCGGATCATCGCCAAAAGCGCGGAAATCACCACGATGGCGAGAACGATTCCGTCGAAAGCGGTGAAGGTCATGGCTGAATTACCTCAGGCTCCCGCGCCGCGCGTGCGGCGCCGATCAGGCTCATGGTCATGGCCTCAAGGCCGGGGCGCGTTCGGAGGAGTCGGCGCCGGCCCGAACGCGATCGAGATCCGCACCGTCGAAGGCTTTCTGCAAAAGGTCGTTGAGGCCGCCGATCGCCACTGTCCGCAATCCCTTCGGTGGATCTGCCGCCACCGCTTCGGGAACCACTGCCTGGCCGAACCCGAGCTTCACCGCCTCTTTAAGGCGGCCCGCCGCATGGGCGACCGAACGAACGCGACCGGACAGGCTGACCTCGCCGAAATAGACGCAATCACTGGGCAGAGCAAGCCCGGCGAGTGAGGAGACCAGCGCGGCTGCAACCGCGAGGTCGGCGGCGGGTTCGCCGATCCGGAGCCCGCCGGCGACTGCGAGATAGACATCCGACCCGGCAAGTCGGACGCCGCAGCGCGCTTCCAGGACCGCGATCACCATCGCCAGCCGGTTGGAATCCCAGCCAACCACGGCCCGGCGCGGGGTTCCGAGGCTGGTCGGCGCGACCAGGGCCTGGATCTCCACAAGTAAGGGACGTGTGCCTTCCATGCCGGCGAACACGGCCGCACCGGGACTTGCCGTGTCGCGCTCGCCGAGGAAGAGCTGCGACGGGTTGTCCACCTCGCGCAGGCCCGCGCCGGTCATTTCGAACACGCCGATCTCGTCGGTGGGGCCGAATCGGTTCTTGGTCGCCCGCAAAAGCCGGAAAGCGTGGCTGCCGTCGCCTTCGAAGGTGATCACCGCGTCGACCATGTGCTCCACCACACGCGGACCGGCGAGCGTGCCCTCCTTGGTGACATGGCCGACCAGCACGACGGTCGCGCCGGAGGTCTTGGCGTAGCGGATCAGCGCCTGGGCGCTGGCGCGCACTTGGGAGACCGTGCCGGGCGCCGCCTCGGCGATGGAGGTCCACAGCGTCTGGATGGAATCGATGATGACCAGGGAGGGGCGGGGACCGGCCGACAGGGTCGCCAGAATATCCTCCACGCTGGTTTCGGCGGCAAGGGCGACCGGCGCGGCATTGACGGAGAGGCGTTCGGCACGCAAACGCACTTGGGCGACCGCTTCTTCGCCGGAAATATAGACCACCGGACTGCCATCCGAGGCGACCTGGGCGGCGGCCTGCAACAACAGCGTTGATTTGCCGATGCCCGGATCGCCGCCCACCAGCAGCACCGAGCCCGGCACGAAGCCGCCGCCGGTGACCCGGTCGAGCTCGGCGATGCCGGTTTCCAGGCGCGGAGGTTCGTCATTCGTGCCGGCCAAGCTGTGCAGCGCGACCCGCCGGCCTTTGACGGCGGGTTGCTTGCCGGTGCCGGCCAGAATCGGGTCGGCGCCGACTTCCTCCACGATGGAGTTCCAGGCGCCGCAGGCGTCGCACTTGCCCGCCCAGCGCCCGGTGACGGCACCGCACTCCTGACAGACGAATTTCGGTGCGCGTTTGGCCATCAGGCGAGGTCCAACCCGACATAGCGGCGCGCATAGCGGCGCGACAGATCGGTGAGAAACTCGTAGCCGATGGTGCCGGCGGCGCGGGCAAGATCGTCGACGCCGACATGGGACCCCATCAGCTCGACCCAGGCGCCGCGGTGCATGATTCGCTCCGGCACATCGGTCACGTCGAGAGCGATCAGGTCCATGGACACGCGGCCGACATAGGAAAGCTTGTGTCCCGCAATCCAGCCGAAGGCCCCGGGCTTGCCGTCCCGGCTTCCGGCCGCGCGCAACAGCCCGTCGGCATAGCCGACCGACACGATGGCGACCCGCGACGGACGTCCGACGCTCTCGACCGCGCCATAGCCGACGCTGTCGCCGGCGGGCACGTCCCGAACCTGCAGGACCCGCGCCTCCAAGGTGACGACCGGTGCCATCGGGTTTGCCGTGTCGGTGCGCGCGGCGCCGCCATAAAGCGCGATGCCGGGACGCACGAGATCGAAATGGTAGGCGGGATCGTTCAGAATCCCGGCGGAATTCGCTAGCGAGGCCGGCACCTCCGGAAACAGGTCGCGGGCCTGCTCGAAGCGTTCGAGCTGGCGGGCGTTCAACGGATGATCCGGCGTGTCCGCGCAGGCGAGGTGGCTGAGGATCAGCTTGGGCGCAATGCCTTCGACCATCTCCAGGCCGCTGACGGCTTCCGCCTGCTCATAGGTCAGTCCGAGGCGGTTCATGCCGGTGTCGATGTGCAGGGCGGCCGGCAGCTCGCGATCGAGGGAACGGGCATAGCGGCCCCAGTCCTCGATCTCTTCGGGCGAGCCGAGCACCGGGATCAGCTTGGCCTCGCGCATGTCGGCTTCGGCGCCCCGGAAAAGCCCGTTCAGCACGTAGATGGTGGCGCCGGGAAGCACTTCGCGCAGCCGCATGCCCTCGTCGGGAAGCGCGACGAAAAAGGTGCCGCAGCCCGCCTTCCAGAGCGCGTCGCCCACGCGTTCCAGGCCGATGCCGTAGCCGTCACCCTTGATGGCGGCGGCGCATTGGGCGTGGACCGCGATCTCGTTCAGCTTGCGCCAGTTTGCGGCAAGCGCCGCCAGGTCGATGGTCAGTCGTCCGCCCGCATGCTGCTCGCGAGGGTGGGCGGGGGAAAACGGGCTGCGGAACACGGGTGGCGACGTCCTGTCCTGGATCACGACGATGTCGGGTCTCGATGCCCCGCAATCATCATGGTCGATTCTCATCGTTTGGCGCACGACGCGGTAGGCTTCGGCGCGATGCCGCCACGACGCAAGATCCTGGCCAAGCGAGACCGCACCAACCGATCAGTCGAGCCGCTCGGGCAGATGGTCGTCCGGTGCCAGGCTGGAGAAGCGCGTGACCTCGGCATCGAACTGCAGGTTCACGGTGCCGGTGGGACCATGACGCTGCTTGCCGATTATGACCTCAGCGCGGCCGGACACCTGATCCATCTGCGCCTGCCATTCGAAAAATTCCTCAGTGCCTTCCTTCGGCATGCGGCTCTTCAGATAATACTCCTCGCGGAACACGAACATGACCATGTCCGCGTCCTGCTCGATCGAACCCGATTCGCGCAAGTCTGCAAGCTGCGGCCGCTTGTCGTCGCGGGCTTCGACCTGGCGCGAAAGCTGGGACAGCGCCAGCACCGGCACGTTCAGCTCCTTGGCGAGCGCCTTGAGGCCGGTGGTGATCTCCGTGATCTCCTGGACGCGGCTATCGGAGGAGCGCTTTCCCGAGCCCTGCAGAAGCTGCAGATAGTCGATTACCAGAACGTCGAGCCCCCGCTGGCGCTTTAGGCGGCGGGCGCGGGCGGCGAGCTGACCGATCGTCAGGCCACCGGATTGGTCGATGAAGAGCGGCAGCGTCCGCATTTCCTGCGCCGTCGCGGCCAACCGGGCGAACTGCTCCTCATCGATGTCGCCACGGCGGATCTTGGAGGAGGAGACCCCGGATTGCTCCGCCAGAATACGGGTGGCGAGCTGTTCCGACGACATTTCCAGCGAGAAGAAGCCGACGATCCCGCCGTCGATCGTCTTGGTCGTGCCGTCCGGCTGATCCTCCGCCCGATAGGCCTTGGCGATGTTGAAGGCGATGTTGGTGGCAAGCGACGTCTTACCCATTGCCGGACGGCCGGCGAGGATGACCAAGTCGGATGGCTGTAGCCCGCCCATCTGGCGGTCCATGTCGACGAGCCCGGTGGAAATGCCGGAGAGATGGCCGTCGCGCTCGTAGGCGGCCGCAGCCATGTCGATGGCGAGCGTGAGGGCATCGGAGAAGGAGCCAAAGCCGCCTTCGAAGCGGCCACTCTCGGCAAGCGAGAACAGCCGGCGTTCCACCTCTTCGATCTGGTGGCGGGGCGTCTGGTCGATCGGCGAATCGTAGGCGACGTTCACCATGTCCTCGCCGATCGAGATCAGCGAGCGCCGCAGGGCCAGATCCATCAAGGTCCGGCCGTAGTCCTCGGCGTTGATGATGGTGGTGGCGTCGGCCGCCAGGCGCAGCAGATATTGGGTGATCGGCACCTCGCCGATCTTGGCTTCGGCCGGGAAGAAGGTCTTCACCGTGATCGGGGAGGCGATCTTGCCGGCGCGAATGAGCTGGGCGGACTTCTCGTAGATCGAGCGGTGCTGCTCGATGAAGAAATGGCCGGGCTCCAGAAAGTCCGTGACGCGGTAGAACGTCTCGTTGTTGACGAGGATGGCGCCCAGGAGCTGGCGCTCGATCTCCACGTTGTGCGGCGCCATGCGCGCCGCAGCCGTCTCGTTCGCTAGGGAAAGGGCCGAGGTGGCCATTGCATCGCCTCCGTCCCGTCCGGGGACGCTAGCGCGGGATTCTGGAGGAAAAGGGGACACCGATTTTCCGCCCGAAGCCCGCTCTAAGGTATTGGAATCGATCACGCTTCATGATTTCCGGTCGTTTCAACCCGAAATCATCACGATCCATAAGGCTTAGCGCGGATCGTGTCTGCGCGGGAAGAAGACTCTTCGCCGACTGGACACTCGCCCCCGTAATCCACCAGTTGAGCGATCGATGCCGGCCGCCGGGGTTGACGGCGGCCTTAGAGCCGCTCCCGCGTTTCAGGGAATCGCCGAACGGCTCTATGCACAGTTTCGACATGCTTTCGGGCGGCGAGCCGGATTTCGCGTCGCCTGGATGCGCGTAAGGATCTATTCGCACGCCTCGCTGAGGACGGGCGCCCGGCTATCGAGGGCTTTGAGCTGGCGTTCCGCTTCAAGCATGTAGTCGCGGGTGAGCGGCAGCGCGTGCTGGTTCCGGGTGATCTGGATCTGGAAGTTCATCATGTCCTGATAGCGGAACGCGGTTTCCGACCCCGCCAGATAGAACTCCCACATCCGGCAGAAGCGCTCGTCGTAGAGAGCCTTTGCCTCGTCGCGCCGGGCCAGGAAGCGTTCGCGCCAGGCCTTCAGCGTTTCGGCATAGTGAAGGCGGAGGATCTCGATGTCCGTCGTCTTCAGGCCTGCCCGCTCGATCACCGGGATCACTTCCGACATGGCGGGGATGTAGCCGCCGGGGAAGATGTACTTGTCGATCCAGGAGTTGGTGTCGCCGGGTCCGTCGAAGCGACCGATCGAGTGCAGCAGCATCACGCCGTCGTCGGCCAGAAGCTGCCGGCACTTCTGGAAGAACTCCGGATAGTAGCCGACGCCCACATGCTCGAACATGCCGACCGACACGATCCGGTCGAACGGCCCTTCCAGGGTGCGGTAGTCCTGCAGGAGAAACTTCGCGCGATCCGACAGTCCCTGTTCCGCCGCTCGGGCGTTGGAGCGGGTGTGCTGCTCGGTGGAGAGCGTGACGCCGGTGATCTCGGCGCCAAGGTGGCGGGCGATGTAAAGACCCATGCCGCCCCAGCCGGAACCGATGTCGAGCACCTTCATGCCCGGCTCGATCGCAAGTTTGGCAGCGATGTGGCGCTTCTTGGCGAGCTGGGCTTCCTCCAGATCCGCATCCGGTGTGTCGAAATAGGCACACGAATACTGGGAATCGGAATCGAGGAAGAGCCGGTAAAGCTCGCCGGAAAGGTCGTAGTGATGGGCGACGTTGGAGCGGGCGCGCTTGAGCGTGTTGTTCTGACGCAGGCGCCGCGTGAGAAAGCGGTAGGTATCCTCCGCCTTCATCCACCAGGCCGGCCGGTCAATACCGGCATTGGACAGCACCAGAGCCAGAAAGTCGTAGATCGAACCGGTCTCGACGATCAGCGTGCCGTCCATGAAGCACTCCCCGACCTTCAGGCCGGGGTTGAGAATGCAGGCGCGCTCCGCCTTTGCATTGGTGAAGCGCACCCGTACCGCGTCACCGGTCCCGTCGCCAAAGCGATTCTCGCCGCCAGCGGCGTCGACCACGGTGAGATCGCCCTGGTGGACGATTCGCGTCAAAAATGTGTTGAGCAGCCGATCCATAACGCCTTCTGCCGCCGGCTGAACGAGGAAGCCCGCGACGACTCTCTGTTCCAGACGGCGACAGGTTAAGCAAAGGAACGCTTTTCGCTCAAGCGTCTACGAGTTGATCGTGCAGACTCAGGCGAGCTGCTCGTCGGAGGTGTCGCCCTCGGCGCTCTCCTCGGCCATGGTTTCGCCCTCTTCGTCTTCCTCCTCCTCTTCGAAGGTGAAGAACTCCTCGCGGGCGAGAACGTCTTCGCCGCGGGACTGGCGCTCGGCCTCTTCCTGCGAGCGGGCGACATTCAGCGTGACCGTGACGGCAACTTCCGGATGCAGCCGGATCGACACCGGATGCATGCCCAGCGCCTTGATCGGCTGGTTGAGCTCGACCTGATTGCGGCCGACCGAGAAACCGTTCTCCGCCAGAAGCTCGGAAATGTCGCGCGTGGACACCGAACCGTAGAGCTGGCCGGTTTCGCCGGCCTGGCGGATGGCGACGAAGATTTTGGTGTCGAGGGTCTGGCCGACCTGCTCCGCCTCCTGGCGACGCTCCAGGTTACGAGCCTCGAGCTGAACCCGCTCGCGCTCGAAGCGCTTGCGGTTGTCGGCGTTGGCGCGCAGCGCCTTGCCCTGGGGCAGGAGGAAATTGCGGGCAAAGCCGTCGCGCACGCGCACGGTCTCGCCCATCTGGCCGAGCTTGGGGATACGTTCGAGAAGAATGACGTGCATGGAAGGGATCCTTTCCGTCTGTCCCGCGGAAACGATCGTCACGGCCCCGATGGTGTCGGAGGCGACAACGGACGATCAAAGCGAAAATCCCGGCACGATCGGCCTCGGTCGAAACCGAGAGCCCGAACGCCCGGGAGGCGGTTAGAGACCGGTCGCAGATCGCTCTGGCCGGCCCCAGCGGGCCAGGCGCGGCGGCGGGAAGCGTCGTCACCCGGCGAAGTTATGGACCGTGTGGCCTACTTGATCACGTAGGGCAGCAGGCCAAGGAAGCGCGAACGCTTGATCGCCCGGGCAAGCTCGCGCTGCTTCTTCGCCGAAACGGCGGTGATTCGGGACGGAACAATCTTGCCGCGCTCGGACACGTAGCGCTGCAGGAGCTTGACGTCCTTGTAGTCGATCCGCGGCGCATTGGCGCCGGAGAACGGGCAGGTCTTGCGGCGGCGGAAGAAGGGCCGGCGCGTCGGAAGCTGTGCGATATCGACCATTACTGGGCACCTCCACGACGGTCGTCACGGCGCTCGCCACGATCACCTCGGTCTCCGCGATCGCCCCGATCAGGCCGGTCGCCGCGATCGGGTCGGTCGCCACGACGGCGGTCGTCGCGCTCGCGCTTCTGCTTCATCACGGACGGGCCATCCTCGTGGGCGTCCACCTTGATGGTGAGGTAGCGGATGACGTCCTCGGAGATCCGCATCTGGCGCTCCATCTCGGCGATGGCCGCCGGCGGAGCATCGATGTCCATCAGCGCGTAGTGCGCCTTGCGGTTCTTCTTGATTCGGTAGGAGAGGTTCTTCAAACCCCAGTTCTCGACCCGGCCGACAGATCCGCCAAGGCCTTCCACCACGGCCTTGTACTGATCGATGAGGCCATCGACCTGCTGGCCGGAAATGTCCTGGCGAGCCAGGAACACATGCTCGTATAGCGGCATGAATGCGCCTTTCTCTCATTGAGGGCCACATTCGGCGCAAAGCCTCGTCGAAGCCTTCGGGAAAGGCGTTCGAATATGCTTTCGCGAGCGGAGACACCGGAAATCGGATCCCGACGTCGGGCCCCTGCCGCGTCCGGTAGACCACCGGGCGCAACTCTCCGTTCAGCCTCCAGCCGAATGTGAGTTAGACGGGCTTATCTATCGCTTTCCGCAGAAAATGCAACAGTGGTATACGGTTTTCCGCATCGCTACTTGACAGGGAACGATCCGGTCGTCTTTTTCCGGCCGCACACGCGGAGCTGGGACGCGATCTGGCGTCGAACGTTTGTCCGCGACTTGGGATCTTCCATTTCTGATGACGTTTGCATTCACTTTTCCTGGCCAGGGCAGCCAAGCAGTCGGCATGGGGCGCGATCTTGCCGAGAACTACCCGGCCGCGCGCGCCGTGTTTCAGGAAGTCGACGAAGCCCTGGGCGAAGCCTTGAGCACGTTGATCTGGGAGGGGCCGTCTGAAACGCTGACGCTGACGGCGAACGCCCAGCCGGCGCTGATGGCCGTGAGCCTGGCGGCCATGCGGGCGCTCGAGGCGGAAGGCGTGAGTGTTGCCGCAAACGCGGCGTTCGTCGCCGGTCATTCGCTCGGCGAATATTCCGCGCTTGCCGCCGCCGGCAGCCTGTCGGTCGCCGATGCGGCGCGGCTTCTGCGACGGCGCGGGCAGGCGATGCAGGAAGCCGTGCCGGTGGGCGAGGGCGCCATGGCGGCGCTGCTGGGGCTCGACCGGGATGCGGTCGAAGGTGTCGCCCGTGACGCGGCCGAGGGCGACGTGCTGGCGATTGCCAACGACAATGCGCCGGGACAGGTGGTGGTCTCCGGCCACCGGGCTGCCGTGGAGCGTGCAATCGAGCTTGCCAAGGAGCGCGGGGCCCGCCGGCCGATGCTGCTTCCCGTGTCCGCGCCGTTCCATTGCCCGCTGATGGCCCCGGCTGCGTCGGTCATGGCAGAGGCGCTGGCGGAGGTGACGCTCCAGGCGCCGGCGGTGCCGCTGGTGGCGAACGTACTTGCCGCGCCGATCTCCGATCCGGCCGAGATTCGCAGCCGTCTCGTGGAGCAGGTGACCGGATCGGTGCGTTGGCGGGAATCGGTTGAGTGGCTTTCGGCGAACGGTGTCGATTGCATCGTGGAGATCGGTTCGGGCAAGGTTCTGACCGGCCTCGCCAAGCGGATCGTCAATGGCCTGCAAGGGGTCGCCGTGAACACGCCGCAGGACGTCCAGGCGCTTGCCGAACGTCTCGCGGCCGGCAGCGAAAAAGGCGCGTGAGTTTTATGTTCGACCTTTCCGGCAAGACGGCGCTCGTTACCGGGGCCAGCGGCGGCATCGGCGGTGCAATTGCACGGTCGCTTTATGCGCAGGGCGCGTCGGTGGCGCTTTCCGGGACCCGGCGCGAAGTACTCGAGGCGCTTGCGGCGGAGCTCGGCGAGCGGACCGCGGTCTGCCCCGCCGACCTTTCCAATCGCGAGAGCGTCGATGCGCTGGTGCCTGCGTGCGAAGAAGCGCTCGGCCAGATCGACATCTTGATCAACAATGCCGGCATCACCCGGGACATGTTGGCATTGCGCATGAAGGACGAGGACTGGGATCAGGTTCTCGAAGTGAACCTTTCGGTGGCCTTTCGTCTCGCGCGCGCGTGCCTGCGCACCATGATGCGCAACCGGTCGGGGCGAATCGTCAACATCTCGTCGATCGTCGGCGTCACCGGCAATGCCGGGCAGGCCAACTATGCGGCGGCTAAGGCCGGCATGATCGGGATGACCAAGGCGCTCGCCAAGGAAGTCGCGACCCGCGGGGTCACCATCAACGCGATCGCGCCGGGATTCATTGAAAGCCCGATGACGGATGCGTTGAATGCGGACCAACGTCAGGCCATCTTGCAGGCAGTGCCTGCGGGCGTGCTCGGCACCGGCGCAGATATCGCGGCGGCGGTGGTCTATCTGGCCAGCGACGAGGCGCATTACGTGACGGGTCAGACCCTGCACGTCAACGGCGGCATGGTCATGATCTGAGAATGCGGAAATGGGCTTAAGAGCCCGGAAATCCGGGGGAAGCGCGCGGCGGCGCTTCTGGTCAGGCCCTTGAAAGTGTGTTACCTACCGCCGCGCCCTGGGGACGGGCCGAGACAAGACCGCTCCGAGATGGAAGCGTGATGTCGAGGTCAATTCGGTCCTGGATCTTCCGCTGGGTCTTTCCTAAGAGAAATGACACGGTTTAACGAAGGCCGGGTGCATCCCGGCAGCATAGTTTCGCCAAACACAATCGAGGAACCGAGAATGAGCGACATCGCGGAACGGGTAAAGAAGATCGTCGTGGAGCACCTCGGCGTCGACCCTGAGAAGGTCACCGAGAATGCAAGCTTCATCGACGATCTGGGGGCCGACAGCCTCGACACCGTCGAGCTCGTGATGGCCTTCGAGGAGGAGTTCGCCGTGGAGATCCCGGACGACGCCGCCGAGACCATCCTGACGGTGGGCGACGCCGTTAAGTTCCTCGAGAAGAACACCCAGTAATCTCGGCATCCGCGCGGCCGCAATGATCCCGCATTCTGCGGGATCGGCGGGCTTGGCGCGCGCCACCAAATTGCATTCATTGAGAGGCGGGCTACTACCTAATGAGACGCGTGGTCGTTACGGGGCTGGGGACGGTGAACCCGCTCGGGTGCGGGGTCGAAGCAGCCTGGGCGAACGCGCTGAAGGGCAAGAGCGGCGCATCGCGTGTGGAACACGTCGATGTCTCCGACATCGCCTGCCAGATCGCCTGTCAGATTCCCCGAGGAGATGGATCGGACGGTACCTTCAATCCGGATGACTGGATGGAGGTGAAGGAACGGCGCAAGGTCGACGACTTCATCGTGTATGCGATGGCGGCGGCCGACCAGGCGCTGGCCGATGCCGACTGGAAGCCGACCCAATATGAAGATCAGATCCGCTCCGGCGTGCTGATCGGATCGGGGATCGGCGGCCTGATGGGGATCGAAGAAGGAGCGATGACGCTGCGCGACCGCGGTCCGCGCCGCCTTTCGCCGTTCTTCATTCCCGGACGCCTGATCAACCTTGCGTCCGGGTACGTTTCCATCCGCTACGGCCTCAAAGGCCCGAACCACGCCGTGGTGACGGCGTGTTCGACAGGGGCGCACGCCATCGGCGACGCGGCCCGTCTGATTGCGCTCGACGATGCCGACGTGATGGTGGCGGGCGGATCGGAATCGCCGATCGGCCGCCTCGCGCTCGCCGGCTTTGCAGCCTGCCGGGCGCTGTCCACCCATTTCAACGACGCGCCGGAAAAGGCCTCGCGCCCTTACGATCGCGATCGCGATGGCTTCGTGATGGGCGAGGGCGCCGGTGTTGTGATTCTGGAAGAATACGAACACGCCAAGGCGCGCGGCGCGAAGATCTACGGCGAAGTGATCGGCTACGGCCTGTCGGGCGATGCCCATCACATCACCGCGCCGTCGGAAGACGGCGATGGCGCCTATCGCTGCATGGTCGCCGCGCTGAAGCGGGCCGGTGTGGGGCCGAGCGAGATCGACTATGTCAATGCGCACGGCACCTCCACGCCGCTTGGCGACGAGATCGAGCTTGCTGCCGTCGAACGCTTGATGGGCAATGCTTCCGGGCGGCTCACCATGTCGTCGACCAAGTCGGTGACCGGCCATCTGCTCGGGGCTGCCGGTGCGGTCGAGGCGATTTTCTCGCTGCTCGCCATCCGCGACGGCAAGATTCCGCCGACCATCAATCTCGACAATCCGTCGGTCGATACGCCGATCGATCTCGCGCCGAACGCCGCGCGGGAGCGTGAGGTCAACATCGCCTTGTCGAATTCGTTCGGGTTCGGCGGAACCAACGCGTCGCTGGTGTTCCGTCGCGTGGATGGCTAGACGGTTTCCCGACGGCAAAACGGAAATCGGTTGGCCGTTGGGGACTGCGTCAAAAAATTGACTTGGAGCCGGTCTGCACTTCGAAAAGGCGGATCGACTTCGAAGGCCGGAACCGGGCACGATTCGCCGCGCTTTGGGGCGTTGATTTTTGCGCCAGCCGCGGCTTCATGGTCCGGGGGCTTGCGATCGGGAAACCAGGATGAACAAAGACGTCTCTGATCCCCCGGACCAGCGCAAGCAGCCACGGCCGCGCCCTGTTGCTGCGCGTCCTGCACCGCGCAGCCCGAGGGAGGCTCTGCAACCGGAAATTGCTCCGCCGCCGCCGCCGAAGGCGCGCTCGCGGCAGGCGCGAAACCCGATCGTGATCGTGCTGAACTTCTTCCTGACGCTGGGGCTGGTTGTGGTTCTGGCAGCGGTTGCCGTGGTCTATTGGAGCCGGATGGAGTTCATGGCGCCGGGGCCGTCTACCTCAGACGCCAATATCGTCGTCGCACAAGGCTCGACGGTGGAAAATGTCGCGGCTCAGCTTGAGGATCGCGGCCTGATTTCCAACCGCTGGGTGTTCGTGGGCGCGGCGCAGGTGCTGGACACCTCGACGAAAATCAAAGCGGGCGAGTATCTGATTCCGGCCGGCTCCAGCATGGAGCAGGTCATGGCCCGCCTGGTCGAAGGCCGCTCGATCCAGCATTCCGTGACGGTCCCCGAAGGCCTCACCAGCGCCCAGATCGTCGACCGGCTGAACCAGGATCCGATCCTGATCGGGGACATCGATATCATTCCGGCAGAAGGCAGCCTGCTGCCTGAGACCTACAAATTCACCCGCGGCACCACCCGGATGGAGATGTTGGAACGTATGCAGCGGGCGCACCAGAAGGTTCTGGACGACGCCTGGGAGCATCGCGTCGACGATCTGCCGATCGACAGTAAGGAAGACGTGGTCACGCTCGCCTCCATCGTGGAGAAGGAAACCGGCCGGGCCGACGAGCGCAATCGCGTGGCGGCGGTGTTTCTGAACCGGCTGAGGCGCGACATGAAGCTGCAGTCGGACCCGACGATCCTCTACGGCCTCTATGGCGGCGAGGCGTGGGAAAAGCCGCGCACGATCTACCGCTCAGACCTGCAGCGGCCGAACGCCTACAACACCTACCAGATCGATGGACTGCCGCCGGGGCCGATCGCGAATCCGGGGCGGGCCTCGATCGAGGCGGTGACCAACCCCTCGCGCACCGACGATCTCTACTTCGTTGCCGATGGGTCGGGCGGACACGCTTTCTCTGAGACCTACGCGGAGCATCAGCGCAACGTTCAGAAGTGGCGCGAGATCGAGGCGAACCGCGGCAACGCCGATACCTCGGACGACCAATGAAGCAAGAACCGCCAGGGACCCCCGTCTGAGCCGGTTGCGGCTCGTGACGGACGGGTCCACCGCGGAGAAGGGTGACATGACGCTGTCGTCGATGACAGGCTTCGCCGCCGCGCGCGGCGTAACCAACGGGGTGGCTTGGGCCTGGGAGGCGCGCTCGGTCAACGGTCGCGGTCTCGATGTCCGCGTGCGTTTGCCCCAAGGCTGGGAGCGGCTCGATCCGGCGGTGCGCGAACGGGTCACCAAGCGCTTCAAGCGCGGGTCCGTCTCCATTTCGTTGTCGGTTTCCCAGGCCGAAGGCGCGGCGCGCTACGCGCTGAACGAGCGTCATTTGGAGACGCTTCTGAACCTGATCCGGCCGCTGCAGGCGCGCGGCGACGTGGCCGCACCCACAGCCGACGGCCTGCTCGCGCTCAAGGGCGTGCTAGAGCCGCTGGATACGGCGGACGCCGACGATTCCGCGCTCACCAACGACCTCATTGCCGGCATCGATACCGCCCTCGGTTCGCTTGAAGCGGATCGCCATGCGGAAGGCGCGCGCCTGGGCGACGTCGTGCGGGGCCAGGTGCAGGCGATCGCCGAACTTGCGGCCAGCGCCAGGGAACACCCCTCGCGCAGCGTGGAGGCGATCCGCGACAAGTTGGCCCAGCAAGTGGCCGTCCTGCTTGAGGCCTCGGCGAGCCTGGATCGCGACCGGCTGCATCAGGAAGCGGCCCTCCTGGCGACCCGGGCGGATATCGCCGAGGAGCTCGATCGTCTCGACGGCCATGTAGAAGCGGCCAAAGGATTGCTCGACCGGGGTGGGGCGGTTGGCCGCCGGCTTGATTTTCTCGCCCAGGAATTCCATCGCGAAGCGAACACGCTGACGTCGAAATCGGTCGATCGGGCGGTCACCGCCGTGGGGCTGGAGCTCAAGGTGGTGATCGATCAGCTTCGCGAGCAGGTCCAGAACCTGGAGTAGCCCCTTTGTCGGAACAAAAGGCCGTCCCCCTTCGCCGCGGCGTCATGCTGGTCCTGTCGTCGCCGTCGGGGGCGGGCAAGTCGACGTTGTCGCGGCTGGTGCTGGAAAACGATCGCAACATCGAGTTGTCGATTTCCGCCACCACACGGGCCAAGCGCCCGAGCGAAGTGAACGGTCATCACTACCATTTCGTCGAGCGCGCCCAATTCGAGGCGATGCGCGATCACGGCGACCTTTTGGAATGGGCCGAGGTGCACGGTAACCTCTACGGCACGCCCCGACGTCCGGTGGAGACGGCCTTGCAGGCCGGCGAGGACATCCTGTTCGATATCGATTGGCAGGGCACGCTGCAGCTCTACGAGGCGGCGCGTGCGGACGTGGTGTCGATCTTCATCCTGCCGCCGTCCGGAGCTGAGCTGCGTGCGCGCCTGGAGCGGCGCGCCGAAGACGATGCGGACACCATCGCCAAACGGCTCGCGAACGCCAAAACCGAGCTCGCCCATTGGCATGAGTACGACTACGTGATCGTCAACGACGATCTCGACCGCGCCTATTCGGGTGTGCGCGCGATCCTGAACGCCGAGCGCCTCAAGCGCAGCCGGTTGCCGCAGATCGAAGGCTTTGTGGAAGGTCTGATCCAGGATCTTTGATGTCCTGGGGCGAAGTCGGACGGAAAACCGGTTCTGTCCTACCCGGTCTATTTCGTGTTCGTAGCCGCCGTGACCGCGCGCGCGAGCGCGACAAATCCCTCCACCGAGACGTTCTCCGCCCGCTCGGTCGGCTCCAGGCCGGCTGCCGCAATCAGCGCCGCGGTATCGCCGCCGAGGCTCTTCAGGCTTTGGCGCAGCATCTTGCGGCGCTGCCCGAAGGCGGCCGCCGTCACCCGGCTCAAGGTCTTGCCGTCACAGGCGAGCGGCTCGGCGCGTGGCGTGAGCTGCACCACCGACGACCACACCTTCGGCGGCGGGGTGAAGGCCTTCGGCGTCACGTCGAACAAGATCCGCGCCTCCGCCCGCCAGCCGGTCAGCACGCCGAGCCGGCCGTAGGCCGAGGTGCTAGGGGCGGCGACCAGCCGTTCGGCGACCTCGCGCTGAAACATGAGCGTCAGCGATTGCCACCAGGGTGGCCACGGCTCGCTTTCCAGCCACCCCACCAGCAGCGCAGTGCCGACATTGTAGGGCAGGTTCGCCACCACCACACCGGGACGACCATCCAAATGAGCGGTCATGTCGACGGCGAGCGCATCGCCCTCGATCAGCTCCAAGCGACCCGGATAGGCGGCTGCGACTTCTTCAAGAGCTTCGATGCAGCGCCGGTCGCGTTCGATTGCGACAACCTTGGTGGCGCCTTCCATCAGCAGCGCACGGGTGAGCCCGCCGGGGCCGGGGCCGACCTCGACGACGGTAACATCCGAAAGATCGCCGGCGGAACGTGCGATTCGGCGGGTCAGGTTCAGGTCCAGGAGGAAGTTTTGGCCGAGCGACTTGCGCGCGGAGAGCCCGTGCGCGCGGATGACCTCGCGCAGTGGCGGAAGCGGATCGGTCTCAGTCACGGGCGGACGACAGAGCGGCGGCGGGGGCGGACAGGCGATCGGCCATTGCGATCGCCGCCAGGAAGCTTTCCGGCCGCGCCTTGCCGCTTGCCGCTAAATCGAACGCGGTGCCGTGGTCGGGAGAGGTACGGACGAAGGGCAGCCCGAGAGTGACGTTCACGGTCTCGTCGAATGCGATCGTCTTGACCGGGATAAGCGCCTGGTCGTGATACATGGCAAGCGCGGCGTCGTAGCCGGCGCGGGCGCGCTCGGAAAACAGCGCGTCGGCAGGAAGGGGCCCGCGCGCGTCGACGCCTTTTTCGCGAAGCGCAACGACTGCCGGCGCGACGATGGTCTCGTCCTCGGTGCCGAGCGACCCGCCTTCGCCCGCATGGGGATTGAGGCCGGTAATCGCCAGACGGGGCGTGTCGATGCCAAAACGGGTCGTGAGATCGGCTGCCACGATCTGTCCCGTCGTCACGATCTTTTCCGTGGTCAGGTGCGACGGCACGTCTTTCAGCGGAATATGGACGGTCACCGGAACGGTTCTGAGCGAGGGGCCGGCGAGCATCATGATCGGCGTTGCCGAACCGCCGAACAGGCTATCGGCGAGTTCGCCGAGATATTCCGTGTGGCCGGGATGGGCGAAACCGGCGGCATAAAGCGTCTTTTTGTGGATCGGGCTCGTCACCACTGCCCGGGCCGCGCCGTCGTGCACGGCGCTCACGGCTTCATCGATTGAGGCGATAATGGCGGGCGCGTCTGTGCTGTCCGGGCTGCCCGGCGCGCCTTGAACCGCGTGACCAGTCTCGACCACAGGAAGGGCGGCAGCAAAAACGTCCGGTGCCTCATCGACCCGGCAACTTTCGATTGTCACATCGAGCGCGAGTTGAGCCGCTCGGCGTGCCAGAAAATGCGGATCGCCGACCACGAAGAAGGGCGGCAGGTCGGCCTCGGCGCGCTGCCGCCACGCCTCCAGGATCAGGTCCGGGCCAATCCCGGCCGGCTCGCCGAGGGTGATGGCAAGTGGAGAAAGGTTTGTTCTGGGCGTACGCACAGACATGGCAGGAGCAGGACTCGACGCTAGACCCGTGCCGCTTTCCTCGGAATCGCGGAGCGGATCTAAGTTATTGTTTCGACGCGTTTCTGGAGAGCCAACCGGTTTCCACGTGGCCCGGAAACGCTCGAACGGATCACAGGGGATCAGAGATCCCGAAGCCCTATCGGGTGCGTGGTGACGCGCAAGGACGCGTGCGACTGCGGTGCGCGCCACGCCCCGTAGCGATTGAGCTTCGAGGCCTCTGCGCTCTCGAGCATTTCCCGGTAAGCGAAATCAGCTTGACCTAGCGCCGTTCGATCACCGCGTTCTTGCGCAGATTGCGGAGATATTGGCGGGAGAAAAGCTCGCCTTCCTCGCCGATGATCTCCGACTGAACTTCTTCGATCGCGGCTTCGGTGCTCTTCACCGTCTTCTTGTCGCAGACGGCGAACATGACGAGGCCGCCTTCGCCGCGCACCGGAGGCGTGAGGTGGCCGACGCTGGTCTCCTCGATCTGCGGACGCACCTGGTCCGGCACTTCGTTGGAAAGCCGCCGGCCGACCTGTTTGACCACGACGCCCTGCACCTGCTTGGTCATCGCAAGCCCTTCTTCACACGAGGTGAAGCGGCTTCGAAGCTGGCGGGCGGTCGCCTCGGCAGACGAGACTTCGCCGCGCGAGGCTTTCTCCGGCACCACCACGATCACCCGCTCAAGCAGATATTCCGCAGTGTCCTTGGAGCCGCCGCTGCCTTTTTCGCGGAGCTGGGCGATCAAGTCCTGTTCGGTGATGGTGTTTGAGCTGCGGAAGCGGGCGCCGACCACCTGGCTCCAGGCGATCTGGGCGCGCAGCCGCTCCTTCAGCGTGCTGGGATTGACGCCGTTTTGGCTCAGCGCCTTGGAGAAATTGGCGGGCGACAGCTTCACCCGTTTGGCGATCTCGGCGAAGGCGGAATCGACGCGGGAGTCCGGTACGGTGACGTTGTTGCGCTTGGCTTCCTGCATCTGAAGCGATTCGTCGATCAACTCGTCGATCGCACGCTCGCGAATGTTGCCCTTGCCGCCGGTCAGGCGGATGAGCTTCGCGCGCTGGTCGATCGCATAGTTCGTGATCGGCTGGTCGTTGACGATGACTTCGATCCGAGTCGCGGCCAAGGCGGGCCCTGCGACTGCGAAAAGCAGCCCGACGAGCGCCACCAGCAGCGTCGGAGAAATCCAGAAATCGGCAATCCGTCGTGCCACGCCTATCCTCCAGCTTGGCCCTGGGCGGTCTCGACCCGAAATCGTGAAACGTGACCGGCTTACATTTAGGGGAGTGGCATCCCATCGGACACCCCTCACGTTAACAATAGTCCCTAACAGGCTTGGAAGGGATCTGCGATCAAATTAGAGCACGATGCCGTTGAAGGGCATCGTTCCGACAACTTGAAACGTGATTGCGCTCCGAGCAGTCGCAACGGGTGCGGGCGCAAAAAACCGGTTTCCGCCGCTTATGACGCCAGTTTAGCGGATCGTTTGGCGTCCGCGTAGGGCGAAAGCGTGGCCGAGATGCGTTCACCGCCCGTTTCGCTCGACGATCAGTCGCTCAGCACGTCGTTGGCAAGCCCCGTCGACACTTCGCTGCTGCCCAGCGTCCGCAGGCCAAGGCGGAAGAATACCGTGCGATCCACCGGCTCGACCGGATAGCTGCCGCGATCCTCCGAGAAAGTGACCGACACCGACATGGAATCGTCGTCGTAGCCGATGCCGAAGCCATCACGGACCACGCCGGAATCTTCCAGGTCATACCGAATCCGGCCGAACAAGCGCCAGTTGCGCAAAAGGCGCAGGCTGGCAGCACCCTGGACTTCGCGCCGATCCTCGGTGATGCCGAGGTCGGGCTGCTCGCGCAGGTAGGCAAATACGACCTGAGAAGTGAGCGGACCGGTCACGCCGGTCGCCTGTGCCTCCAAGCGGTTCGCCTGCAGATCCTCGTTGTCGAACCGGCCTTGCGCGCTCAAATTCAGACCCAGATTGGTGTCGAGATAGAGGCTCGCCACATAGTCGGACTCGTTGGTCTCGAGGCCGGAATATTGCGTCGCGTCCAGAATGCCCGGCACGGCATAGGAGTTTTCGCCGGCAAGCTGGAAGGACTGGCCCACCAAACCCGACAGGAAGCCGCCGGCATAAGTCGCGGCGGTGTAACGCAAACCCAGGTTGGCGCGCGTGCCACCTTCCACACGGTCGAAGCCGGAGAATTTGTCGGCCTCGAACAGGGTGGTGTCGTCGAACACGATGCTCTGGGCGTCTTCGTTCGGCAGATCGCCGATGCTCGTCTCGTCCGGGCGCACGACCAGCTGGCCGATCGGTTCGAACATCTGAGTGCCCCAGCTGTGCGCACTCATCCAGGGATAGCGGTAGGTGACACCGGCCGCCGGCATGGCGCGCCCGATCACGCTCTCGTCGGCGAGTGCGGTGACGTTGGGATCGGTCGAATCGAGGAAGAAGAGATCGGCCTGAGCGGACACGAACGGCGTGTAGATCTGACCGAGCGGATCGATGAGCTGACGGCGCCATTCCGCCTTCGCGCTCGAGCGCGTGAAGGTGCCGGCCACGCCGCGGAACCGCGCCTGGCCGCTCGTGGTGAAGATGGCGTCGGTCTCGTCGCGGGTCAGCGACGTGAAGTTCATGTCATAGGAGAGCTGGCCGCCGAAGATCGATTGATCGGCGAGCGCATTATAATCGAGCACCGGGTGCACGATCGGCTGCTTCTCCTGCTGATCCATCCCGGAGGAGGTGAACGGCGATCCCGGCGGGGGCGATGTCACGCCTGCATAGGTATAGTCCTCGCGCAGGATCTGATAGTAGATCGCGCGAATATCGAAGTAGTTCATGTCGCCCTGGCCCGTCAGGTAGAGCTGGGACGTGCTTGTCGACTGCCAAAGCTTGCCGTAGTCGCTCGCGAAGTTGACGTCGCTGAAGTAGACGGCATCCCAGCCCCACTTCCAGCGCGGATTGATGTTGAATTCGCCGTGCGAGAAGATCGCGCCGCGGTTGTCCGTATCGCCGGCCTCGCCCGCGAAGGCGTCGGGGTCGAGCTGGTGAATACCGGCCGCACGGATGTTGTAGCTGCCCGAGGCGAGCTCTTGGCGGAACTCGATGCCGACGAGGGCGCCCTGGCGCGACATCGGCGTCGCCGTGAAGGTGACGTCCCAGTTCTCCGCCGGGGCCCAATAGTAGGGGATCGAAACACCGAATCCGACGTCTTCGGAATAGAGCGCGGAAGGACGCAGGAAGCCGGACCGTCGCTTCACTGTCGGATCCGGGTGGCTGAAATAGGGGAAGTAGGCCACCGGCACGCCCCAGAACTCGAATCGGGGCGAGGTGTAGCTGATGGTCTGTTCCTGCTTGTTGTGGACGATCTTGGCCGCCTTCACCTGCCAGGTCGGCGGGCGATCGGGATGGGCCAGACAGGAATAGCAGGCGGTGTAGACGCCACGTTCCATCGTGGTGACGTCGCCGTCCTTCTCCGCGCGCTCGGCCGCGATGCGCGTCCGGTTGACCGCATCGATGCGCAAGGAATCGATGAAGCCGGCACGGAAGTCGTCGGTCAGCGAAATGGTTTCGGCAACGATGATGTTACCGTCGGGCTCGGTCAGCTTCGCGCCGTTCTCCGCGGTGAAGCGACCGGTGACACGATCGAGGCGCACGGTGTTCGCGAACAGCGTGTAGCCGTCATAATAGATCTCGACATTTCCGACCGCGGAAATGACGTCCTTGTCCTGATCGTAGACGAGTTCATCGGCCTGCAGGACCAGCTGCGCGTCGTCGTTCGGACGGACACCGAACATGTCCTGGTCCGTGACCTGGGCGAACACGCCCGTCGGGGTGGCCAGGACCACCACGCATGCGAGAGCAGGGAGCACATGCGCCACCCGCCGACCGCTACGCGAACGACGCATGGGGCGCCTAGAGCCCAGCTGCAGGATGCAACGGGTGCCCAGCCTCATCCGTCCTCCTGGAATAGCAGGATCGATACGCCTAACAAAATCGCAGCCAAGCCGGGTGCCCACGCCGCTGTGGTCGGCGTGATCACACCAGCACCCCCAAGGTCACTCGTGATCTCAGCGGTAACATAAAGCACGAACCCGGCGATGACGCCACCGGCAATGGCACTCGCGAGCCCGCCAAGCCGGGCCAGACGGAGCGACACCGTCGCGGCGATCAGCACCATGGCGGCCAGAAGCACGGGGCGCGCCAACAGAGTCTGATAGCGAAGCCGATATCGGTAGGCAGGCAATCCCGCGCGCTGGGTCAGCGTGATGACGGAGGGGAGGCGCCAGAACGGTACCGCGTCCGGTTGTGCGACCGTTTCGCGCACTTCGGCCGGCGTCAGAAATGTGGAAACCGCGAATGTGTCGCGCTGCTCTTCGCCGCCATCGGGCCCATAGATTGTGGCATTCGACAATTGCCACTCGCCGTCGTCGAGCTCGGCGTGCCGGGCGTTGATGCGCTGGCGGAACACGTTCTGATCGTCGAACTGGTAGATCGCGACGTCATAGAGCTCGCGGCCGCTGTCGACCACCTGGCGGGCATGGACGATCGATTCGCCCTCAAGGCCGTCCTGTCGAAACCACACATCGCCGGTCGTCTGGATCAAGAGCTTCTGCTCACCATCGAAAAGAGAGGCGCCGAGCCGATTGGCTCGCTCCTTCATCATGGCCGAGACGGGGTTATAGACCGTCGTCGCCATCATGCCGATGACGATCGCCACGACCACCGCCGGCAGCGCGAACTGCCAGACCGAGACGCCGGATGCGCGCACGACCACAAGCTCCAGCCGCCGGCTGAGCCCGATGAACGCCGCGATCGACCCGAACAGGACGGCAAAGGGAAGGAACTCCTCGGTGAGCGACGGCGTGCGGAGGGAGGAAATCAGGAGGGCACGAAGGACGGTTACACTGTCTGAGTCACTTGTGCGGCGCAACAATTCTAGAAAGTCTGCAAGCAGGATAATGGTCGTGCCGAGCAGGAACACGGCCGCGATCCAGCTCACGAATCGCATCGCCAAATAGCGGGGGAGAATGAGGCCGCTCATGACGCAGGCCCTCCGCGCGCGACAAGGGCCTTGCGTCCGCGCGCTTCGGTGGCGCGCTTGATCCAATCGCTGATGGCGGCGGAAACCCGCTCGTGCACGTGGATCGTCCGGTTGGTCAAAATCATCCACAGCGCGATCGCGGCGGAACCGACCGGGATGCCGTACATGGCCAGCGTTGCGATCGGAAAGCGCACCGACAGCGTGGTCGCTGCGAAGCCGAGAAAGCGGACGGCGCCAATCATCACGATTGCGCCCATGACCGAGGCGGTGCGGCCCTGACGCAGGGTCTGGGGATCGCCAACGAACAGGAAGCCGATTAGGACCAGCGTGATTGGATAAAGCGGCTGAGCGAAGCGGTCGTGCAGCTCCACGCGCATCCGGTCGGCATTGTCGGCGGCGTATTTGTCGTCCGGGTCCGGGTTCATCAGCTCGAACACGGTCCGCTCGCTCGGGCGGAACGTGGTGGAGACATTGTTCGGGAGCATGCTGGTGAGATCGAAGGCATACGCATCGAACTGGACGATCGACATGTCGTCGTCCGTGCGGTCGAAGCGCTGCATGGAGCCGTCGCGCATCACCAGGAGTGTGGTGTCGGCAGTTTCAACGATGCGGCCGGTGGCGGCGAGATAGGTCTGGCTCCTGGCCGGATCGCGCTCGTCGGAGAGCACCAACCCCTGAAGCGAGCCATCGCGCAGCCGGTCGCGAATATGCACGGTCAGGCCCGATTCGATCGCCATGAAGCGGCCGGGCTGTAGCACGGTCGCGATCACGTCGGCCCGGACCTGGGTCAACAGAACGCGGACGCTCTTCAGCCCCATCGGCGCGATCCAGGTAGACATGAACAGCATCGCGATCGTCACCAGAATGCCGAGAATAAGGCTCGGCTTCAGAAGCTGCCAGCGCGACACGCCGGCGGAGCTCATCACCACCAGTTCGCTATCGCCGTTCAAGGTGTTGTAGATGCTGACCATCGCCATCACGAGCGCGATCGGCGCGGTGAGCAGCATCAGGAAGGGAATCGCGAGCATGGTCAGCTCGAGGAACAGTCCGATCGTCTGCCCCTTCGACGTGACGACGTCGAGCTGGCGCAGGGCCTGGGTGGTCCAGACAACCGCCGTCAGCACGACCATGACAGCCAGAAAGGCGATCGTGACGCGGCGGAAAATGTAATACTCGATCAGACGCATCAACTTAATGACCGGGGTACTCCAGCGGCTCTTCGATCAGGACCGTCTTGTTAGCGTGCCTTTGTGAGCGACGCACCAGCAGAATTCCGCCATAGCGGCTTGTCGCGTTTAATAGGCCGTGAAAAGACAAGGTTAACGGATTTCGGAAGTGCCATTCGAGGGCACTTGTCGAGGGGTGAGGGACCGTCCATGTTCGCGCCGCCGGGCGGCCAATCCGCCCGTGCCGGTTCTCCGTTGGGGTGGGATATAGGATTCCGCATGCCGGTTTTCCGCCCGTATCCCGTTCTAAATTGTTGGAATCGATCACGGTCCTTTGTTTGGTCCGGTTGGACCGAAACCCGTCGTGATCCTGACTGTCCATCGTGCGAGTAACGAGGTTCGCGCCATTATGACCGCTTCACCCAACATCCGGTTTGTCGAATCCGAGCGCCCGAGCGAGGGTGTCGTTGTCGTCTTCGTCGGCGAAAATGGCGGCCTCGGGGCGCTCGGCCGAGAGATCGACACGGCCGCCGATGGCCTGCTGACCCAGGCAATGAAGCTTGCCGCGTTCAACGGAAAGCGGTTGAAGACGCTGGAGCTGCTGGCACCGGCCGGGCTGCCGTATGATCGCGTCGTGCTCGCGGGCATTGGCGGAGAAAAGCCAAGCGAAGCGGAGTGGACACTGATCGGCGGTGCCATCTACGCCGCCATCGCCGCGCGCAAGACACAGGCCGCCACGGTTCTGGCCGAGCCGGTGGAAGGCGAAACGATCGATACCTCAGATGCGACGCGCCTCGGCCTCGGCATGATGCTCCGAGCCTATGCCTTCAATCGCTATCGCACGAAGAAGAAAGACGAGGACAACGGCGCCTCCGACGAGAGCGTCGATGTCGCCATCGCCGTGGCCGACGCGCAAGCTGCCGGCGCTGCCTGGCCGGCGGCTCAGAGCGTCGGAGAGGGCGTGGTGCTGGCGCGCGACCTCGTCAACGAGCCGGCCAACGTGCTCGGCCCGGTGGAGTTCGCCGAACGGGCCGCGACCCTGTCGGAGCTCGGCGTCGAGGTGGAAGTGCTCGACGAGGCTGAGATGGGCGCGCTCGGTATGCGTGCGCTGCTCGGCGTTGCCCAGGGCTCCGTGCGTCCGCCGCGGTTGGTGGTGATGCGCTGGCAGGGCGGCGGCGAGGAAGAGCCGCTCGCCGTGGTCGGCAAGGGCGTCGTGTTCGACACCGGCGGCATCTCGCTGAAGCCGGCCGCCAACATGGAAGACATGAAGGGCGACATGGGCGGCGCGGCCACCGTGGTCGGCCTCATGCATGCGCTCGCCTCCCGCAAGGCCAAGACCAATGTGGTCGGCGTGATCGGCCTGGTGGAGAACATGCCCGACGGCAACGCCCAGCGCCCGGGCGACATCGTCGCCGCCATGGACGGCCAGACCATCGAGATCATCAACACCGACGCGGAAGGCCGTCTCGTCCTGGCGGATGCGCTGCACTACACCATCGATCGGTTCAAGCCGCGCTTTGTGGTCGATCTGGCGACGCTGACGGGGGCCGTCATCATTGCGCTCGGCCACCACAATGCCGGCCTGTTCACCAACGACGACGGCCTCGCCGGTGAATTCTCCGCCGCCGGGCTTGCCACCGGCGATCAGGTCTGGCGCCTGCCGCTTGGCGCCAGCTACGACAAGCTGATCGACTCAAAGGTTGCCGACATGAAGAACACCGGCGGCCGTGCGGCCGGTTCGATCACGGCCGCCCAGTTCCTGAAGCGCTTCGTCGGCGAAACGCCCTGGGTTCATCTCGATATCGCCGGCACCGGCATGGGCGCACCGGCCAACGAGATCAGCCGCACCTTCGGCTCCGGCTTCGGCGTGCAGCTGATCAACCGGGTGATCGCCGACCACTACGAGGGATAGGACGGGGTGAAATAGGCGCCGATTCTGACCGTTTGCTCCGCTCACTCCCGCGAAAGCGGGAGTTCATAGGACAGAAGAGGCAGGGTCGGACATGGCCGTCCGGCAGGTCGGGCGGCACCAGCGGGCAAAGCGGTATCGTCACGGTGTCGCCGTTCGGAAGAATGCGGCTTATTCCCATGGACTCCCGCTTTCGCGGGAGTGAGCGGAGTGTGGGCTGGCGGGTTCGCCCTTTGCCGTGTCGGAGTCGCGGACAGGAAATCTGGAGGGTGCGCGGCGGTCGATGGCCGAGGTCCTGTTCTACCATCTGGAACGCCAACCGCTCGAGCAGGTGCTTCCCACCTTGCTCGAGCGCTCCCTGTCGCGCGGCTGGCGGGTCGTCGTACAGTCGAGCGATCCGGAGCGACGGGACGCGCTCGACGCGCACCTTTGGATTTATCGCGAAGACTCGTTCCTACCTCACGGCACGACCCGCGACGGCCACGCCGAATTGCAGCCGATCTGGCTTACGACCGAAGACGAAAATCCCAACAAGGCAAATGTCCGCTTTCTGGTGGACGGCGCCACCGTTGCGGACCTGAGCTCCTATGAGCGGGTTGTCTACCTGTTCGACGGTCACGACCAAGGCTCGGTCGAGGCGGCGCGGGCGCGCTGGAAGGAAGCCAGGTCCGGCGGCCACGAGGTCACCTACTGGCGACAGAACCAGAACGGCGCTTGGGAGAAGAAGGCGTAACTCAAGCCGAATTAGAGGATTTCCAGGCCAGTCAGAAATCGGTTGGCCGCCCGCAAATGCGTCAAAGCAAAGGGCTGAAGCCGTCCGGAAATTCCGTGAAAAGCTGAGCAATTCTAGTCGGTTGCGAGGGCTTCTTCATATTCGGCCGAAAGCGCGAGCCAGTTTTCCTCCAGCCGGTCGATCTCGGCCGCGGTCTGCGCGCGGTCTTTGGCAAGAGATGTGCCTTTCGACGGATCCTTGGTGAAGAGGTTCGGGTCGGCGAGGGCTGCGTCCAGAGTTGCGAGTCGGGCCTGGGCGGCCTCGATCGCGCGCTCGGCGGCGCCGATCTTCTTCTTCAGCGGTGCTAGTTCGGCGCGCGCCTGGGCGGCGGCGCGGCGCCGATTCTGGGCCGAACCACGAGCGGCCGTGTCGGAACCCTGGTTCTTGCTGCCGACGTCGCGTCCGAGCACCATGGCGCGATAGTCGTCGAGATCGCCGTCGAACGGGGCAACGGTGCCGTCCGCCACCAGCCACAGCCGGTCGGCGCAGGCTTCCACCAGATAGGGATCGTGCGAGATTAGGATCACGGCACCGGCGTAGTCGTTGATCGCCTCCATCAACGCCTGCCGGCTGTCGATATCGAGATGGTTGGTCGGTTCGTCCAGGATGATGAGGTGCGGCCCCTCAAGCGTGGCCAGCCCGAGCAGCAGGCGCGCGCGCTCGCCACCGGACAGCTCCGCCGCTGGCGTTTCCATCCGAGATCCGGCAAGCCCGAACTGGGCCACCTTGGCGCGGACCTTGGGCTCCGGCGCGTCGGGCATGCGGCGGCGGACATGGGCGACCGGCGTTTCGGAGCCCACGAGTTCGTCGAGCTGGTGCTGGGCGAAATAGGCGACCTTCATCTTGTCGGCCGTGACGATGCGGCCCGACAATGCGTCCAGGCGGCGCGCGATCAGTTTGGCGAAGGTCGACTTGCCGTTGCCGTTGGAGCCCAGAAGAGCGATCCGATCGTCGTCGTCGATACGCAGCGTCAGGTTTCTGAGGATCGGTTTGTCGGGCGTGTAGCCGACGGAGACGTCATCCAGCGTGACGATCGGCGGCGACAGGCGGCCTGGCGGATCTGTCAGGCGGATCGGCAGCACGCTGTCGTCCACGACCGGTGCGATTGCTTCCATCTTTTCCAGCCGCTTCACCCGCGATTGGGCCTGGCGGGCCTTCGACGCCTTGGCGCGAAAGCGGTCCACGAACGCCTGCAGGTGCTTGCGTTCGGCTTCCTGGCGGGCGATCCGGCGTTCCTGCTGCAGAGCCTGTTCGGCCCGCTGGCGCGCGAACGAATCGTAGCCGCCGGAATAGGTGGTGAGTTTGCCCTGGTCGAGATGCAGGATCTGGTCGACCGCGCCGTTGAGGAGATCGCGATCGTGGGAAATCAAAATGACAGTGTGCGGATAGCGCGCGAGATAGGTCTCCAGCCAGAGCGTGCCTTCCAGATCGAGATAGTTGGTCGGCTCGTCGAGGAGCAAAAGGTCCGGCGCGGAAAAGAGCACGCCGGCCAACGCGACGCGCATGCGCCAGCCGCCGGAAAATTCGTGGCAGGGGCGCGCCTGGCTCGCGCTGGGAAAGCCGAGACCGGCGAGAATGGTCGCCGCGCGGGCTTCCGCCGAATGGGCGTCGATGTCGGAAAGCCGGACGTGGATCTCCGCGATCCGGTGCGGGTCGGTTGCCGTTTCGGCCTCCGCCATCAGCCGGGCGCGTTCGGTGTCGGCGGCAAGCACCCATTCGATGAGGCTCGCGTCGCTGGCAGGGGCTTCCTGGGCGACCGCGCCGATCCGCATGGCGTTCGGCAGCCGGATGTCGCCGCTTTCGGGCGAAAGGTCGCCTTGGATCAGCTTGAATAAGGTTGTTTTGCCCGTGCCGTTGCGGCCCACGAAGCCGACCTTGGCGCGCGCGGGAATGGTGGCGCTCGCCCGGTCGAACAGGGTGCGTCCGGCAATTCGGTAGGTGAGGTCGCTGATCGTGAGCATGGGCCGAGGGTTGTGCCGTGAAATCCGGTCCGCAGCAAGCGCTCGATCAGCTCAGTCCCGTTCCCGTTTCGCGCTGGAAATAGATCAGGTCCAGCGACGGCGCTTCGCCGGTCAGGCGCGTCAGAAGCGTATGCACCTGGCCGCGGTGATGGGTCTGGTGGTTGAAGAAATGAGAAAGGGCGGGGCCGAGCGGCTGCGAGATGTGCCGATCGGGCTCCGTCAGCGGGTAATAGTGAAAATGTCCCGCTATGGCGTCGTCGGTCAGGGCATCGGCGAAGGCAACGATCCGCTGATCCTCCTGGCTTCGGGCTGTCTGGAGCGGCGCGAAATCCTCATGCAGGACCTGGTCGAGCGCGGTCGGAAGCGGACCGCTGCCGGAAAAGCGGTTCATCCAGATCTGGTCGGCCACGAGGATGTGATTGAGCGTCCCATGAACCGACTTGAAGAACGCCCCGAGGTCGGCGCGATAGTCGGCGTCAGACAATTCCGCCACGGTTGCGTAAAGACGGGCGTTGCTCCACGCGTTGTAGCTGGCCATCATTTTGAAGTGATCACGCATTTGCGGGCCTCGACGGTTGCGGGACGAGATCTCTTCTAAGTCCCCACCGATATCGGCTCAATGTCCGGTAACGCATGGCTCGCCAGGAAGATATGGCTCGGCCGGGAAGGCGTTCCGATTTGGAGGGAGATATGACGATCCTGCTTTATGACCTTTGCGGCGCGGACGATGTTCGCTTTTCGCCCTATTGCTGGCGTGTGAAGCTGGCGCTAGCCCGTAAGGGGCTGCCCTTCGAGGCCCGGCCGACGCCCTTCACCGAGATCGGTACGATCGCGGGCGGTGGCCACAAGACAGTGCCGGTGATCGAGGATGGCGGGCAGATCGTCCGCGATTCCTTCGAGATCGCGCTTTATCTGGAAGCGGCCTATCCGGACCGGCCGACCCTGTTCGGGGGCGACGGTGGCAAGGGGATGGCCCGGTTCGTGGAGAATTGGGTCAAGACGGAGATCAATCCCGGACTGTTGCGTCTGATCGTGGTCGACGTGCACGAAGCCCTTCTTCCCGTAGATACCGACTATTTCCGCCAAAGCCGCGAAAAGCGCTTCGGCATGCCTTTGGAAGACATCCAGGCCGGCCGGGAAGAACGGCTGAGCGATGTGCGCGCCGCGCTTGAACCCGTCCGTCACACGCTTGCCCAGCAGCCTTATCTCTCCGGGTCCGAGGCGCTGTTTGCCGACTATATCCTGTTCGGTTCGCTGCAATGGGCGCGCGCGACGAGCCCGTTCCAGATCCTGGCCGACGACGACCCGGTGACCGGTTGGTTCGAGCGCTGCCTGGACTTGTTCGACGGCCTCGGGCGCGCGCAACCGGCCAAAGCCGCTTAGCAAAGCGGAAAAGAGCAGACTTTTTGCCGTCTTGCCCGATGTCGCTCTTGCAGGCATTTCGTGGCTAAGTCTATAGCAGCGCCACGCGATCGCAGAGGCTGCGGTCGTTCCATCTTCAATCAACGACAGCGACGATATCCCGGAAGGATCTGACCGCCATGGCGCTCGAACGTACCTTTTCCATGATCAAGCCGGACGCCACCCGGCGCAATATCACCGGCAAGATCATCGACAAGCTGGAAACGGCGGGCCTGCGCGTGGTCGCGCAGAAGCGGATCTTGATGTCGAAGGCGACCGCCGAAGCCTTCTATGCGGTCCACCGCGAACGCCCCTTCTTTCAGGAGCTCACCGAGTTCATGTCCTCCGGCCCGGTCGTCGTCCAGGTGCTCGAGGGCGAGAACGCGATCGCCAAGAACCGGGAAGTGATGGGCGCAACCGATCCAGCGAAGGCCGAGCCGGGCACGATCCGCGCCGACTTCGCGGAATCGATCGGCGAGAACTCCGTCCACGGCTCCGACGCCCTGGAGACCGCCAAGGAAGAGATCGCTTTCTTCTTCTCCGGGTCCGAGATCACCGGCTGAGCCACGTCCGATCCGTCGGGACGCCCGGTGGACGAAAAGTCGGATCGAATGAACGAAGCCCGCCATGGTCACCATGGCGGGCTTTTTCTGTGGGGGAGCGTGGGGCCCCGCATCCCTGCGCGGTTGGCAACACCACGCCCTCGCTCTTGTCCCCCGGCGCTCGGCTATGGGTCCGAAAGCGCCTTCTCCAATGTCTTCAAGCGGGTGATCGGACTGGCCAACCGGTTTCCACTTGGCCTGGAAACCTTGAAAAGAAAAAGAGCCCGGAGGGGATGCCTCCGGGCCCAGTCGTGTCAGGTCAGTCTACGTCGTTTCAGGCGAGCCGGCCGCTGGCGTGGGCGAGCATGGTGTAGAGCTTGCCCGTCTCGGAGGTCAGGTAGGCCCGGCTCGTGGACCCGGACCGGTCGGTCTGAGCCACTTCCGTGATCAACTGCTCGAAGTCGTCCACATAGCGGTCGACGGCCTCGCGGAATTCCCGGTCGCGTTGATATTTGCGCCGGATCTCGTCGAAGGTCTGCTGTCCCTCCATGGTGTAGAGGCGACGGCTGAAGACCTTGCGCTCGCCGCGGTTGTAGCGCTGCCAGGCTTCCCGGTAGCTGTCCTCGTCGATGGCCCGCGACATGTCGTTGGAAAGCACGTCGAGCCGCTCGGAGGCAGGCGTTACCGATTCCGCGGCCGGCTGGCCGCCACGTGGCCCGCGGTCGTCATCCTCGTCCACCGAGGCTCGCCGCAGCAGGTCCGCGACCCAGCCCGTGGCCTGTCCGGTGCCCTCGTCGGGGTCGGGCAGCCGCAAGGTGGGCGCACGCTGGTCGCGACGGTCGCCGCCACCACCGCTCGCCGGTTCGCCCGGCTGCGGAGCGAACTCCGCGCTCGCCGGCTCGGGTTCATCGAACGCCGGCGCCGGGACCGAGCGGGCAGGTGCTCGTTCCATCACCGCGGCGTCCGCGTGCTCCGGCTCGGCCAGGCGAACCGTCTCCACCGGCGCAGGCGCCGAACGGGCCGCCGGACGTGGCTCCCGGCGGGGAGCCGGAGCTGCTGCGGCCTGCGGCTGCTCGGTGTGCACGGAGACGATGTTGGCGAGCTCCTTGAGCGCGTCGATCTGCTCGGCGATGGCCCGGCGCATGGCGGCGGAGTTTTCCATCGCCTCTTCCGGCATCTCCAGCACGCCGCGCTTCAGCTCCGACCGGGTCGCTTCCAGGTCGCGCTTCATCTCTTCAGCGGCGGAGCGCATATCCTCCGTCGCACTGGTGAAGCGGTTCGCCATCTCGCGGAGCGACTGGGTCATCTCCTCAGACAGCGACGACTGGACCTCGCGGATCGCATCGCGAGCCCGGTTGCCCTGATCGCTCGCGGACGAGGCGATCGCGGCGAGCTGCTCGGCGAGCGTATCGGAGGCCTGGGCCACCGTGCGCTCAATGAGCTGCGAGGTCTCCTGAGCACGCGCCTCCGCCGACGAGATCGAGTTCTCCACCCGACCGAGGAAGGCCTTCATGAGGCCGTCCACCGTCTGGGTCTTCTCCGACAGCGCACCCGTGATCTCCTCCATCGTAGCGCGATGGGAGGCGAGGGTGTCTTCCACCGATTGGTGAGCGGTCTCGAAGCGGCGGGTGGCGTCGATCAGCCCGTTGGTGTGGCCATCGACCTGACGATAGAGCGTCTGGAGGTCGTCCATCGCGCCGCTCGTCAGGTTGCGCAGCTCTTCCGTCTGCTTGGCCAGCATCCGGCCCATCTCCGAGCTGGACCGTCCAGCCTGGTCGACGCTTTCCTCGAACTTGCGCATCTGATCGGTAAGCGCAGTCTCGATTTCAGACATCGCACCGCCGATTGCCGAGAGGGTTTCCCTGAGACCGCTGTTGCTGGTCTCCAGGTTCGCCACCATCGCGCCAAGCTCGGCGTTGAGCGTCTGCTTGAGCTGCTCCGACTCGCCGCTGAAGCGGTTGGCCGCCTCGCTAAGTGCCTCATGCAGGCCGCGGCCATCGGAGGAGATGCGCTCGGCGATTTCGGAGAGCGGCGTGACGGCATTGTCGATGCTGTCGCGCACCGCACCCCGCAGCAGGTCTTGGGCGCGATCGCTTTCCGCCTTCAAGGTGGTGGCGATGCCGTCGGTTCCATCCTTGGTGAGCCGATCGATTTCTTCCAGATGGCTCTGCAGGCCGGAGGTGATGCGGGTCTGGCTCTCGTTCAGGCCCTGAACCACGTCGCGGCTACGCTGGATCAGCGTGTCGCTCAGGCGTTCGATGCGACCATCCAGCGCCTGCTCGACGGCGCCGAAGCGCTTGCCGAGAACGGTGTCCATCTCCTGGGTGCGGGCAGTGACGCTCTCCACAAGCGCACCGGCACGGCCTTCCACGACGTCGCGGAAGTCGGCGATCTGCTGCTCGAACCGGTCCTGCATATTCGGCGCGTTGACGTTGAGCACCTCCTCGAACCTGCCCGCCAGATCGGACAGGCCGGACTGGAGCGCGTCGCTCCGGTTGGACAAGAGACCGTCGAGCCGCTCGGCCTGCGCATCGATGTTGGTCTGGAGCCGCTCGCCGCTGCTCGACAGAAGGCTGTCGAGACGTCCGATGGAACCGTCGATGCGATGGTGGAGATCGCCACTTCGGGTCGACAAGGTCTCGTCCAACCGACCGATGCTGTCGATCAGATTGCGCTCCAGACCGTCCTGATGGGCGGTGAGGATCTCGTCGATCCGCGTGGTGCCTTCGCGGGTGGCGACACGGATCTGGTCGCTCCGCTCCGAAAGCAGCGCGGAGATCCGGCTCAGATTGTCGTCGACGGAGCTGCGGATTTCGCTCTGGTGCGAGCCCAGCATGGCGTCGAGGCGACCCATGCCGTCTTCCATCGCCGAGCTGAGCGCACCGTGATGGCCACCCATGATCTCGTCGATGCGACCGGCATTCTGCTCCAGCGAGGCGGAAAGGGTCTCGCTGTGGCTGCCGAGCACGTGGTCGATCCGCCCGATGGTGTCCTCCACGGAGGAGGTCAGGCTGCCCTGATAGGAGCCCAGAAGCTCGTCGAGCCGGCCCGCATTCTCCTGTAGCGACGTCGCGAGCGACGACCCGTGGCTTCCCAGCACGTGATCGAGGCGGCCGATGGTTTCTTCAAGCGAGGAGGTGATGCTGCCCTGATAGGAGCCCAGGATCTCGTCGATGCGACCCGTATTTTCCTGCAACGCGTTCGTGAGCGAAGTGCCGTAGCTCCCGAGCACATGATCGAGACGGGTAATCCCATCCTCGATGGAGGAAGAGAGGGAGCCCTGGTAGGCACCCAACAGCTCGTCGAAGCGGCCGGCATTGGTGCTGAGCGAGGTCGCAAGGGTTTCCCCGTGGCCGGACAGCGTCCGGTCGAGGCGGGTAATCCCGTGCTCAATCGAGGACGAAAGCGAGCCCTGATAATCCCCCAGGATCTCGTCGAACCGGTTGGCGTTGTCGGTGAACGAGGCCGCCAGCGTCTGACCGTGGCTGGACAGCGTGCGGTCGATCCGCAGGATCCCATCCTCGATGGAGTCCGACAGCGAGCCCTGATAAGCGCCCAGGATCTCGTGGAACCGGCCGGCATTGTCGTTGAACGACGCTGCAAGCGTTTCGCCGTGGCCGCCGAGCATGTGATCGAGGCGCCCGATGCTGTCCTCGATGGAGGACGACAGCGTGCCCTGGTGCGACCCGAGCAAGTCGTCGAGGCGCCCGGCGCTCTGCTCGACGGTCTGAGCGAAGCTCTCGTGGTGTCCGCCGAGCAGCTCTTCCAGTCGCTGGGCGTTCTGGTCGACGGTGCTGGAGAAGGCGCCCTGATAGGAGCCGAGCATCTCTCCGAGCTGGGTCATGTTGGTTTCGATCGCAGCCCGGATGTCGCCGCTGCCGGTGCCCAGCACATCCGCGATGTGGCTGATGCTGCGCTCGACATTGACGCGGATCTCCTCGCCCTGGCTACCGATCTGATCGGCGATCGTCCCGGCGGACTGGGTGATGTCCTCCGCGGCCTTGGCGGCGCGCTGGCTGATGGTGCGGGTGATTTCCGCGCCGGCGGTGGCCAGCGTTTCGCCAAGTTCGGTCGTGCGATGGCCGAGCGTGGCCGTTGCGGCTTCGACGACTCCCTCGATGCGCGATTCCAAGGCACCGGTCTGGCTCTCCATCATTTCGGCGAGAGAGGTCGTGTGTTGGCCGAAGGTCTCGGCAAGACCGTTGGTGTGATGGCCGAGAGTGGCGGAGGCGGACTGCACCGCAGCCTCTATCCGCGTCTCCAGCGTGTCGGTCTGGCTGTCCAGGGTGGAGGCGAGCGCATCGGCCTGGCCGCTGAGGGCGCTGGTGATCGCGTGCGCCTGCTCGCCGAGCGTGGTGGAGATCGCCTGGACGGCACCCTCGACCCGCTCCTCGAACGCACCGGTGTGACCCTGCAGGGTCTGGGACAGGGTTTCGGTGGAGTTGGCGAAGGTGTCGGCGATCGCCTGGGAAGACGACGACAGTGTCTCTTCCAGAACACGACCCTGGCCGGTGATGGTCTCTTCGATCCGCCCGGCGGTCTCCGAGATCCGGTCGGCAAGCGCGTAGCCGGAGACGGAGATGCTGTCTTCCAGACGCGAGGCGCTGTGGTCGAGGCGACCGGCGAGCGTCTCGGACTGCTGAGCGAACTCCGAGATCATGGTGCTGGAGGTCTCGTTGAGCGCGGCCACGACCTCGGCGACCTCGCCGGTGAAGCGTCCAGTAACGGTCTCGCTGAAGCTGGAAAGCTGGTTCAGCGCGGTGTCCGTGTGGCTGCTCAACTGCGTGTCGAAGGACGCCGCCGCCGTATCCAGAACCTCCTGCAGCTCGCGGCTGCGCTGTTCGAAGGAGGAGACGATCAACTCCTGGCGACGCGCAAGCGTCTCCTCGGCATTCGCCACCTGGGTCGAGATCTCGCTTTCCAGGGCGGAGGAGCGCTGGGAGAAGATCTCGCCGACGCGGTCCGTGAGGCCGTAGAGCCGGGTCTCCAGCTCGGCCATCCGGCCGTCCACCGTCTCGCCGAGGGCGTCGTTGGCCGTCCCGATCGTGCCCAGCAGGCGCTCGCCGGTCTCGGTGAGGGTGTAGTGCAGATCGTTGACCTTGCCGTCGATGGACGACACCAGACGCGTCGCGGTGTCGGTGAGCGTCGTGTCGATGGTGCGGGCGCGTTCGGCGAAGTTCTCCACCACGCGCTCGGTGACGTTGCCGAGATTGGCCTCCAGACCGGAGAGGCGCTCGTCGAGCTCCACCGTGAAGCGACCGGCTGTGCCGAGAATGGCGGTGTCGATCGCCGACAGACGCTCTTCGATAGTCTGGCTGAGCCGCTCGCCGGCAACCGACACAGTGGTGTCGACGGCGGAAAGCCGGTCGTCGATGGTGCCGGCAAGCTGGCCGCCGATCCCGTCGAGCGAGGCGGTGATGCGCTCCTGCACGGTGTCGAGCGAGAGGATGAGCGCGTCGGAACGCTCGTTCACGCCGGAGGTGACCCGTTCGGCCGCGCCCTCGATCGCTTCGTCGAAGCGGATCAGACGCTCGTCGACCGTGCTGGTCAGGCGGCTGCCGGCTTCCTCGATGGCGCCGGTGACCCGGTCCTCGGTGGTGAACAGCATTTCGTGCAGGCTGTTGAAGCGCTCGTCGAAGCTGCCGCCGATGCGCTCGCCGGCCTGCATCATCGACTGATCGAACGCCTCCATGCGCTCTTCGAACATGCTGGAGAGCGTTCCGTGGGCGCCTTCGATCGCCGTGGTGACACGATGTTCGGCGGTGGTGATCGCCTCGTGCAGGGCGCTGGAGCGCTGGTCGAACGTGGTCTCCAGACGTTCGCTCGACGTGGCGAACAACGTATTGAAGGCGCCGAGGCGCTCGTCGAGCGTGGAGGAGAACTGGGTGGACGCACCGTCGATCGCGCCGGTGATGCGCTCGTGGGCGTCGGAGAAGGTCGCGTTCAGCGTGTCGTAGCGTTCCGCCACGGTCTCCGTCAGGCGGTCGTTGGCAACGGTCACGATTTCGTCCAGCGCCGACAAACGATCCTCGACCGCGGAGCTGAAGCGGATCGAGGCATCGTCGATCGCGCCCGTGACCTGGATGTGGGTGTTCGACAGCGTGGACGTGAGCTCGTCGTAGCGCTCGGCCACGGTCTCCGACAGCCGCTCGTTGGCGTTCGCAATGACGCCGTCGAGGATCGACAGGCGCTCTTCCACGGTCGAGCCGAAGCGCACGGTCGCGTCGTCGATCGCGCCGGTCACCTGTTCCTGGGTGGTGGACAAGGTGCTGGTCAGCGTGTCGTAACGCTGGGCGACCGTCTCGGAAAGCTGCTCGCTGGCGCTCGCGACGACCCCGTCGAGGATGGAAATGCGCTCCTCGACCGTCGACGTCAGGCGGCCGGTGGCGGCGTCGATCGCGCCGGTTACCTGCTCCTGGGTGCTCGCCAGGGTGTCGGTCAGGGTATCGTAGCGCTGAGCCACCGTTTCCGAAAGCTGCTCGCCGGCCGTGGTCACCGCACCGTCGATGTGCGACAGGCGCTCGTCGATCGTGCCGGTGAAGCGGTCGGTGGCGGCGTCCAGATCCGTGGACAAACGCTCGTGGGCGGAGGTGATGGCGGTGTTGAGCGCCTCCGTCCGCGTGGCGATGGCTCGCGACACGGAGTCTCCCGTGGTGGCGAGCGAACGGGTGAGATTGTCCCGAGCGCCGTCAACCTCGCTGCGGAAGTTGGCGACCACCGACTTCAGCGTCTCGGTGAGCTGGGACTGCGATCCGTCGACCTCGGACTTGAGCTGAGACGCGGTGTTGGCGACTTCCTGGCGCTCGTTGGAGAGCTCGTTGATGAGCCCGCGGATGGTCACCTCGTGCTCGCCATAGGAGCGCTCGAGGGAGGAGACCTCCCGCTTGACCAGCACTTCCAGCTCGCTGGCGCGGGCAAGGGCCCGCTCGATGCCGTCGCCCATGGCCGCGACCTCGCGGCGAATGGTCTGGCCGACATTGACCATGCCCTCCGCGGCGTAGGCCTCCGGCTCGGCCAGGCGCAGCGCGATGTCGGTCATGGAGTTTGCGGCAAGGCGGAATTCCTGACCGCGGCGGATCATGTAGCCGAAGGCAAGGAAACCCAGCACCGGCAGCAGGATCAGCGCCAGCGCCGGCAGGAGCTCACCGGAAGCGGACAACTCCTCGAACGTGACGCCGCCGGCCGCGAGATCGGTGAACTGGCCGGCCGTCAGGGCCACTCCGCCGGCAAGCCAGGCGAGGCTCAGGATCCCGGCGCCCCACATCGGCCAGGCGGACGGCCGCTGCGCCGCAGCGAGCGCGCGTCGCGCTTCCAGCCGGTCGTCGTTGGCCGCAGAGCTCGGCTGGGACAGCCCGCGCCGCTGAGGCTTGCGCGGCTGCGGCTCGTCTTCGCCGCCTTCCCAGTCGTTGGCGACCTCGGGCTTTTCGGGCTCGACGGCTGCTTCCGTATCCGTTTCCGGCTCGGTCTGCTTGGACTCGTATTCGTCCATAGCTGCGAGGGCTGCCGCCATCTCAGCCTCAAGCGTGGCTGAAATGTCCGCCTTCTCCGCCTGCGGAGCGTCCTCGTCCGAGGGCTTGCCCAGATCGAGCAGGGCCTCTTCGACGGCGGAGAGGGCCGCCTCGGCGGGATCATTCGCCTTAGAAGTTTGCGTGGCCATGGTGATGCGTTGCCTCGCGTCCGTACGCTATACTTGCCGGGATCGCCCCTCCGCCGACATCGGCCAAGGGGAACGATAGACCTTTACGCGCAAACCCTCTCCCGAAGCCGACCCTCGGTGGTGGCGCCGCCAAACCGCGAAGGTTGGTCGGCTCCAGACCAATTTGCCGCATAAGCGGCGCGGTCCTGCTCCCGGTAGGAGTTTGTTAACGAAATGGTAATCGCATATCCGGCCGATCGGAACAAGGAAACGGCCTGCCCAGACAAGGCTTTATGGTTAACGTTTCTGGGTAATTGGGACGGTTCGGCGACGAGATTGCGGCCAAGTTCGGGCAAACAGTCTGCTCTTCTTGGTGGCTTGACGTGGCGCGGCAACCAGATATGTCGAGCCCAACGAATTCAGAGTGGGTCAAGACTGCGGATCAGATGGCGAAGATCACATACATCACGACGGACGGAGAGCGTTTCGAGGTTACGGCGGAACCGGGCACCTCGGTTATGGAGAACGCCGTCCGCAATATGGTTCCCGGCATCGAGGCCGAATGCGGCGGGGCCTGCGCGTGCGCGACCTGTCACGTCTATGTTGATGAAGCTTGGACCGAAAAGACCGGCGAACCTTCTCCGATGGAGGAGGACATGCTGGACTTCGCCTACGACCTGCGCGCCAACTCCCGGCTGTCCTGCCAGCTCCGCGTGACGGACGAGCTCGACGGCCTCGTGGTCTATATCCCGGAAGAGCAGGCCTGATCCGGCGCCGGCGCGAGAATGGGGGAGGCGGACCGTTAACCAAGGCCCGCGTTTCCGCTCCCCACCCTCATCCGTTTACATGTTGGGATAGTTCGGACCGCCGCCGCCTTCCGGCACCGTCCAGAGGATGTTGCGGTTCGGATCCTTGATGTCGCACGTTTTGCAGTGCACGCAGTTCTGCGCGTTGATCACGAAGCGCGGCGTGCTGTCCTGGTCGACCCATTCGTAAACGCCGGCCGGGCAATAACGCTGGGACGGGCCAGCGTAGACCTGCCACTCCGACGCCTTCTGCAGTCCCATGTCCTTCACCTTGAGGTGGACCGGCTGGTCCTCCTCGTGATTGGTGTTGGACAGGAACACTGACGACAGCCGATCGAAGGACACCACATTGTCCGGCTTCGGATAGGCGATCGGCTTGCATTCGGCGGCCGGCTTGGTCGAGGCGGCGTCGGTCTTGCCGTGGGAGAGGGTACCGAACGGCGAAAAGCCGAACAGCGATTGGCTCCACATGTCGAGCCCGCCGAGCCCAATCCCGATCGACGTACCGAAGCGCGACCACAGCGGCTTGACGTTGCGCACCTTCCATAGATCGCGACCGATTTCGGAGCGCCGCCATGCGGCGTCGAAACCGGGGAACTCATCGTGGGCGCGCCCGGCCGCAACCGCCTCGTGGACATGGTTGGCGGCCAGCATGCCCGACAGGATCGCGTTGTGGGACCCCTTGATCCGCGGCACGTTGACGAAGCCGGCGGAGCAGCCGATCAGCGCGCCGCCGGGGAAAGTGAGCTTCGGCACCGACTGGTAGCCGCCTTCGGTGATGGCGCGGGCACCGTAGGCAAGCCGCTTCCCGCCCTCGAACGTCTCCGCGATCATCGGGTGGGTCTTGAAGCGCTGGAACTCCTCGAACGGCGACAGGTAGGGGTTGGCGTAGTTCAAGTGAACGACGAAGCCGACCGCGACCTGGTTGTCCTCGAAATGGTAGAGGAACGAGCCGCCACCGGTCTTGTTGTCGAGCGGCCAGCCGAACGAGTGCTGGACCAGGCCGGGAACGTGCTTCTCCGGTTTGACCTGCCAGATCTCCTTCAGGCCGAGCCCGAATTTCGGCGGATCGCGGCCCTCGTCGAGCCCAAACTTCTCGATCGCCAGCTTGGCGAGCGAGCCGCGGGCGCCCTCGGCGATCAGCGTGTATTTGCCGCGCAGCTCCATGCCGGGCGTGTAGCTCGCCTTGTGCTCGCCCTCGCGACCGATGCCCATGTCGCCGGTCGCCACGCCGACGACGGCGCCGGCCTCGTCATAGAGGATCTCGGCGGCGGCGAAGCCGGGATAGATCTCGACGCCGAGCCCCTCGGCCTTTTCGGCGAGCCAGCGGCAGACATTGGCGAGCGACACCACGTAGTTGCCGTGGTTCGACATCAACCCGGGCATCAGCGCGTTGGGCAGCCGCACCCCGCCGCTCGGGCCGAGAAAATAGAAGCGGTCGTCGGTGACGGGCGTCTTGATCGGGGTGTCTTCTTCGCGCCATTCCGGCAACAGTCGGTCGAGGCCGATCGGATCGATCACGGCGCCGGAGAGGATATGCGCGCCGACTTCGGAGCCTTTTTCGAGCACGACGACGGAGAGATCGGAGCCGGCTTCTGCGGCAAGCTGCTTCAGACGGATCGCTGCCGACAGGCCTGCGGGGCCTGCGCCCACGATGACCACGTCGTACTCCATGCTCTCCCGCTCGACGGCTGCGTCGTTCTCGCTCATTCTTATCCTCTGTTCGACCGATAGGTTTTCGCATGCGCGAAAAACGGTAACGTATCCATAGCAGTTCCAGAATGCTTGCATCACCCCGTAAGGGCGTGAAAACTAACGGGCACTGACGAAGGATCGGTTTCGGTGGGCTGGCTCCGGTTCAGCCAAGGGCTTTAGTCGGATTGCGTCTTAGCATTTCGAGCCAGCGCGTGCCGAAATCCGACGTGGGCTCGTCTCGATGGGGGAGCGGAAGACGCGCGTGCTGGGCGGGAATGGCGAAGATCGGATGGCCCTTCGGGCCGTCATGTCCTGGTACGAGGCGATTGGCGTAGACGCCGTCGTCCTGCAGGATCCGATCGACCGGTTCGCCGTAGTGGAGCCGCCGATCGCGCCGCCGCGTGCCGCCGAACCGGCGCGCGAGATGCGCCGGCGCGACGCCGTTCCGGCAGCTCCGGCACCGCCGACGACACCCGCCCAAAGCAGCGGCGACGAGGTCATGCACGCTCGCGCGGAAGCGGCCCGCGCGGAGACCCTTGAAGATCTGGCCGGCATTCTCCGGGCGTTCGAAGGCTGCCCGCTAAAGCAGACAGCCCGCCAACTCGTCTTTTCCGACGGCAACCCCGCCGGCCGGCTGATGTTGGTCGGCGAGGCGCCGGGTCGCGAGGAGGACGCGCAAGGCAAGCCGTTCGTCGGCCGCTCCGGCCAGTTGCTCGATCGGATGCTTGCCGCCATCGGGCTCGATCGCTCCACGGCCTATATCGCAAATGTCGTCCCTTGGCGTCCGCCTGGAAACCGCACGCCGAGCCCGACGGAGACGGAAATCTGCAAGCCGTTCATCGCCCGCCAGATCGAGCTCGCCGACCCGGACGTGCTCGTGTTCCTGGGCGGCGCGGCTGCCAAGGCGATCACCGGCACGACGGAGGGCATACTGCGGGCACGCGGCAAATGGTCGAGCTATTTCACCGGCAAGCGCGAGATTCCCTGCATGGCCACGCTGCATCCCGCCTATCTTCTGCGTCAGCCGGCGCAAAAGCGGTTGGCCTGGCGCGATTTCCTGTCGATCCACGAACGGCTGGGCAAGGGCGGGACGGGCGATGGCTAACCGCGCTATATGCCTGTCGTATCTGCGCTATAAACCCACTTTAGAATGTGCTTCGATTGGCTCGATAGCCGCGACTGAGCAGACACGAACAGACTGCGGGATCTTCGGCTCGACAGATGTCCGGAGGCGCGCTTCGTCCGCGATGAATTGACAGACATGCATCCCGGCGCGCGCAAGGACGATGCGCGGCGGCACGATCCAGGAGGACACGATCGACGATGGATATCGATCCGATCTTGCTGTCGCGACTTCAGTTCGCGTTCACGGTCACGTTTCACATCATTTTCCCGTCCTTCACGATCGGCCTTGCCGCCTGGATCGCGACGCTTGAGGGGATATGGTTGTGGTCGAAGAACGAGCGCTATCATCGCCTCGCCCGGTTCTGGACAAAGATCTTCGCGGTCTCTTTCGGCATGGGCGTCGTTTCCGGCGTGGTGATGAGCTACCAGTTCGGCACGAACTGGAGCGAATATTCCCGTGTCGTCGGCAACGTCGTGGCGCCGCTGATCGGCTATGAGGTGCTGACCGCCTTCTTCCTGGAGGCGACCTTCCTCGGCATCATGCTGTTCGGCTGGAACCGGGTGCCGCCGTGGCTGCACTTCACGGCTTCGGTTCTGGTGGCGTTGGGCACCGCCATGTCGGCGTTCTGGATCCTGTCGGCCAACTCCTGGATGCAATATCCGACCGGCCATACGATGGAGAACGGCATCGCGCTGCCGGCGGATTGGCTGGAGATCATTTTCTCTCCGACTTTCCCGACCCGCTTCGCCCACATGCTGTGCGCGGCCTACATCACGACCGCGTTCGTGGTGTTCGCCGTCGGCGCGCGCTACTGGCTGCAGGGTCGCCACATCGACCACGCCGAGACCATGATCAAAATGGCGCTCGGGCTGCTGATCGTGCTCGTCCCGCTGCAGATGGAGTTCGGCGACCAGAGCGGCCTCAAGGTCGCCAAATATCAGCCGACCAAGGTCGCGGCGATGGAGGCGCACTGGGACGGTTCGGAATCGCCGGTGCCGTTCGTCCTGTTTGCCTGGCCGAATCAGGAGACGGAATCGAATGACTTCGCGATCACGATCCCGCACCTGGCGAGCGTGCTGATCACCCGCACCTGGGACGGCTCGTTCCCAGGCCTGAAGGACGTTGCGGCGAACGATCGGCCGCCCGTTGCGCCGGTGTTCTTCTCCTTCCGCATCATGGTCGGGCTTGGGCTGATCATGCTGGCAACCGTCGTCATCGGCGCCGTGTTGTGGTGGCGCAGGCGACTGTTCTCGACCGGGCTCTATCTCAAGACCGTCTCCTATATGTGGCCGATCGGCTTCCTGGCGGTGCTGGCGGGCTGGTACACCACGGAGATCGGGCGCCAGCCCTGGGTGGTGCACGGAATCCTCAGAACGGCCGACGCGCACTCGCCGATTCCCGGCGGCTCGGTGGCGGTCACGCTGGCCATGTTTGTCATCGTCTACGGGATCGTGTTCTCGTTCGGCATCTACTACATCAACCGGCTTTTGAGGCGCGGCCCGGAACCGATGGGCGAGGGCGCCTCCGAGAGCTCGAGCCGCCGGCCCATGTCATATGCGCAAGACGCCGGCCGCGACGCGATCCAGCCAGGAGAGTGAGACGATGGAAAGCTATCTGCCAGTGATCTGGGGTGGCCTGATCGGCACGGCCATCACGCTCTACGTGCTCCTGGACGGGTTCGATCTCGGCATCGGAATCCTGTTCCCGTTCGCCAAGTCGGAGAGCGAGCGCGACCACATGATGAACTCCGTCGCGCCGTTCTGGGATGGCAACGAGACCTGGCTCATCCTGGGCGGTGGCGGGCTCTGGGTGGCGTTCCCGGAGGCCTACGCGGTGATCATGCCGGCGATGTACATCCCCGTGATCTTCATGCTCCTCGGGCTGATCTTCAGAGGCGTGGCCTTCGAGTTTCGCTTCGTCTCCAAACCGCACCACAGATTATGGGACATCGCCTTTGCCGGCGGTTCGCTGGTGGCCGCCTTCTGCCAGGGGTTGGTGCTGGGTGGAGTGATTGGCGGGATCGACGTGGTCGACGGAAAATTCGCCGGTGGGCCGTTCGATTTCCTGTCGCCGTTCGGCATCCTGTGCGGCTTCGGTCTGATCGTCGGCTATGCGCTTCTGGGCTCCACCTGGCTGATGGTGCGCGTCGAAGGCGGCATCGCGGAAAAGGCGCGCAAGTGGGCTTTCCCGGTCCTGGTGGCGCTGCTGGCCTTCATCGTGGCGGTCTCGGTCTGGACCCCGCTGATCCATCCGCACATCGCCGAGCGCTGGTTCTCCGTGCCCAACATCTACGTGTTGTGGATCGTGCCGGTCGTGACCGCGCTGGTGGCGCTCTACGCCATGCGGGCGATCGACGCGGCCAAGGGGCTCGGCGCTTTCGCCGCCTCCGTGGTCCTGTTCCTTCTGTGCTTCCTGGGGCTCGGGATCTCCACCTTCCCCTACATGGTGCCGCCGACGCTGACGGTGTGGGATACGGCGGCGGTTCCGGCGAGCCAACTTTTCACCCTGTTCGGGGCGCTGGTCATGCTGCCGATCATCCTGATGTACACTGCTTTCGTGTACTGGACGTTCCGCGGCAAGTTGGCGCCGGGCGAGGGCTATCACTGACGGATTTCGATCCGGTCGGATCTTCGACGCTGAAATTTTCGGGAGCGCGCGTTGTCATGACGCGCGCTCCTGCGCATTTGTAGGGAGCTGTCATTCTGTCGAGAGCCTCGATGTCTCCGGGGCGCACCCAAACCCGATGAGGACCGATGTCGGTACGCGACTGGATCCGACCAATTCTTCCGAAAAAATGGGCCGACCCGGCGCCAGTCGTCCCCGTGGTGCGGGTCAACGGCGCGATCGGCCTTTCCACGCCGTTGCGCCCTGGCGTGACCATGGGCGGTCTGGCATCCGTGCTGGAGCGGGCCTTTTCGGTCAAGCGGGCGCCGGCGGTGGCTGTGATCGTCAACTCGCCGGGCGGTTCGCCGGTGCAGTCCCATCTGATTTACAAGCGCATCCGGGCGCTGTCGGAAGAGAAGGAAACGCCGGTTCTCGTCTTCGTGGAGGATGTCTGCGCCTCCGGCGGCTACATGATCGCGGTGGCGGGTGACGAGATCTATGTCGACGAAAGTTCCATCGTCGGGTCGATCGGTGTCGTTTCGCAAGGCTTCGGCTTCGTCGGGCTGATGGAGAAGCTCGGCATCGAACGGCGGCTTCACACCTCCGGCGACCGCAAGGCGATCCTGGATCCGTTCCAGCCCGAGCGCCCCGAGGATGTCGCGCATCTGAAGCTCCTGCAGGAGGACATCCACGCGGAGTTCAGGGATATGGTGAAGGCGCGCCGGGGCGACCTTCTGAGCGAGACCGACGATCTGTTCTCCGGCCTGTTCTGGTCGGGCCGGACCGCGGTCGGGCTTGGACTTGCCGACGGGATCGGGGATATCCGCACGATCGTCCGCAAGCGCTTCGGCGAAGAGGTCCGGCTGAAGTTGATGTCCCAGCCGCGTGGCCTGCCGTTCCGCCGCGCGCCGGGGGGCGTTGCGTTGCCGGATGGCGATGGGCTCGCCCGCGGGCTCGTGTCCGCGCTGGAAGAACGTGCCCTCTGGAGCCGCTACGGCCTGTAGCCTGTGTCGCAGGGGCATTCCACTTTTTCGCCCGGCGCTCTAGATTCGGATGTCGGCCCGGGGCCGGTGATGTGTTCGAGGGAGACTGAAGGAATGCCGCAACTCGTGTTCCTGGCGCTTGCTGCCGGTGCGGCCTATGTCGGGTCGAAGTGGGTCAAGCGGGAGATGGCGCGGATCGACAAGCGCATGCGTCCGACGCGCGATGTCGGAGACGAGCGCGGAAAACGGTTGGAACGCGATCCCGCGACTGGCGTCTATCGCCCGGAGAGCGCGGGCCAATAACATCCGTGGTTTGGGCAGGGTCAAGGGCGGCACATGTGTTGCGCCGCCCTTATTCGCGTTCGGCATGAGATCGCCCGGCGACCGGATGAACTACCAGGTCGCGCGGACCGGCGTCCCGCAATCTCGGTAGATGACGGTGCGTCCGTCGGGCAGGACGTCGCGCACCTGATAGCAGCCTTCTGCGCTGACCGTCCGCGGGATCCGGCCGGGGCGGTTGGGACGTCGCGGAGGCGGATAGGCGGCGACCGGTCCGCGATGGAGCTTGCCGTCCTTCAGGTAGCTGTTGGGATCGGCGCATCCGGTGCAGACGATGATGCGGTCGCCGCCACCGCCGCCCGATCCGGCACCGACGCTTTCCGGTCCGCCGCCTCGGCCGTTGCCGTTGGACTGGGCTTGGGCACTGGCGGTACCGATCGCCAGGAAGACGGCCACGGCGCCAAAGGCGACACCGCGTCGAAGGGTTGGGGTCAACATCACTCTGTTCTCCTCTGTTGGACCTCTGGTGAGGCTGGTCGCGACACACCGGCCGACCGGGTCGATGCGATCGAGACGGTCGCGGACGAAACGGCGGTTGCCGATGCGTCCACGGGGAGGAGGCGCTGGGCCCAGATCGCCGCGCGGCGTCCTTTGCCGATGACTCCGATAAACGGCAGAGCAACGACGGCGGTCAGCGATGGATAGGTGGTCATGGCCTCTGCTCCTCGTCATGGCGATGTCTCGATGACCTCAACATCGTTCGCCATCTTGCGCAGAGGAGAGGGCGCACGCCGGCAATCGGTCGGGGTGTGACGTGGACCACGGGAAATCGCGCGGGCGGTGATCGCCGTCACATGCGCTTGACCGCGGGCGAGGCGGCTGGAATACCGGACGCGGCAACGACATTGGCGCGAGAGCCGATGTGCTGCCCCCGTTCGATCACGCGGCCGACCGCCGCGACAGAGAGCTCAGATGACCGCCACCGCCGAAACCGATCCCTTGTCGCCGAAGACCTCGTTCCAGGGGCTGATCCTGACCCTGCAGCGCTTCTGGGCGGCGCAAGGCTGTGTGATCCTCCAGCCGTACGACATGGAAGTCGGTGCGGGAACGTTTCATCCGGCGACCACGCTGCGCGCACTCGGTCCGCGGTCCTGGAAAGCGGCCTACGTACAGCCCTCTCGTCGCCCGACCGATGGGCGCTACGGCGAGAACCCCAACCGCTACCAGCACTACTATCAGTTCCAGGTGATCCTGAAGCCGAGCCCGTCCAACCTGCAGGATCTTTATCTCGGCAGCTTGAAGGCGATCGGGATCGACATGGCGCTCCATGACGTGCGCTTCGTGGAAGACGACTGGGAGAGCCCGACGCTGGGCGCCTGGGGACTTGGGTGGGAGTGCTGGTGCGACGGCATGGAGGTGTCGCAGTTCACCTATTTCCAGCAGGTGGCCGGCTTTGAGTGTGCGCCGGTCGCCGGCGAGCTCACCTACGGGCTGGAGCGGCTCGCCATGTACGTCCAGGGTGTCGACAACTTCAAGGACATCAACTTCAACGGTCTCGAAGGCCCCGAGCGCATGAGCTACGGAGACGTGTTCCTGCAAGCGGAGAAGGAATACTCCCGGCATAATTTCGAGCACGCCGATACGGAGATGCTGCTGCGCCATTTCCGTGATGCCGAGGCGGAATGCCAGGCGTTGGTGGCGGCCGGCTGGACAGGCGAGGGCAACACCCGTCGCCATCTGATGGCGCAGCCCGCCTACGACCAGTGCATCAAGGCGAGCCACATCTTCAATCTTTTGGACGCCCGCGGCGTGATCTCGGTGACGGAGCGCCAGAGTTATATCTTGCGCGTGCGCACCCTGGCCCGGGCGTGCGGCGAGGCCTGGCTTGCGACTGAGGCCGGAGGCGCGGAGCCGGTCGCGGCGTAAGTTTCCCGCTCACTCCGCGTCAGGATTTTGTGACGAGGGGGCGGAGCCCTTCGACCAGCGCGTCGAACACGGCGCGGCATCGCATACTGGTGCGCAGGTCCTCGTGCATCACCACCCAGACGTCGAGATCGACGCGGAAAGCATCCGGCAGGACCGCGACGAGGTTGGGATCGCGCGCGGCGACCGGCCGCTGGCACACGCCGATACCGAAACCGGCACGGATGGCGGCAAGCTGGGCCACGTCGCTATCGGACCTGAACGCGAACACCGAGCGGGAAAGCTGCGGGAACTCCGCCGCGATCCGGCGAATGGCGGGTGTTTCCACGTCGAAACCGATGAGGTCGTACGCCTTCAGATCGGCTAGGCTTTCCGGCATGCCGCGCCTGTCCAGATAGGAGCGGTGGGCATGCAGGCCGAGAGGAATCACGCCCACCCGCCGTGCGATCAACGCCTGTTGTGTCGGGCGAACCATCCGGATCGCGATATCGGCCTCGCGCTGGGCGAGATCGTCGACGTCGTTGGAGAGCGTCATCTCCAGCGCGAGCTCAGGATAGCGGCGGCGCATCTTCGTGAGAATCGCCGCCATATGCTCGATGCCGACGACCTCGCTGGTGCTGATGCGCACGGTGCCCGACACCTCGCCGGGACTCCCGTCGGCGGTCCGCCTCAGCGCTGCGGCGGTCGAGCCGAGCAGATCCACATAGGGTTTCAGCTCAAGAGCCAAGTCCGTGGGGGTGAGACCGCGCTGGGTTCGGATAAACAGGTCCGCACCGATGGCTGCTTCGAGCGCGTCGATATGACGAGCGACGCTCGGCTGGGTGAGCCCAAGCGCGCGGGCGGCGCCGGAGAGCGACCCTTCCTCCAATACCGCGCCAAAAGTGCGGTAGAGATCCCAGTTCGGATCTTTATTCATCTATTTTCGTATATCAATCGAACGAAGTTCGACAATAGCGTTTAGCGGCGTCACGCGCCAGTTTCGCGTCATCGAAAAATGGAGGCTTCGATGGAACGTCGAACGGCATTGGTCTTGGGCGCAAGCGGCGGGGTCGGTGGTGAGGTTGCAGCCCGCCTGGCGCTCGGCGATTGGCGGGTGCGGGCACTGCATCGCGATCCTGACCGAATTCAGCGCAAACTTCCGGTGACTTGGCTCAAAGGCGACGCGATGAACGCGGCGGACGTCGCGGCCGCCGCAGAGGGAGCGGATCTGATCGTCCATGCCGTCAATCCACCCGGCTATCAGAACTGGCATCGCCTCGTATTGCCGATGATCGACAACACGATCGCGGCCGCAAGCGCCGAAGGGGCCCGGATCTTGCTGCCCGGCACGATCTACAACTACGGTCCGGAGGTGTTTCCGGAAATTTCCGAGGACACCCCGCAGGCGCCCCACACCCGCAAGGGCAAGATCCGGGTGGAAATGGAGCGCCGGCTGCAGGTGGTGGCCAAGGCCGGCGGCGCCCGCGTTCTGATCGTGCGCGCCGGCGACTATTTCGGGCCGCGCGCCGGCAACAACTGGTTCGCCCAGGCGTTGGTCAAGCCGGGCAGGCGCCCGCGCACGATCGTCACGCCGGGGGCGCCTGGCGTCGGCCACCAGTGGGCCTATCTGCCCGACGTGGCGGAGACCATGGTGCGGCTCGTCGAGCGTGCCGATCTGGCAGATTTCGCCCGCTTTCATATGGACGGCCAGTGGGATTCGGACGGAACCCGCATGGCCGTGGCGATCCGCAGCGTGCTCGGCGAACCGGAGTTGCCGGTCAAGTCGTTGCCCTGGGCACCGATCAGGCTGGCGGCGCCCTTGGTGCCGCTGTTCCGGGAGTTGGCGGAGGTGCGCCATCTCTGGCAGGCGCCGGTGCGCCTCAGAAACGACCTGCTGCTTGCCACGCTCGGCATGGAACCGCGCACGCCGCTGACCGACGCGGTCCGCGCAACGCTTGCCGGGCTCGGCTGCCTTGGGCAGGGGCCGCAGTCTGCCGGCGCGGCCACCCGCCAGCCGGCGGTCTAGAGCATGTCCAGGCCAAGTGGAAACCGGTTGGCCGTCCGGACATGCGTCAAAACAATGGGTCAGAGCCTGTCAGCGTTTCCGTGAAACGCTGACAGGCTCAAAGATCGACGGCGGGTCAAGAGCCGCGGACGATTTCGACGATCTCCACCCGGCGGTTCTTGGCCCGACCGTCTTCGGTCCGGTTGGTGGCGACCGGCGCCATCATGCCGGCGCCGGCCGCCGTCATCCGGCCGGGGTCGATCCCGTAGCCCGACGAAAGCCGGGCGGCGACGGCTTGGGCGCGCGCCTGGGACAGGCTGAGATTATAGTCCGGCGAGCCCTTGCCGTCGGTGTGGCCGACGATCAGCACCTCCATGTCCGGATGATCGGTGAGGAGGGCGCCGAGCTGGTCGATCTGGGGCTCGGACTCTGGTTTCAAGTCGGCCTTGTCGAAATCGAACTGGATGCCGTAGATCGCGATCTTGCCGTCGCGGGCGATGGCCTTTTCCATCTCGCTCGCCTCGACGAGGGTGATCTTGTCGGTCTCCATCGCCTCACCCTCGACGATGGTCGCCGCGACCTGGGGCTCGCGCTCCAGATTTCCGCCGGTCTCCACCGCGAGCAGGCCGATCGTGTCCTGCTGGCCGCCCTCGGTGCGCTGGGCCAGCAGGTAGATCGAGGAGTTCCAGTTGGTGGTCAGCTTGATTTCGCCACGGCCAGCGTCCCAGATCTCGGCAAGGCTGACGTCGGAACATTCCTTCTCGCGGCAGAAATAGGTGATCTCGAAGCCCTTGTTCTCAAGGGCCTTTTGATAGTTGCGCATGACCTCCAGTGCCGAACGCGCCGGCGGTCCGTCGTAGCGGATACTGGTCACTTTGCCGGCAAGGTCGATCTGCCAGGAGCCGGGATCCTTGACGTTGGCGCGGGTGATCTTTGCCGCTGGAAGGGTGAGTTCGTTGTAGGCGGTCTGCCGGTAGAACGCGATCTCGGAGCCCTCGTAGCGACCGAGGAGCGGGTGGTCCCGTGCGCCTTTGACATCGGCGGCGATTGCGGGAAGTGCGCCTGCCGCCATCAATACGGCGCCTGCGAGAGCTGCTTGAGCCGCCTGGGTGATCGTTGTCGCCATCTGTGTCCTCCAGAGATACTTTTAGGTGCGGCATCTGGTTCGCATTCTAGCAAAAGTTGGTGCGGACGCGCAGGGTTCCCGTCGTTGACCTCTGGCCTCCGACCTCATCTCAGTTTATGTCCGGCCGGACGACCGAGCTGTGCTGTCGGTCACGATTTGTCCCCACCGAGCGCCCCGATCCCATGCCAGAACTTCTGCTTGAGCTCTTTTCTGAGGAAATTCCCGCCCGCATGCAGCGTCGCGCTGCCGACGAGCTGAAGCAGCTCGTCACCAACGGACTGGTTGAGGCGGGCCTGGTCTACGAGGGCGCGATGGCGACGGCGACGCCGCGCCGGCTATGCCTGCACGTCATGGGGGTTCCTGGCCGCTCGCCGGAGCGATCGGAGGAGCGCAAGGGCCCGCGGGTCGGCGCACCGGAAAAGGCGCTGGAAGGGTTCCTGAAGGCGGCCGGGCTCACCTCGATCGATCAGGCGGAGATCGTCAGCGATCCGAAGAAGGGCGACTTCTACCAGGCGAAGATCGTGACGCCAGGGCGCGATGCGGCCACCGTCATTGCCGAGCTGGTGCCGGAGATCGTGCGCCGCTTCCCATGGCCGAAATCCATGCGCTGGGGCGCGGCCTCGGCGGAGTCGGGATCGCTGCGCTGGGTGCGGCCGTTGCACGCGATCGTCTGCACCTTCGGCACGGAGAACGAGGAGCCGGAGGTGATCCGCTTCACCGTCGGCGACATTGAGTCCGGCGACGTCACCTATGGCCACCGCTTCATGGCGCCTGACGCCATCACCGTGCGCCGAATGGACGACTATGTCGCCAAGCTGGAAGCGGCGAAGGTCGTGCTGGATCTCGACCGGCGCAAGCAGATGATCCTGCACGACGCCAAGGATCGCGCGCTCACGCTCAACTGCGAGCTGGTGGAAGATCCGGGGCTTCTGGAAGAGGTGGCGGGGCTGGTGGAATGGCCGGTGGTGCTGATCGGCCGCTTCGAGGAGCGCTTCCTGAAGCTGCCCGACGAGGTGATCCGGCTCACCATCCGCGAGAACCAGAAGTGCTTCGTGCTGCGCGACGGCGCCACCGGACGGCTCGCCGACGCGTTCGTGCTGACGGCCAACATCGAGGCGGCCGACGGCGGCACGGCGATCATCGGCGGCAACGAACGGGTGGTGCGCGCGCGGCTGTCGGACGCGGAGTTCTTCTGGACGACCGATCTGGAGACGCCGCTCGCCGAGCACGCCAAGCGGCTTTCCGCCGTGACCTTCCACGACAAGCTCGGCAGCCAGGCGGAGCGAGTGGAGCGCGTGGCGGCCCTTGCCAAGGCGCTCGCCCCGATCGTCGGCGCCGATCCGGAGCAGGCCGAGCAGGCGGCCCGGCTGGCCAAGGCCGATCTGGTGACCGGCATGGTCGGCGAGTTCCCGGAGCTGCAGGGCTATGTCGGCCGGCGCTACGCGGAGGCTCAGGGCATCGACCCGGCGATCGCGGCGGCGATCGAGGAGCACTACAAGCCGGTGGGCCCGAGCGACGTCGTCCCGACCGCGCCGGTCTCCGTTGCCGTGGCGCTCGCCGACAAGCTGGACCTGCTCGTCTCGTTCTGGGCGATCGACGAGAAGCCGACCGGCTCCAAGGACCCGTTCGCGCTGCGCCGCGCTGCGCTGGGCGTGATCCGGATCATTCTGGAGAACGGGCTGAGGCCCCGTCAAGCTTTGCTGGTAAATCGGCACATGCTGCGTGTGCGACTGGAGATTAAGAGGCAAGAAGCCATATCTCTAGGCTCTGCATTTTACGAACTGTACTCCGCGGGTTTTTTAGGTGAGCGTGAAATAAAATCTATCATTCACGAAAATGTTCCCGAAATGGATGCTTTATTCATTTGGGAGGCAGAGATTAGGTCTGTTGATTTGCTTTCTTTTTTTGTGGAGAGGTTGAAGAACCAATTGGGTGATCAGGGTGCTCGGCATGACTTGGTGGATGCCGTTCTGGCTTCGGAACAAGGCGTTGACGACCTTCTCTTGATCACCCGCCGCATCGAGGCGCTGTCGGCGTTCCTCGCCACCGAGGACGGGCAGAACCTGCTGGCCGGCTACAAGCGCGCCGCCAACATCCTGCGGGCGGAGGAGAAGAAGGATGGCCGCGCATTTGCCGGCGAGCCCGATCCCGCGCTCTACCAGGAGGCGGAGGAGCGCACGCTGGCAGAGGCGATCGCGGTTGCCCGCGACAAGGCTGCCGAAGCGATCGCGGCGGAGGACTTCGCCGGTGCGATGGAGGCGGTCGCCGCGCTGCGGGCGCCGGTCGACGCCTTCTTCGACAAGATCCTGGTCAATGCCGACGATCCCGCCGTGCGGGAAAACCGGCTGAAGCTCCTGAGCGCCATCCCGGCCGCGACGGCTGCGGTGGCCGACTTCTCCAAGATCGGCGGGTAGGGCGTCCACCGTCCGCCGGAATCTAGGACGAAACGGGTCGGAGCCGATGGCTGAATAGGGCTGGCGGAATAAGAGCTTAGCAGAGATTTCCTGAGTTTGCTGCAGTGCGGGAGTGGCAATTTGCGTCGCAAAAAGGATATGTTGGCGCAAACAGACCACAACAGCAAAAAGGATTTCCCGCATGACCCTGCTGACGACAGCCGAAGAAATCTCGGATATCGCCTTTGGCTTCATGGGCTCCAAGGCGCTGTTCGCAGCCCTGCATTTCGGCGTCTTCACGCATCTTGCGAATGGACCGATGACGGCGGAGGAGCTGGGTGCGGCGTCCGGCCTGCCGACCGAACGTGCCCGCACGCTTCTGACCGCACTTGCCTCGCTGACCCTGGTGTCGGTCGAAGAGGGACGTTTTGCGAACTCTCCGGCGGCGGACGCCTTTCTCGTGAAGGGCGCCAAGTACGATTTCGGCGACTATCTTCGCCTTCAGGTCGACCGGCAGATGTACCGTCTGCTCGACCAGATCGAGCCGGCGCTTGCCAACAAGCTGCCGGAGGAGGCGACCGGCAGCTATGCCGACTGGTTCTCCGACCCGGAAGAGGCGCGGCTTTATTCCGAAAGCCAGCACGCCGGCTCGCTCGGCCCGGCACGCGGTCTCGCCAAGGCGGTCGATCTGTCCGACGCCAAGACCTTCCTCGATGTCGGCGGCGGCACCGGCGCCTACGCGATCACGATGTGCAAGGCGCACCCGGAGCTGAAAGCCACCGTGGTGGACTTCCCGAACGTCGCCGCGCTCGGGCGGAAATATGTCCAGGAGGCGGGCCTCTCCGAGCGCATCACCTTCGTGGACGGCAATGCGCTGGAGACCGAATGGCCGAAGGATCAGGACGCGGTCCTGATGTCCTATCTGTTCTCCGGTGTGCCGGGCGAGACGCATGACGGGTTGATCAAGCGCGCCTACGACACGCTGACGGAAGACGGCCACTACATGGTCCACGATTTCATCGTGAACGCAGATCGCACGGGGCCGAAGCTCGCCGCACTCTGGCAGCTCCAGCATACGGCCTTCACGCCGACGGCGCGCAGCCTGGACGACGTCACGCTTGCAGCCAGCCTCAAGAAGGCGGGCTTCAAGGACGTCGAGGTCCGCTCGATGATCCCGGGCCTGACCATGCTGGCGACCGGCCGCAAGCCGGGCTGAGGCGGATCTGGCTTAGAGAATGGGGATCGGAGGGGTTGCATGCCTCTCCGACCCGCCTTTCAGACCTGTCCCGAGATTGGTGTGCCGACGGTCGTCGGAGCCATGCTGCACGGACTTTCCGGAGGCCTCCCACCAGCGCGCGACCGTCCGCGAAAAATTCCGAAACCGGTTCCCACTTTTCCTGGGATTTACTTTACCCAATCCGCTTCATCAGCATGGCGAAACGGGTCAGGCCTTCCGGCCAGGGGCCGTGGCCGCTCTCGTCGTTGAGGTGCCCGGCGTCGCCCGCGTCGATCAGCAGCGAGCCCCAGCTCGCGGCGAAATCCTCCACGCGTTCGTAGTCGCACCAGACGTCGGTGCGGCTTGCCACAACCATCGACGGAAACGGCAGCGGATTGCGGGGAAGGGGTGCGAAACCGGCTACCTCCGCCGGCATGTTCTCAGTGCGCTCCACGTCAGGCACGGCCACCAGGAACGCACCGGCCACGCCGGGAAGCCCGGTCTCTTTCGTGGCATGGACGGCAACCGCTGTGCCGAGCGAATGGGCGACGAGCACCACCGGCCGACGGGCGGCCGCGACGGCATCCACCAGCTTCTTGGTCCACTCGGCGCGATCGGGCGCATGCGGATCGGCCGGGTCGACCCGCCTGGCGGTTTCCAGCCGGTCGTTCCAGCGGGCGTACCAGTGCTGGGGCGTCCCGCCGGTCAGGCCCGGCAGAATGAGGATATCGACTTCGGATGTCTTCATGCCGCTCCGGTATCCTCGCCGAACACCCGCGCGAAGATCGTGTCCACGTGGGCGAGGTGGTGGTCGAGATCGAACAGGCTGTCGATGGTCTCCGGCGAAAGCGCCTTGGTGACGTCCGCGTCGGCCTTGAGCAGGGCCTTGAAGTCGCCGCCCTGCTGCCAGACCGGCATCGCATTGCGCTGGACCATGCGGTAGGCCTCCTCGCGCGAGACGCCAGCCTGGGTGAGCGCCAACAGCACGCGCTGGGAATGCACCAGTCCGCCGAGCCGGTCGAGATTGGCCTGCATCCGCTCCGGATAGATCAGGAGCTTGTCCATCATGCCGGTGAGCCGTGCCAGCGCGAAGTCCAGCGTCACGGTGGCGTCCGGGCCGATCATCCGCTCCACGGAGGAGTGGGAAATGTCGCGCTCGTGCCAAAGCGCCACATTTTCCAGCGCGGGAAGGGCGTAGGCGCGCACCATGCGGGCAAGTCCGGTGAGGTTTTCCGAAAGCACAGGGTTGCGCTTGTGGGGCATCGCCGATGAGCCCTTCTGGCCCTCGGAGAAGAACTCTTCCGCTTCCAGCACCTCAGTGCGTTGCAGGTGACGCACCTCGGTCGCCAACCGCTCCACCGACGAGGCGATCACCGCGAGCGTGGAGAAATAGGCCGCGTGGCGGTCGCGCGGGATCACCTGGGTCGACACCGGCTCCACCTTGAGGCCGAGCTTTTCGGCGACATGCGCCTCCACCTTCGGGCTCACATTCGCGAAGGTGCCGACCGCGCCGGAAATCGCGCAGGTCGCGACCTCCTCACGCGCGGCAACGAGGCGCGTACGGTTGCGGGCGAACTCGGCATAGGCTTGCGCGAGTTTCAGGCCGAAGGTGGTCGGCTCTGCGTGAATGCCGTGGCTGCGCCCGATGGTCGGCGTGTATTTGTGTTCCATCGCCCGGCGCTTGAGTGCGGCGAGCAGGGCGTCCAGATCTTCCAGCAGAAGGTCGGCAGCGCGCACGAGCTGCACGTTCAGGCAGGTGTCGAGCACGTCCGACGAGGTCATGCCCTGGTGTACGAACCGCGCCTCGGGGCCGACGATTTCCGACAGATGCGTCAGGAAGGCGATGACGTCGTGCTTCACCTCCCGCTCGATCTCGTCGATGCGGTCGACGTCGAAGTCGACGTTGCCGGCCCGCTCCCAGACCGCGTCGACGGCCTCCTGCGGGATCACGCCCTCCGCCGCCAGGGCTTCGGCGGCATGGGCCTCGATCTCGAACCAGATCCGGAATTTCGTTTCCGGCGACCAGATCGCGGCCATGGCGGGGCGGGTATAGCGGGGGATCATCGGACGTGCACTGCTCCAAAATCGAGGATGGCCGGCCATAGCAAAGCCCGGCCCGATCGACAATCGCCAAGCCCATTTATGCCGCCGTCTTGCTGCACGGGGTCCGTGGCTTGCGGCTGGGCCTCAAACTATCTCACTATGCCTTTGAGACCGGAGGAAACGTCTCAAGAAGCGAACGGAGAGCGCGGATGAAAGAACGGGCCGACGTCGTCGTGCTCGGCGCGGGTATCGTCGGGGTCGCAACTGCGATCCATCTCCAGATGCGCGGGCGAACCGTCGTCTTGGTGGATTGTCGCGACCCGGGCGAGGCGACCTCCTACGGCAATGCCGGCGTGATCGAGCGCGAGGGACTTGTCCCCGTCACGGTCCCGCGCTCACTTACCAAGCTGGTTCCATTCGCGCTCAACCGCAAGATCGCCGCGCACTACCGGCTCGTCGACCTGCCGCGCTTCGCGCCCTGGATCAACGCGCTTAGCCGCAACTCCAGTCCCGAGGCGGTCGACCGTTACGCTGCCGCCTCGAACGCGCTCAGCCGCGAATCCGCGCGCGAGCATCATCGCCTTGCCGGCCCGGCGGGAATCGAGACGCTGTTTCGCAAGACCGGCTGGCTGCGCTTCTATCGCACGGCGGAGAGCTTCGCCGTCGCGCAGGCAAGCCAGCTTGCGCAGGCAAAGCGGTTCGGCCTGCCGTTCGACATTCTCACCGCAGACGAGGCTTGCGAGCTGGAGCCACATTTGACGCCGGAGTTCCACCGCGCGGTGCTCTGGCCGGAAACCGAAAGCGTGGCGAGCCCGAGCGTTGTGACCAAGGCCTATGCGGAACGGTTCGTCGCCGATGGCGGCGCCATCGAAAAAACGCGGGCGCGCGCGATCAAACCGCTGCAGTCGGGCTTCGAGGTGGAGACGGAGGGGGGAACCTTGCACGCCGGCCAGGTCGTGGTCGCGCTCGGACCCTGGTCGATGGACCTGCTGCGCCCGCTCGGCTACCGCTTTCCGTTGGCGCCGAAGCGCGGCTATCATCGCCACTACCGCCCGCGGGGCAACGCCAGTCTGGGCCGGCCGGTGGTCGACATGGACAATGGCTTCGTCATCACCCCGATGCTGGACGGCATCCGCTTGACCACCGGCATCGAGTTTGCCGATCGCGACGCGCCGCCGAGCCCGGTTCAGCTCAATCGGGCGGAGCCGATCGCGCGGAAATTGTTTCCCCTCGGCGAACCGGTGGAGGCGGAGCCCTGGATGGGATCGCGGCCCTGCTTTCCCGATTCGTTGCCCGCGATCGGCCAGGCGCCCAATCACCGTGGGCTCTGGTTCAATTTCGGCCACGGCCATCTCGGTTTCACGCAGGGGCCGGTGTGCGGTCGGCTTATGGCCGAACTGATGACATGGACGCGGCCGGTGGTCGATCCGACACCCTATTCGCCGGAGCGGTTCTGAAGAGGGGCCGGGTTACGTTTCGCGGATCGGCAGCGCCGGGGTGTCTTTCACCGTGGCGATCACGATGCGCGACTGGACGTCGGAGACCAGGTCGTTGTTGAGCAGCTTCAGGCGCAGGAAGTCGTCATAGTCCTTGATGTCGTCGGCGACGATCTTGAGCAGATAGTCGACAGCACCGGTGATGCGCTCGCAGATCACCACCTCCGGCCAGCGATTCACCATGCGGTCGAACTCCTCCATGTTCTCCCGACTTGGAATCGACAATTTCACGAACGAATAGGACACGAACGACAGTCCAACCGCCTCGCGGTCGACGAGGGCGGTCACCTGGCGGACCACGCCGGTATCCTTGAGCTTCTTGATGCGCCGCCAGCAGGGCGTCTGGCTCATGCCGGCCTGGCGCGCGATCTCCGCGATCGACAGGGATGCGTCGCGCTGAAGAATCCGCAGCACGCGGATGTCACCGGGGTCGAGGTGAATTTTTCCGGTTTGGCTCGACAAAAGGGATCGCTCTTTCGGTTCTTGGGCACCAGACCGAGAGATTAGCATAGATCTTCCCGGTATCGCGAATAACCTTATTCCAATTGAGAATTGGCGCCGCGGCAACGTGAGGGGGAAACGTTTTCGCCGCTGGTGCGTTGCGCAATTGACGGCGCCCCTGTGCGTTTCACCAGCCGGGCCCCGTCCAAGCGCATCATTCGGTATCTGGGAGGCGATATGACTGCGCACCCGACGACGGTGACCTTGAGCGACAAGTACGAGTTGGACCGGGGTACCGTCTACATGACGGGGATCCAGGCGCTGCTGCGCATCGGTCTCGACCAGATCCGTGCTGACCGGGCGCGTGGTCACAAGACCGGGGGCTTTTATTCCGGCTATCGTGGCTCGCCGCTCGGCGGGCTCGATAAGGAACTTGGGCGCGCCCACAAGCTGCTCGACGCCCACGATATCGTGTTCCAGCCCGGCGTGAACGAAGAGCTCGGCGCGACGGCGGTGTGGGGGACCCAGAAGGTTGGCCTGCATGGCCAGGGCTCCACCCATGAGGGTGTGTTCGGCATTTGGTACGGCAAGGCGCCGGGCGTCGACCGGGCGAGCGACGCGCTCAAGCAGGCGAATGCGTCCGGCACGGCGCCGTTGGGCGGCTGTCTGGCCCTTTGCGGTGACGACCATCTGGCCAAGTCGTCGATCCTGCCGGCCCAGAGCGAGTACACGCTTCTCAATTTCGAAATGCCGATCCTGAACCCGTCCGACCTGCAGGACGTGTTGGACTATGGGCTCTACGGCCTCGCCATGTCCCGGTTTTCCGGGCTGTGGACGGGCATTCTCTGTCTAGCCGATACGATGGATTCCTCCGGGCTGGTATCCGTCGATCCGGAGCGGCTGGCGATCGTCACGCCGCAAGAACACGACCCCCGTGCGGAAGCCGATGTCAATCGCGTGCTGCTCCTGAAAAATCGCCTGGAAACCGAGCGAGTCCTGCGCGAGCACAAGATCCCCGCCGCCCAGGCCTTTGTGCGGGCGAACGGGCTCGACCGGGTCGCGTTCGGCTCCCATCGCCCGCGCTACGGCATCGTGACCACAGGCAAGGCCTACCGCGATCTGCGCCAGGCGCTTGAGCTTCTCGGCATTGATGAGGAGAAGGCGCGCGGCATTGGGCTTGCCGTCTTCAAGGTGGCCATGCCCTGGCCGTTGGAACCGTCGCGGTTCTCCGCCTTCGCGCGCGGCCTCGACCGGCTGATGGTCGTCGAGCACAAGCGGGCGTTCATGGAACCGCAGATCAAGGATCTGCTTTATGGCTGGCCTCAGGACCAGCGTCCGCGGATCTGGGGCAAGAAGACCCCGGACGGAGCGCCGTTCCTCTCCGATCTCTTGGAGCTCCAGGTGCAGGAGCTGATCGAGGCGGTGCTCGCCTTCGTTCCCGAAGTGCAGGAAGACGGCTCCATGCGCGCCGTGGCCGAGCGTTTGGTGATGCAGGCGGCCTGGGCCGGCGGGCACTCCGAAAAGGCGCAGCGCACGGCCTATTTCTGCTCCGGCTGCCCGCATTCGTCGTCCACCGTCGTGCCGGAAGGCGCCCGCGCCCAGCCGGGCATCGGCTGTCATGCGATGACGGAGATCAACGGGCGCACCTCGGACGGCCAGATCGCCATGGGCGGCGAGGGCGTGCTGTGGGTCGGACAGGCGCCGTTCTCCAACGACAAGCACATGTTCGTGAATCTCGGCGACGGCACTTATTTCCACTCCGGAATCCTGGCGATCCGCCAGGCCGTCGCCGCGAATGCGCCGATTACCTATAAGATCCTGTTCAACGACGCGGTCGCGATGACCGGCGGGCAACCCTTCGACGGGCCGCTGTCGGTACCGCAGATTTCCCGCCAGCTCGCCGCCGAGGGCGTGGAAAAGATCGTGGTCCTGTCGGAGCGGCCTCATCTTTACGAAGGTCGCACCGACCTTGCGCCCGGCACGCCGGTTCACGACCGAGGCGAGATTATGCGGGTTCAGGAAGAGCTCGCCGACTATCCGGGCGTTTCGGCCATCATCTTCGACCAGACCTGCGCGGCGGAAAAGCGCCGGCGGCGCAAGAAGGGCGATTACGAAGATCCCGACAAGCGGCTCTTCATCAATTCGCGCGTGTGCGAAGGCTGCGGCGACTGTTCCGTGCAGTCGAACTGCATCGCGGTGGAGCCGCTTGAGACCGAATTCGGCCAGAAACGGCGGATCAACCAGTCGAGCTGCAACAAGGACTATTCCTGCGTGAAAGGTTTCTGCCCGTCCTTCGTGTGGGTGGAAGGCGCCGATCTGGTCACGGCGGAAGATGCGCACATCGACGTGGAGGCGATGGCGGCGAAGCTCAACACGCCGCGGCCCGATCATCCGAGCGCCACCAGCAATCTCGTGATCGCAGGCATTGGCGGCATGGGGGTGACCACGGTCGGTGCCGTGCTGGCGATGGCCGGTCACATCGACGGGCTCAACGTCTCCACCCTCGACATGACCGGGCTTGCCCAGAAGAACGGGCCGGTGACCTCTCATGTGCGGTTTGCGCCCAAAGGCCGCGACATCGAAGGACCGCGTGTGCCGGCGGCAAGCCTGGACGTGCTTCTGGCGACCGACATGCTGGTGGCCTGCTCCGCCGACGTACTCGGGCTGACGGAGCGGGCGCGCACGACCAGCGTTGCCAACACGCGCGTTGCGCCCACGGCCGAATTCGTCATGAAGCAGACGCTTTCCTACCAGGAGGCGCGGTTGAAGGCGACGCTGGAGGAGGGAAGCCAGTCGCTGCTGGCCATCGATGCCGCCGACCTCGCCGAACGGCTTTTGGGCGACGCGCTCTACACCAACATGATCCTGGCGGGGGCGGCCTGGCAGAAGGGCGAGATCCCGCTGTCGTTCGAGGCGATCGAGACGGCGATCCGGCTCAACGGCGCGGCGGTGGAGAAGAACCTGAAGGCCTTCACCGTCGGCCGGATTGCGGCCGCCGATTACGCCGCCCTCGCCGAGGCGCTTCCCCAGGAAGAGCATCCGGAGGAGGAGACGTTGGAGCAACGGATCGCGCTCCTGTCGGACGAGCTGGTTCGCTACCAGGGTCGGGGCTACGCCAAGCGCTTCCGCGATCTGGTCGCCCGCGTCGAAGCCGCCGATCGCAAGGCCGGCGCCGGCACCATGCGGCTCACACGCACCGTGGCGGAAAATCTCTACAAGGTGATGGCCTATAAGGACGAATACGAAGTAGCCCGGCTCTATGCCGATCCGGCTTTCTCCGAGCGTCTGAAATCGACCTTCAAGGACCCGAAGCGGCTATCCGTGATGATGGCGCCGCCGGTGATCTCCAAGACCGATCCGGCGACCGGAAGGCCGCAGAAACGCGCCTTCGGACCGTGGATCTTCAAGGCCTTCCGCGTCCTTGCCGCGATGAAGCGGCTGCGCGGGACGCCGCTCGACCCGTTCGGCCACTCGCAGGAGCGGCGCGCGGAGCGGGCATTGGTCCGGAGCTATCGCCGCGACGTGGAAACGATCCTCGAAAAGATCGGCGGCGCCAACTACGGACTCCTGGTCGAGATCGCCCGGGTGCCCGATCAGATCCGCGGCTATGGCCCGGTGAAAGAGGCCAATCGGGAGGCCGCAGAAAAGAAGCGGACGGCGCTGTTCGCGCAGCTCGAGGCAAAGGACGACGGCACGCCGCGGGGCGGCGAGGCGCACAGAGAGGTCGTCTTGGAGGCTGCGGAGTAGGGCCTCCCTTGCGGCTGTATTAGCCGAACCGGGTGCTCCACGCGGGAAGTCTGTCGCCATCGGCGGCCGTCGCAGCATAGACGCCCCGGGCAATCGCGCGGGTGAGCGTCGCGGCGGCGGCGGCCCCGATCTCGATCGGCTCGAACATGGGATCGGCGAGCGGGCGCGCGCCGGTCGACAGCGCAAACACGGTGTCGCCGTCATAAGGTGTATGGGCTGGCCAGAGCGCACGGGCAAAGCCGTCATGGGCGGCGATGGCGAGCCGCTTCGCCTGGGCCTTGGTAAGGGCGGCATCGGTGGCGACCAGCGCGATGGTGGTGTTGGCGCCGGGCGTTTCTCCGCCGAGCTTGGTGATGAGCCGGGAGGCGTCCTTGGGAAGCGGATGCGCCAGGCCGAGCCCGCCGAACTCGCCATCCTGCTCGAACGCGGCCGCCCAGAAATGGGGTCCGCCGGCCATGACTGCGGTTCCGACCGCATTGACGCCGACGATCGCCGCCACCGTATGACCGGATTTCAGGACCGTGGACGCCGAACCTAGCCCGCCCTTCAGATCCGCCGTCGTACATCCCACACCGAGTCCGACCGAGCCGATCCGGGTATCATCGGACCTTGCCGCGCGCACGGCGTCTGCGCCAAGGGTGCGATAAGGCGGCGTCTCGCCCCACGCCTTGTCGCCGCCGTTGGCGAGATCGAACACGATCGCTGTGGGGGCGAGCGGAACCCGGAACCCGCCGACCTCGATCCCGCGTCCCATGTCCGCCAGCGCGGAAAGGGCCCCATCGGCCGACGCCAGCCCGAATGCCGAGCCGCCGGACAGCAGAATGGCGTCCACCGCGGGCACCATCTGCTCCGGGGCCAGAAGGTCCGTTTCCCGTGTGCCGGGGGCGCCGCCCGTGACCGCGACCGACGCCACGGCCGGTTCCGCCGGCACGATAGCCGTCACCCCGCTCTTAAGACGGTCGTCCGAGGCATGGCCGACGGACAGGCCGGCAACATCGAGCAGATGGTTCAGGGCACCAGGTCGCATGATGGGGTCTCGCATGTCACAAAAAAAAGCGCCCGCCGACGGAAAGTCGACGGGCGCCGGTTTCAGAGCAATCAATCCGATGAAGAGGAAGGTCGGCACGAACGGCTAGTGGGTACCGCCCTCCGTTTCAGATGCTATTGCTGATCGCCTGAAGTCGCCTCCTCGCTCGCCGGCTCGTTCGCCGTCACGGCCACCGACAGGACAGAGGGCAGCGTTTGCGGCGACATCATCACGGTGCCCACCACCTGGGGAACCGGCACCGGGTTTGCCGGCTTAGCCGCGATTTCGAGCGACTGCGGATCGTTCAGGAAGGTCGACACGGCGTCGGTCACCTGCTTCTGGAACGACGCGTTGTCGAGCATGGCAAGCAGGCCGTTCACCTGGCCGACCATCTCGTCGACCAGCTCGGAGCGGGACTGGTCTTGCTCCTTGGCGGTGTAGTCGAGCGCCTTGCTGGTGATCGAGGCATCGTCGAAGCGCACGCTGATGACGCCGATGCTCGCATCCTGAAGCGCCTGCATGAGCTGGTTCAGGTCGGAATTGTTGGCCTGGAGCTTGGCCAGCACCGCCGGTGTGAACCCCATGAACTGGCCGGTAACGGTGAGCGAGCCCATGTCCTTCGCGTCGATCTTGAAGGTGTCGAGCGTCAAGGTGCCATCGTCGGAGTTCCAGTCGCCGGAGCCGTCGAGATCGAGGACGATCTCGTCGTAGCCGAGCTCCGAAAGCCGCTGCTTCGTGTCGGGATCGTCGATGGCGTCCGCCTTGATGACCAGATCGTCGACCGCCAGCACGCCGCCGCGCGGCTTGCCGTCGATCCGCTTGGTCACCTCCAGCATCACCTTGGAGATCGGCAGGCCGGAGCCGTTTTCGTCGGTGAAGACGAGGCCCTCGAACTCCGCCTTGTCGTAGTCGGCGACTTCCGCGACCTGGCTTGCCGCGTCATCCCCGCCGAATTCCGTCGGAATGGTCGGATTGGTGATCGTGCCGGTGGCGAAGGTGAGTTCGGCCTGGCTCTCTTCTTCGGTCAGCTTGAAGCTGTCGAGATTGATCGCATCGGCGGTGAGGACGTCGTCGGCGCCCAGGGCCCCGTTGACCAGCTCGGCCGTGCCGATGGTCACCGTCCCTTTGCCCTCGTCGTTCTCGAAGGCGACCTTGAGGTCGGTGAACGTGACGTCCTTGCCCGCCGACGACGAGCCGCCGTAGCTCACCGACGTTCCGTCGCTGCCTTCGAGCGCCTTCAGAAAGGCGTCGGCAACGGGGTTGTTGGTGGGCTCAAACGCGTAGGACGGCTGCGCGAACGCGACCGTGGAGAGCAAGGCTGCGCCGGCTGTAACCCGCAATGCAACGTTCATGTCGGTGATCCCTGCGACAGTGAAGTGAGCGACGTCCCGAGCCGTCGGATTTGACGCCTCTTTTCCGGCGCCAATGTGGTCGAGGACAGGGGGAAGGGCAACCCATTGTGCAGCCCATGTCAGTGATCCGCATCACGGACTTGACGTCCCGTCGCAGACATGGACACCGTCCGGCGCCCCGATCTGACGGGGGCGCACAGGCGACGGGGAATTCCATGACCGACCGATCCTCACTGGCGATCATTCTGGCGGCGGGAGAGGGCACGCGGATGCGCTCGCGCACGCCGAAGGTGCTGCACCAGATCGCCGATCGGCCGATGATCGGACATGTTCTGGACACCTGCAAGCGGGCGGACGTCGGCGAGCGCGCGGTGGTGGTCGGCCATGGCGCCGAACGGGTGCGGTCCGCGATCGCCGATTTCGATCCGCAAACCGAGATTTACGAGCAAACGGAACGGCTTGGCACTGCCCATGCCGTTCTCGCCGCTGCCCCGGTGATCAGCGAGGATCTGCACGACATCGTGATCCTCTACGGCGACGTGCCGCTGGTTCGTGCGGAGACGATCTCCCGCCTGCGCGCCGGGCTTTCCGCCGGAGCCGATATCGTCGTGCTCGGATTTCATGCGTCCGATCCCACCGGCTACGGCCGGCTGCTTCTGGAGGGCGACCGGCTGGTCGCGATTCGCGAGGAACGCGATGCCACCGACGAGGAGCGCGCGATCTCGCTGTGCAACTCCGGCATGCTGGCCGTGCGCGGGGCGCATCTGATGGCGCTCCTGAGCGCGATCGGAAACGACAACGCCAAGGGCGAATATTATTTGACCGACGCGATCGAGATCGCCAATGCGCGCGGCCTGACCGTCGCCGTCGAGATCACCGGCGAGGACGAGCTTCTCGGCGTCAACGACCGCGCCCAGCTCGCGGCCGCCGAAGCGGCCTTCCAGCGCCGCATGCGCGCGCGCACGCTGGCGTCGGGCGTGACCTTGCAGGCGCCGGAGACCGTGACGTTTTCCGCCGATACCGAGATCGGAGCCGACAGCATGGTCGAGCCGAACGTCGTGTTCGGGCCCGGCGTCACCCTCGGCGAAGGGGTGCGCGTGCGGGCGTTCAGCCACCTTGAAGGTGTGCGGATCGAACCGGACGTGACGGTGGGGCCCTACGCCCGTATCAGGCCGGGCACGACGATCGCCTCGGGCGCCCGCATCGGCAATTTCGTGGAAGTGAAGAACGCCGATCTCGGGCCCGGCGCCAAGGTCAACCACCTGACCTACATCGGCGATGCCTCGATCGGGGCCGGCTCCAACATCGGCGCTGGCACGATCACCTGCAACTATGACGGCCGCAACAAATACCGCACCATCATCGGCGAGGGCAGCTTCATCGGCTCCAATTCGTCCCTGGTGGCGCCGGTGACGATCGGCGATCAGGCCTATGTCGGAACCGGCAGTGTGATCACCGAAGACGTGCCCTCAGGCGCGCTTGCGATCGCCCGCGGTCGTCAGGTCAACAAGCCGGACCGCTCGCCGGCAAGGGCGGCGAACAAGCCCAAGGCAGGTTGAGCCGACCTCCCGGCTTGTTGCCTGTGGCGGCACCCGTTTCTGCACCGCGATACACTTCGCAATCGGGTTTGATTTCAAAGCCCCGACGCCGACTCGATAAAAGCGGTCGACGTCTGATCATCTCACCGCGACCGAACAGGGGACCGAACCATGTGTGGCATCGTAGGCGTACTGGGACGAGAACCGGCGGCGCCGCTGCTGCTCGACGCTTTGAAGCGGCTCGAATATCGCGGCTACGATTCGGCCGGAATTGCCACCCTGGACACCGCGGGCCACCTGGATCGCCGGCGTGCGGCCGGTAAACTGCGCAATTTGGAGGCGGTTTTACACACCGATCCGCTCGCCGGGACGAGCGGCATCGGCCATACCCGTTGGGCCACCCATGGCGCGCCGACGGAAGCCAACGCCCATCCGCACTTCGCCGGGCGGGTGGCCGTGGTTCACAACGGCATCATCGAGAACTATCGCGCGTTGCGCGACGGGCTCGCCAAGAAGGGCGTGCGTCCCGACAGCGAGACCGACACCGAGCTCGTCGCCCTTCTGGTGAACGCTGCGCTCGAAGAAGGCCAGTCGGCGGAAGATGCCATCGCCTCGACCCTGGCGCAGCTCAAAGGCGCCTATGCGCTGGCCATCCTGATCGACGGCGAAGCCGATTTGATGGGGGCCGCCAGGGTTGGCAGCCCGCTGGCGATAGGGATTGGCGCGGACGGCACCTATGTCGGTTCCGACGCGATCGCGCTGGCGCCGTTCGCCGATCATCTGATCTATCTTGAAGAGGGCGACTGGGCGCTTCTCACCCGCAAAAAGGTGCGGATCTTCGACGAGACGGGAGCCGAAGTGGAACGGCCCGTCGTGCCGACGCCCGCCAGCATCTCGCTCGCCGAAAAGGGTAACTTCCGCCATTTCATGGCGAAGGAGATCCACGAGCAGCCGGCGGTCCTGGGCCACACCTTCGGCCATTTCCTCGATCTTGCCGACGAACAGGTGCGCTTTTCCGAAGTTGACCGGATCGATTTCGCCAAGGCTTCGCGTCTCTCCATGTCGGCATGCGGGACCGCCTTCTATGCCGGGCTGGTGGGTCGCTACTGGTTCGAGCGGTTGGCGCGCCTACCGGTCGATATCGATGTCGCCTCGGAGTTTCGCTACCGCGAGACCCCGGTGTCGCCGTCCGATGCGGCGATGTTCATCTCCCAGTCCGGTGAGACCGCCGATACGCTTGCTTCGCTGCGCTACTGCAAGAACGCGGGGCAGACGATCGCCTCGGTCGTGAACGTGGCGACCTCCACGATCGCGCGGGAATCCGACTGTGTGCTGCCGACACTCGCCGGCCCGGAGATCGGTGTGGCTTCCACCAAGGCGTTCACCTGCCAACTCGCCGTGCTGGCGGCGATCGCGGTACATGCGGCTGCCGCGCGCGGGCACCTGACGCGCGACGAGGTGCGTGCCCATGTGCATGCGCTTGCCGAAACCCCGGGCTATGTCGCAGATGCGCTGCGGCTGGAGCCGGGGATTGAGGGAATCGCTCGCGATCTGGCCCATGCCCGCCATGCGCTCTATCTCGGGCGCGGCACGAACTATCCGCTGGCGCTGGAAGGTGCGCTGAAGCTGAAGGAAATCTCCTATATCCACGCCGAGGGCTATGCGGCCGGCGAGCTGAAGCATGGCCCGATCGCGCTCATCGACGAGGAAATGCCGGTGATCGTGGTCGCCCCCTATGACGGGGTGTTCGAAAAGACAGCCTCGAACATCCAGGAAGTGGCGGCGCGCGGCGGGCGCATCATCCTGGTGACCGACGAGCGAGGCGCGGAAGAAGCAGGCGGCGATGCCGCGGAAACCATCGTGATGCCGACGGTGCCGGAGCTGGTCGCTCCAATCGTCTACGCCATCCCGATGCAGCTCCTGGCCTATCACACGGCGGTCTTCAACGGCACCGACGTGGATCAGCCGCGCAATCTCGCGAAATCCGTGACGGTCGAATAGAGTCTCAGGCCGAACCAGGGAGTTGGTTGCCACTTCGCCTGGAGGCGCATGAGCGCACCGGGTGCGACACCGCATCCAGCCCCTCGACGCGCGCTTAAAATCCTGCTGGTCTTTGTCTTGCTTCTCCTATTTTTAGGGGGGAGAGCATCGCGTTCGTGGCGCATCGGACGAGTCGGCCGCAGAAGGCCGCACGGCGGACGCCACGGGCATCGGGAGACGTGGCTATCCATGCAGAATGATCCGCGGGGGCCGGGCCGGGAGCCCAACCCGAAGCACGTGAGTCCGATCTGGGCCCGTTTGCGGAACTATTTCCTCACCGGTGTCGTCTTCGCCGCTCCGCTGACGATCACCGTCGTGCTCACCTGGTCGTTCGTCAAATGGGTCGACGCCTGGGTGAAGCCCTTCATCCCCGCGCGCTACAATCCGGACACCTATCTGGATTTCCCGCTGCCCGGCATTGGGCTGATCGTCGCCCTTGTCGGGCTGACGCTTCTGGGCTTCCTGACGGCGAACATCTTCGGGCGGACGGTGTTGTCGTTCGGCGAGCAGATGCTCGACCGGATGCCGCTAGTTCGCAATCTTTACAAGGCGTTGAAGCAGATTTTTGAGACCGCGCTTTCAGAGCGAGGTCGCTCTTTCCAGCAGGCCGGATTGATCGAGTATCCCCGCCGCGGCATCTGGTCGATCGTCTTCATCGCCACCGATGCGCGCGGCGAGGTGGCCCATCGCCTGGCCGCGGACGCGGGCGTCCCGTCGGAGGATTTCATTTCCGTGTTCCTGCCGACGACGCCGAACCCGACCTCCGGCTTCCTGCTGTATCTGCCGCGCTCCGACGTCGTGCTGCTCGATATGAGCGTGGAGGATGCCGCCAAGCTGGTGATCTCCGCGGGGCTGATCACGCCCGACTACGTCCATCTTGATCCCGAAGGTGTACCAACGCCCTTGCCGGTCGCGTCCGACCTGGCGGGCGATACGCCGCCGGACCCGGATACGGATCAGCCGGCCCGCAACAGTCGCACCGCTTCGTCGCGCTCGAACAGATAGAGCAGGAGCCGAAGCGCGGGGCCGCGCGGTCCGACGAGGTCCGGATCCTGCTCGATGATCAGTCGGGCATCGTCGTGGGCGGCGGCGATCAGTTCGCCTTGGGCCTCCGGGACCGCGACGCGGAAGCCGGGCAGTCCGCTCTGGCGGGTGCCCAAGAGCTCTCCTTCGCCGCGCAAGCGCAGATCCTCCTCGGCGATCACGAAGCCGTCCTCCGTGTCGCGCATGACGGAGAGCCGGCCCTTGGCGGTTTCGCCGAGCGGGTCTTTGTAGAGAAGCAGGCAGACCGACCGCTTTGACCCACGCCCAACGCGGCCGCGGAGCTGGTGAAGCTGGGCAAGCCCGAAGCGTTCGGCGTGTTCGATCACCATGATGGTGGCGTCCGGCACGTCGACGCCGACTTCGACCACCGTGGTCGCCACCAGCACCTTAAGGTCGCCGTCCTTGAACCGGGCCATGACGTCGTCTCGCTCGGCCGGCTTGGTCTTGCCATGCACAAGGCCCACCTGGGGGCCGAGGCGGGCAGTGAGGTGCGCGTGCCGATCGGTCACCGCGGTCAGTTCGATCGTGTCGGACTCCTCCACCAGCGGGCAGATCCAATAGGCCTTTTCGCCCCTGGCGAGGGCGGCGGCGAGCCGGTCCACGACCGCCTCCATGCGTGTCATGGGCACGGTCCGCGTTTCCACCGGACTGCGGCCGGGCGGCTTTTCCGTCAGCCGCGAAACGTCCATGTCGCCGAAGGTGGTTAGCACCAGCGTGCGCGGGATCGGCGTCGCGGTCATCACCAGGACGTCGCTGCCGGGGCCTTTCTCCGACAGCGCCAGGCGCTGGTGCACGCCGAACCGGTGCTGCTCGTCCACGATGACGAGGCCGAGATCGTGGAAGGCGACGTCCTCCTGGAACATCGCATGGGTTCCGATCACCACATTGACGGTGCCCTCGGCGAGGCCGCGCCGGGTTTCGGAGCGCTCGGAGGCGGGCTGACCGCCGATCAGGAGCCGACAGGAGATCCCGAAGCGGGCGAACATCGGTGCGATCGCCTCGAAATGCTGGCGGGCAAGCAGGGACGTCGGCGCCATCAAGGCCGCCTGGGCGCCGCTCGCAACCACCATGGCAATCGAAACCAGGGCCACCGCAGTCTTGCCCGAGCCGACATCGCCTTGCAGCAGCCGCAACATGCGGTGGGGGGCGGCAAGATCGGCGGCGATTTCCGCCAGCGCTCCCTCTTGCGCACCCGTTAACGCAAAGGGAAGTGCGTTGCGCACTGCGTCAACGCGCTCCGGATCCCAACTTCTCGCCACGCCGGATTGTTTTCGAATGCGCAGCCGGATCAAGGACAAGGCGAGCTGGCCGGACAAAAGCTCGTCGTAAGCAAGCCGAAGCCGGGCCGGCGCATCGGGCGAGAGATCGGCCGGATCTTCGGGATGGTGAAGCTGCACCAGCGCGTCGCGAAAGCTCGGGAAGCCGTTTTTCGCGAGCCAGGCCTGGTCCTGCCATTCCGGCAGATCGGGAACGCTGTCGAGGGCCGACGCGATGGTCTTGGCCAGCATGCGGCCGGTCAGCCCTTCGGTGAGCGGATAGACCGGCTCGATCGTCGGCAGGCGGTCTTCTTCGTCGGGTGCGACGACATGGTCCGGGTGTACGATCTGGGGCCGGCCACCGTACCATTCCAGCTTTCCGGACACGATCCGGGTCTCGCCTTCCGGCAGCAGGCGCCTGAGATAGTCGGGTTGGCCGCGGAAGAAGACCAGGGCGAGTTCTCCGGTCTCGTCATGGGCGAACACGCGGTAGGGCGCGCCGCGCCGTTTCGGGGCTTCGTGACGGGCGATCCGGACCGTGAGGGTTGCGATCGCGCCGTGGGGCGCGAGTGCGATCTCCGGCCGAGCACGTCGGTCGACGAGGTCGAAGGGCAGATGGAACAGGAGATCGACCACGCGCGGATCCTCCTGACCGCGCGCGAGCAGGCGGGCATAAAGGCGCACGGTTTTCGGGCCGACACCGCCCAGATCGGTCAGGGCGCGAAAAAAGGGATTGAGTTCGGCAGGTCGCATCGGGCATTCACGGGCTTCGCGCGGGCTTCTATCGCAATGCGACATCTCGCATCCTGACGCGCAAGTACCACGTATGCGCCAGAAAAACAGCGCGGCACCCAGCCCGGTCGCGCACCGGCGGCATTCGACGCAAGAGGTCAGCGCCATGAACATCGTCATCAGTCGATCCGAGGCCGCGTCGCGGTCGACGGCCGGTTTCCGTTCGAGGAGCCGGACATGAGCGGCACGACGCGTTCTTCCGCCGGGCTCGACGTGCGCCGTCGCCGGCTTCTATTTCACGCCTGGCATCGCGGCACCCGCGAGCTGGACCTTCTGCTCGGCCGCTTCGCCGATGCCGCCATCGCCGATCTGACGGACGATGAGCTGGAGGCCTTCGAAGCCTTGCTGCACGTTCCCGATCCGGAACTCTATGGCTGGATTGCCGGCCGCACGCCGGTTCCGGACAATTGGGACGGTATGCTCCTCCGCCGTATCATCTCCTTTCATCAGCCGTCTTGACCACGTTCACATCGCCCGCCATGCCGATTTCGCCCGCCAAATCTCCCATCGTCCGTCCCGATTCCGACGGGACAGTCACGGTCGCCAATGTTCCGGATGGGCTGGAGGGGCTTGTCCTCGGCGACATTGCCCGCCAGGGCGAGAAGGGGCGGCCGACGGTCTTGTTCGTGGCGCGCGACGGCCAGCGTTTGCAGGCGGTGCAGGATTCGCTCGCCTTCTTCGCGCCCGAGGTGACCACGCTGGAGTTTCCGGCCTGGGACTGCATGCCCTATGACCGGGTGTCGCCGAACCCGGCGGTGCAAGCCCGCCGAATGGCCGCGCTTGCGCGCCTGGCATCGTCGCGCGCAGACGATCGTCCGGCGGTGGTGCTGACGACGGCGAACGCGGTCGTTCAACGACTGCCGGCGCGCGACTGGATCGAAAGCGATGTCTGGTCGGCGGCGGCCGGCAATCAGATCGAGATGGAAAGCGTCGTGCGCTGGCTCGACGCCAACGGTTTTCTGCGCACGCCGACGGTGCGCGAACCGGGCGAATATGCGGTGCGCGGAGGCATTGTCGATCTGTTCGTGCCGGGCAGCCAGGCGCCGGTGCGGCTCGATTTCTTCGGCGACACGCTGGAATCGATCCGGCCGTTCGACCCGGAAACCCAGCGCACGACAAGCCAGATGAAGCGGCTCGACCTGGTGCCCATGAGCGAGGTGGTGCTGGGGCCGGACGTGGTGACCCGTTTTCGCACCAAATATCGCGAGCAGTTCGGCGCGCCGCCGCGCGACGATCTGCTCTATCAATCGGTGAGCGAGGGACGCCGTCATCCCGGCATCGAGCACTGGTTGCCGCTGTTCCACGACAGCCTCGATACGCTGTTCGACTATGTCGAGGGCGCAGCGACGGTGTTTGACCATCTGGCGGACGAGGCGATCGCGAACCGTCAAAGCGAAATCGCGGACCACTACGAGGCCCGTCGCGAGGGCATCGGCGCGGGGCAGGGCGGTGTGCCCTACAATCCTGTGGAGCCGGCGGGCCTTTATCTGGAAGAAGGCGAGCTGAAGGGCCGTGCCGTCGCGAACGGACAGGTTCGGCTGACGCCGTTCTCGGTGATGCAAACCGCCGAGACCGGGCTGGTGGTGGATGCGGAAGGCCGGGTCGGCCGCACCTTCGCCGCCGAGCGCGCGGCCGACGACGTCAACGTCTTCGACGCGCTGGTGACGCATGTCGCAAGCCTGCGCACGGCGAAGAAGCGCGTTGTGATCGCAGCCTGGAGCCTCGGTTCGCGCGACCGGCTGCAGCAGGTGCTCGCCGACCACGAACTCGGCAAGATGACATCGGTCGCGACCTGGCCGGAGGCGCTGGCGCTGCCGGCCGACACCGTTGCGCTCGCCGCGCTCGGGATCGAGACCGGGTTCGAGACGGCGAACTTCGCCGTCATCGCCGAACAAGACGTGCTGGGCGATCGGCTGATCCGCGGCAAGCGGCGCAAGCGCTCCAACGCCGACGTCTTGACGGAGGCGGCGAGCCTTGCGGAAGGCGATCTGGTCGTTCACGCCGATCACGGCATCGGCCGCTTTATCGGCCTGAAAACCATCGAAGCCGCCGGCGCGCCGCACGACTGTCTCGAGCTTGCCTATCACGGTGGCGACAAGCTGTTCCTGCCGGTGGAGAATATCGAGCTTCTGTCGCGCTACGGGTCCGACGAAGCCGAAGCCCAACTCGACCGTCTCGGCGGCGGGGCCTGGCAAGCGCGCAAGGCGCGCATGAAGCAGCGCATCCGCGAGATGGCGGATCAGTTGATCAAGATCGCGGCCTCGCGCGCCATGCGCAACGCCCCGACGATCGAGTTGCCTTCCGGCGTCTACGACGAGTTCGCCGCCCGCTTCCCGTATGAAGAGACCGACGATCAGCTCGGCGCGATCGACGCGGTGTTTGAGGATTTGGCCGCCGGCAAGCCGATGGACCGGCTGGTTTGCGGCGACGTTGGCTTCGGCAAGACCGAGGTGGCGCTTCGGGCCGCGTTCGTTACCGCCATGAGCGGGCGTCAGGTCGCCGTCGTGGTGCCGACCACGCTGCTTGCCCGCCAGCACTACAAGACCTTTGTCGAGCGCTTCCAAGGGCTGCCGATCCAGATCGCCCAAGCCTCCCGGCTCGTCTCCACCAAGGAGATGAACCAGGTGAAGGCCGGCCTTACCGATGGCTCGATCGATATCGTGGTGGGGACCCATGCGCTTCTCGGCAAGGGCATCAAGTTCCGGGATCTCGGCCTGTTGATCGTCGACGAGGAGCAGCACTTCGGCGTGAAGCACAAGGAACGGCTGAAGGAGCTCAAGGCCGAGGTCCATGTGCTGACGCTTTCGGCCACGCCGATCCCCCGCACGCTGCAACTGGCGTTGACGGGGGTACGCGAACTCTCGCTGATCGCGACGCCGCCGGTGGACCGCCTGGCTGTGCGCACCTTCGTGTCGCCGTTCGATCCGCTGGTGGTGCGCGAAACGCTTCTGCGCGAGCGCTATCGCGGCGGTCAGTCCTTCTATGTCTGCCCGCGCGTTTCCGATCTCGCCGAGCGTAAGGCCTTCCTTGATGAGACGGTGCCGGAGGTGAAGGTTGCGGTCGCCCACGGTCAAATGCCGGCGAGCGAGCTGGAAGACGTCATGACGGCCTTCTACGAGGGCAAGTACGACGTCCTGCTTTCCACCACGATCGTGGAGTCCGGCCTCGACATTCCGACGGCCAACACGCTGATCGTGCACCGGGCGGACATGTTCGGCCTGGCCCAACTCTATCAGATCCGGGGGCGGGTGGGCCGCTCCAAGCAGCGGGCCTATGCGCTCTTTACGGTGCCGGCGGACAAGACGTTGACGCCGGCTGCCGAACGCCGCCTCAAGGTGCTGCAATCGCTAGATACGTTGGGCGCGGGCTTCCAGCTCGCCAGCCACGATCTCGATATCCGCGGCGCGGGCAACCTGCTTGGTGAGGAGCAGTCCGGCCACATCAAGGAGGTTGGTTACGAACTCTACCAGCAGATGCTTGAGGAGGCTGTCGCCAGTCTGAAGAGCGGCGAGGAGGAGACGGACGATCGCGAATGGTCGCCGCAGATCGCCATCGGCACCCCGGTGATGATCCCGGAAAGCTACGTCCCGGACCTGTCGCTCAGGCTGAATCTCTATCGTCGGCTGGCGGACCTCACCGAGGCCGACGAGATCGACGCGTTCGCCGCCGAGCTTGTCGATCGGTTCGGTCCGATCACCGACGAGGTCGAGGCGTTGTTGAAGATCGTCTACATCAAAGGCCTGTGCCGGAAAGCGAATGTGGAGAAGGTCGACGCCGGTCCGAAGGGGCTGGTGATCGGGCTCCGCGACAACGAGTTCCCGAACCCGGAAGGGCTGGTGTCCTACATCTCCCAGCAGGGGACGCTCGCAAAGATGCGTCCGGATCACCGCCTGGTGCTCTCGCGCGACTGGCCGAGCGCGGACGATCGGCTGAAGGGAACGGCGACGGTTCTCTCCAAGCTCGCCAAGATTGCGGAGAACGGTCGCAAGCAAGCGGCGTGAGCGTCGAGCGATGCGGCGCGATCGAACGCGGGGCGAACGTTGCAAAAAATTCCATAGACTTGAGGGGCGGGGACGGGCAGGTGTTTCCGGTGAAGGAATGAGGCCCGCCCCAATGGATCGGTTTCGTCGTCATCGAACCGCGTGGATCGTGGTCGCCGTCGCGCTCTTTGTTGCCGGCTGCGGCCGGCCGGAAGGGGTGCTGGTCCCGTTCCAGGACCCCGTGACCGGAACCGATGTCGTCGACATGGTGGTCGCCACCACGCGGGTTCCCGACGAAGAGGATCCGGGCTTCCTCTATTCCGGCGAGCGCGGCGAGATGTCGTTTGCCGAAATTTCCGTTTCCATTCCGCCCGACAGTGCCCGCAAGACCGGCGAGATCCAGTGGCCGAGCAAGATGCCGCCGGATCCCACGCGCGATTTCGTGACGCTCAAGGCCGACCGGATCGATGAGGCTCAGGCGTTCGGCCGGGTCAACGCCATGGCGCGCAAGGTGCCGTCGCGCCACGTACTGGTGTTTATCCACGGCTACAACAACCGCTTCGAAAGCGCGGTCTACCGGCTCGCCCAGATCGTGCACGACTCCCGCGCGCCGGTGGTGCCGGTGCTGTTCACCTGGCCATCGCGCGGAACGCTGTTCGCCTATACCTACGACCGGGAAAGCGCGAACTACTCCCGCGACGCGCTGGAAAAGCTGTTGAGCCGGCTGGCCAAGGACGGCTCTGTCGACAGCATCAGCATTCTCAGCCATTCGATGGGAAACTGGGTGACGCTGGAAGCGCTGCGCCAGATGGCGATCCGCAACGGCCACATCGCGACTAAGATCCACGACGTCATTCTCGCCGCGCCCGACGTGGACGTCGACGTGTTCCGCACCCAGGTGGCTGCCTTCGGCGAGCCGCGCCCGAATTTTACGATGTTCGTCTCGCGCCGCGACAAGGCGCTGGCGGCGTCGCGCCGGGTGTGGGGCGGCAAACCGCGGATTGGCGCGATCGATCCGACCGAAGAGCCCTACCAGGAAGAGCTGCGGGAGGTGGGGTTCGCCGTCGTCGATCTGACGGACGAGAAGTCCTCCGACGCGCTGGGCCACAACACCTTTGCTGCCAGTCCCGACGCGGTCCGCCTGATCGGCATGCAGCTTGCGACCGGACAGGATCTCAACACGTTCGATGTCGGTCTGGGCGAGCGGGTTGGCGAGCTCGCGACCGCGACGGGGGCGAATATCGGTGCGGCCGCCGGGCTGATCGTGACGGCACCGATCGCGATCGTCGATCCGCAGACCCGCGACACCTACGACGACCGGCTGGAAGGCCTCGGAAATTCCGTCCGCGACACGCTGGAAAGCGCCGCGGAGTTGCCGTCGAGCGTCGTCGACGATCAGGGCCGGCCTGTGGCGGATCAGCACCCCGTCGATGCGTTGAGCGATTAGGGCGAACGGCGAAGCGGGACCCGGTTCGCCGTCTGGAAACGCGCCGAGACAATGAGCTGGAGCCGTCCGGTTCTTTCCGGAAAAGTGGGACGGCTCCGATATCTCGCGGTTTCGGAGCGGCTCAGGCCGTGCCCGGACCCTCCGGTCCACCTTCGGCCGGAGGACGGACGCCGGCCTGGCGCTCCTGGTAGGACTGACGGATCGCATCCGCGATCACGGAAGCGTCCTGGGCGCCCAGCACCGCATAGCGATTGTCGACAATGAAACAGGGCACGCCGGTGACGCCGATCTTCTGAGCCATGGCGATTTCCTCTTCGACCGCCTCGCGATCGGCATCGCTTTGAAGCAACGCTTCCGTCACGGCGGGATCCAGCCCGGCCTCGCGCGCGGCGGTGACGAGGGTCGCGTGCGAGGTGAGATCGCCGCCCTCCAGGAAATAGAGCGAGAACAGCCGTTCGACGAGGGCTTCCTGGACACCTTCCACGGCGGCCCAGCGCAAGAGACGGTGCGCATCGATGGTGTTCGGAGAGCGGGCAATTTTCTCGAAGGCGAAGGGGATGCCTTCTTCGCGCCCGGTCTCCCGAATCCGGTCATAAATCTCTTCGGCTTCTTCCGGACCGCCGAACTTTTCTTCAAGATAGGTTTCGCGGTCCTTGCCCTCGGGCGGGAGTGTCGGGTCGAGCTGGAACGGTCGCCAATGGACTTTGACGTCGATGTCCGGGAGCTCGGCAATCGCCCGTTCCAGACGTCGTTTGCCGATGAAGCACCACGGGCACATCACGTCGGACACGACGTCGACGGAGATCGGCTCGATCGCTTGGGTATCCACCATGGGAGGGCCTTTCGCCGGAGAGAGGGATCGAAGGGAAATGGTGGCTATGGCCGATTTCTCAATCCGCAGTCTCCAAAGCGGGCTCTCGGCGGTGCTTACTCGACCCACCACGTGTCCGGCTCGGCGCCGGTCAGGCTCGGTGTTTCTGGATGCTGGATACGGTCCCAACGCGCGATCCACTGGTTCGGCGAATGGTAAAGCGGCAGCACGTAAAAGCCCGACAGCAGCACCCGGTCGAGCGCGCGAACCGCATCGACGAAGTCCTCTCGCTCATGAGCCTCCAGCATGGCGTCGATCATGGCGTCGATCGCCGGATCGCTGGCGCCGGTATAGTTGAACGAGCCTTCTGCGTTCGCCGACGCCGAGCTCCATCGGTAGAGCTGTTCGTTGCCGGGCGAGAGCGATGCCGTCCAGGCGACGCGGATCACGTCGAAGTCGAAGGTTTGCAGACGCGCCTGATACTGGGCGCTGTCGACGGTGCGCACGTCGACGGTGATCCCGATCGGCTTCACCAGCCGTTCGAAGGCGAGCGCCAGACGCTCGTCTTCCCGGGTGGCGACGAGGATCTCGAACGAGAACGGCTCGCCTGTCTTCGCGTTCACGAGCTTGCCGCCCTGGATCTCGTAGCCGGCTTCCTTGAACAGGGCGAGCGCCTTGCGCATGTTGGCGCGGTCACGGCCGGTCCCGTCGCTCTCCGGCGGATGCCAGGTGCCTTCCAGGATGTCGGGCCGGACAGCGTCCGGGAACGACGCCAGGAGTTCGCGTTCGTGGGCACTCGCCGAACGTCCTGTGGACGCGAGCTCGGAATTCTGGAAGTAGCTCTCGGTGCGATCGAACAGGCCGTAGAGCAGGTTTGAGTTGATCCACGGAAAATCGAACAGGTAGCCAAGCGCCTCGCGCACCCGGGGATCGGCGAATTTCGGCCGCCTTGTGTTGAAGGCGAAGGCCGACATGCCGCGCGGCGTTTCGGTCTTGATCTCTTCCTTGACGACATCGCCCGCGGCAACGGCCGGAAACTCGTAGCCGATCGCCCAGCGGGTCGGATCGGTTTCCAGGCTGAGATCAGTCAGCCCCTTCTTGAAGGCCTCGAACTGGCTCGACTGATCGCGGAAATAGTCGAACCGGATCTCGTCGACATTGAAGCGCCCCTTGTTGATCGGCAGGTCGTTGCCCCAGTAGTCGGGATCGCGTTTCAGAACGAAGCGTTTGCCGGGATCGACGGTGTCGACCACGTAGGGGCCGCTTCCCACCGGCGGAGACAAGGTGGTGCGGTCGAACGTCTCCGGATCGATTGCGTGCTCCGGCAGCACCGGCATCAGGCCGAGGATCAACGGCAATTCGCGGTCGGATGTCTCGTCGAGGACGAATTTCACGCCGTTGTCGCCGACCCGTTCCACCCGGTCGACCTTCTTGTAGTAGGTGCGATGATTGGGACGGCCCTTGTCGCGCAGAAGCTCGAAGGTGAAGATCACATCGTCGACGGTAACCGGCTCGCCGTCGGAGAAATGCGCTTCGGGGTTCATGTAGAAGGTGATGGAGCTACGGTCCTCCGGCATCTCGACCGCTTCCGCCAACAGGCCATAGAGGCTGAATGGTTCGTCGCGATTGCGTTCAAGCAGGCTCTCGTAGACGTTGTTGCCGTAGAAGGGATCGCGCAGTCCGACGGCGATCTCGCCCTTCACGATGAACGGGTTCATACTGTCGAACGACCCGAGTACGCCGTAGGTGACGGTTCCGCCCTTGGGTGCATCCGGATTGGCGTAGGGCAGATGATCGAAGCCTTCCGGCAGCGCCGGCGCGCCGTGCATGGCAATGCCATGGGTGGGCTCGGCCCGGACGTCGCGCACACCGAAGACGAGGGCGGCGAGGATGAAGGCGATCGCGAACCGGATCAGCACGCGCCCGCCCTGGTGGGGCAACTCTCGGTCAGCCATGGCCTACTTTAATGTCTCGAATCATCGACAAATATGTCGTGTCACGATGGGGCACGGTAGAAGTAGGATGAGGATGCTCGCAAGCGCGCGGCGTCGAAACACCCGTGGCATCGTGACAGATTGGCCACGTCGGGCGAAGATTGTCACGTAATTGCCGCAGTTTGACTTCAGCGAGCCCTTGGCGCGCGACCGACGGAACGCTAAAACCGCCGCGAGATCCAAGGGCCTGTATGGCCATGACCGAGCACGCCCGGGGGCGCGGGCTCGCTTAAACCCGGATGGAGTTTCAATGTCTGAGCGCAATTCCTTCATGAAGACTGCGGCGCGGACCCTGTCGATGCTTGTGGTCGGGGGAATCGCTGCGGCTGCCGCCGTTTCGCCAGCGGCCGCGCAGCAGAACGCCTCCGAGAATCCCTGGGTCAAGGTTTGTAACACCGACCCGAACTCGAAGAAGCAGGTTTGCCTGATCACGCAAGAGCTGCGCACGGACAAGGGGCAGTTCCTGGCCTCCGTCGCGGTGCGCGAGATCGCTGGCGAGGAGCGCAAGGTGCTCCTGTCCGCCGTTCCAGTCGGTATGTTGATCCAGCCGGGCCTCAGGGTCCAGATCGACGGCGGCAAGCAGCAGCAGGCGCGCTATTCGATCTGCTTCCCGAACGCCTGCTATGCCGAGCTGGTCATCGATTCCGCCTTCGTCAATCAGATGAAGGCTGGCGGGAACCTGAAGCTCACGACGCTGAATCAGCAGGGCAAGCCGGTCGATTTCGACGTGACGCTGTCCGGCTTCACCGCCACCTATGACGGCGAAGCGCTGGATCCCCAGGCGCTGCGTCAGCAGCAGCAGGAGCTGCAGGACGAGCTGAACCGCAAGGCCCAGGCCGCCCGTCAGCGTCTGATCGACGAGCAGCGCAAGGCGAGCGACGCCGCGGAAGGAAACTGATCCGGCCGAGCCATCGTGTCGGACACGAAAAAGGGGGCCGCAAGGCCCCCTTATCTCTTTCGGTATCGAGAATTTAGCGCGTTTCCGGCCGACGCGGACTTTGGCCCGTCGTCAGCGAATATCGCTCTGATCCCTCAGATCAGCCTTTGGCGATCCTAAGCTCCGCGATCTTGTCTTTCTCCGTGGCGAAGCCGGCCTTGCCCGCATAGCCGCCGACGATCGCCTGGCGCTCGGCCTCCGTCATGACGTCGTCGATGCGGTCAAAGCCGGCAGGTGCGCGCCTTTCCGCCTCGTCGATCACCCGCTCCGGTCCGCCTTTGCGGTTGAGGCGGACGACTTCGGCCGTCTTCGGCAACCGATCCTTCTCGTAGACATAGAGGGCGTGGCAGGGGTGTTCGGCGGTTGCCAGCGCGTCGGCTAGCGCGCGGGCGTCGAGGATCGCCTGGGACGCGCCGTTGGAGCCGACCGGATACATCGGATGGGCGGCATCGCCGAGCAGCGTTACCCGGCCGAACGACCACTGCGGCAGCGGATCGCGATCGGCCATGGGATACTCGAAGATCTGTTTGGTGGCCTCCACCAGGCCAACATGATCGAAACCGGGAATGGTGAAGCGCTTGGCGTAGGGGATCACCAGGGCGCGCTGGGCCGGACGCGACCAGCTTTCCTTCGGCGGCGGCGACTTGGCGCCATCCGCCATCTTGATGTTGACCACCCAATTCATGAGCTGGCGACCGCTTTCCGGATGGGCGATCGGATAGAGCACGAATTTCGCGCCCATGCCGCCGCCGATCGCCATCGTGCGTCCGTCGCCCCACGGCTTCCATTCAGCCGCCCCCCGCCACATCAAGACGCCGGTCCAGTTCGGCGGGCCTTCATTCGGATAGAACGCCTTGCGGCCGACGGAATGGATGCCGTCGGCGCAGACCAGCACGTCGCCCGTGACGGTTTTGCCCGTTCCGCCGGTGATCGCATCGGTGAAGTGAGCGGTCACACCGCCCTCCGATTGTATGAAGCCGGCAAGCTGTAGACCGGTCTTCACGATCTCCGGTCCCGCGCGCTCGATCAGCGCGTCGTAAATGACCTTCTGCAAACGGCCGCGGTGGATGGAAAACTGAGGCACGGGATGGCCGGCATCAATGCCGCGCGGCTCGCGCCAGACCTCTTGGCCGTAGCGGTTGTAGTAGAACAGCTCCCGCGTGCGCACGCCGACGCGGTCGAGGGCGGGCAGCAACCCGATCTCGGCGAGCTCGCCGATGGCATGGGGGAGGGTGTTGATCCCGACACCAACCTCCCGAACCTCCGACGATTGTTCGTAGACTTCGACCGGAATGCCCCGACGGTGCAGCATCAAAGCCGCGGTCAATCCGCCGATTCCGGCGCCGACGATGATGACTTTCATAACCGATCCTCCTTGAGCGGCCTGTCGAAGGTGTGGACCTTCGCCTGCTTGTGGCCACTCGGATTCCCTTGCACGGCGGCGGTCCGGACAGCCAGGACCACGGCCGCGACGGAGAGAACGCCTCTATTCTGCGTCTGGCGGCGGCAGGAAGTCGACCTCGTGCTTGGCGGAGACCGCGACCACCTCGGCCGGATCGGCATTCGGCCCCAGATTGTGGAGCGCCCAGAACAGATCGTACAGCCGGGCGGACGGCGACACCCAGAACACGCACTTGAAGTCGGTGTCGGTCTTGTTGAACAGGCCGTGGGGGATGCCGCGCGGCAGCCGCAACGTATCGCCGGGCTCGGCGACGCCGTCCGTGCCGTCCAGCACGAAGTCCATCCGTCCGGAGAGCATGTAGATGAACTCGTCCTGGGTCGGATGGATATGGGGCGGCACGAATGTGCCGGGCGGAAACGTTGCGTGCCAGGAGAAGGAGCTGTCGCACAGAGTCTTGGGCACGTAGATCTGGCCGAGGATGTTCCAGCTAATGCTATCGATGCCTTCACCGGCCTTGGTGACGCCCGACGTCAGGACACTCATTGCCAACCTCTTGTAAGATTAGGGCGCAAAACAAGGAAATTGGAGCCTCCGCCGGCTAAGGCACCGGCGGAGGACGTGATCGGACCTACATCCGGCACTTGTCGACATAATTGTCGACGTAGTCGTCAAACACCTTCTTCACGATCTCGGTCTGGTATTTGCCGTCATCCCGCTTGGCGGCCTTGACCAGATAGAAGTCCTGAACGGGGAAGTGGTTCTTGCCGATCTTGAAGTCGCCGCGCAGCGACTGGAAATCGGCTTTCTCGAGTGCGGCCATCATGCCCTCCTTGTCGGAGAGATCGCCGTCCACGGCCTTGACCGCCGCATCGATCATCTGGGCGGCGTCATAGGCCTGCATGGCGTAGGTGCCCGGCACGCTGCCGTATTTCTCCTCATATTCCGCGACGAATTTCTTGGACTGGGGCAGGTCCATGTCCGGGGCCCAGTTGGCGCCGCCAAAGAAGCCGATTGCGGCATCCTGCTGGGCGGGCAGGGTGGTCTCGTCGACGGTGAAGGTGGAAAGGAACGGAATGGTATCAAGACCGGCCTGGCGATACTGCTTGACCAGGTTCACGCCCATGCCGCCCGGCATGAAAGTGAAGACCGCATCCGGCTGTGCGGCCGCGATCTTGGCCAGTTCGGCGGAGAAATCGAGCTGGCCGAGCGGGGTGTAGACCTCGTCGACCACCTCGCCCTTGTAGGAATGCTTGAAGCCGGCCAACGAGTCTTTCCCGGCCTGATAGTTCGGGGCCATCAGGAAGACCTTCTCAAACCCCTCATCCTGGGCGTATTTGCCCATCACTTCGTGCATCTGGTCGTTCTGGTAGGAGGAGACGAACAGATATTCGTTACAGGCCGGGCCGGCGAACACGGAGGTTCCGGCATTGGGGCTGATCAGGAAGGTCTCTGCATCCGTGATCGGCTTGGCGATCGCCATCAGGATGTTGGAAAAGATCGGTCCGACGACAAAATCGGCGCCGTCGCGCTCCACCAGTTCCTTGGCCTTGTTGACCGCCACGTCGGGCTTCAGCTCGTCGTCGATGATGAGCACCTCGGTATCGAGCCCGCCGAGCTTGCCATCCATATCGTCGACGGCAAGCATGAAGCCGTTACGGGCCTGTTCGCCGATGACCGCTGCGGGGCCACTTAGGGTCAGCATCATGCCCACGGTGAGCTGATCGTCGGATTGAGCGAAAGCCGTCGACGACAAGGCTGCCGCCGTTGCCAGGCCAAGCGCGGCCGTGCGGATCGAAGTCATGCCTCTAGGTCCTCCAAGCGGGTCGCGAGCCGATTGGCTCAATCGCGGCCGCAGGGCCCGCACCCGACGGCCGCCGTTGCGGCGCGAGGACATACCCGTCCGCTCGGCCGGGGACGCGTAATCCGGCCTCCGGCGGGCATATCCCTTGCGGCAGTCGTCCCGCTTTCGGGTCGGGGCGAAGGCCGGCTGTTCCGTGTCGGGCGTTCTCGCTGAAGATCAGGAGATCGACCGAATGCTCTGGTTTTCGGCGCTTTTTTGGGATCGACGATCCCGCGCTCTGTGGATCCGACCGTCCGTGTCAGCTGACAAGCGCGGTCGGCTCGTGACGCTCTTCAAAGGCCAAGCACGGGGATGCTGACACCTCCGAGCCGCGTCGAAATTACTTTATGCCTAAAACATCTCGGCGGACAACCGTCTCTGATGAAACAGTTAACACGGCGCGGATTTGGGCAATCGGAGTGCCTGCCGCCCACACTCCCAAAATGGGGAGGCCGGCGGTCGCGCTTCAATCGTCGTTGGAGGCGTTCAGATCTTCAGGAGAAAGGCCGGGGTCGGGGACAAGCGGTTCGCCGCGGATGCAAACCCCTGGTCCGTTCGGTTCGTCAGGTCCGAGGAAGACGATACCCGAGGCCTCAAACACGCGTCGGGCGGCCGCGGCCATTTTCGGGTCGCTCTCGCTACCGTTCTCCAGCCGGGAGATGTCGGTCGGGGCGAGTCCGGCTCGCATCGCGAGCTCTTCCGCACTCCAGCCGAGTGCGGCGCGGGCCATTCGAAACTGAACGGATTGCATACTCCCATCCTCGGTTTTAGCCGTCGGATAGGGATCTTCGCTGGCCCCGGCGGATATGTCCATGCGGGGGACGCGAAGCGATTGAAGCGCCGGGCGAAGCAGGAGATTCGCTTTCGTCCGGCGCGGCAGAGACAAACGAGGAGTCGCGGCGGAACGTCGACAAGGTCCGTCGCGTGTCGCTTGTTATTTGGGAATCGGCCCGAGGTTGATCAGCTGAACCCGGCGATTGACCTCGCTATAGGGCTGCTGCGGGTCGCGCAGATCCTCTTCGCCCAGACCCACCGGCGACAGCATCTGAGCCGGAACGTAGAAGGTCGTGGCGAGCGCCTCGGCAACGGCGTTGGCGCGGCGCTGGCTGAGCTCGAGATTATACTCGCGCTTGCCCTTCGCGTCGGTGTGGCCGATCACCAGAAAGCGGTTGCCGTAGAGATAGGGCGTGTGAAGCGCGTCCGCGATCAGGCCTAGGGTCTCGTAGGATTCCGGACGGATGCGCGCGGAATCGAAGTCGAAGGTGATCTCGACGATGAACTGGCGGAGCTTGGCAAGCTGTGCCTCGGCCGGCAGGTCGGTGGTGGAGTTGTCACCGGGGTGCAGGCGGATGTTGTCGAGTGCCTGCTGGCGCAACTCGTCCGCGGTGATCTGAACCCGCGCCGACTCGACGCTCTGCAAATTGTTGATGATCTCGTTGCGGCTGAGTGCGTTCTGGGCCGTGGCCGGCGCGGCCACAAGCATCAGCGCCGCCGCGGCGAGGAGAATCTTGGTCTTCATGGAAGCTGCTCGCTCGTTGGAATGTCGGGGGCGCGCTCAGCGGTAGCCGGCGTCGGTGATGGCCTGGTTGCAGCGCTTGCCGACCGAGGGCTGGGCCTTCAGCAGGCACTTCAGGATCGAACCCTTCTGGACGAAGCCGACGCTGCCGCCCTGCGTCAGGCTGCAGAGCTGCTGGGCGTCCCGGTTGCAGACCTGGGTCACCGCTTCCTGGGCGGCGTGGCGCTTCTGCAGGAGATCATAGACCCGAACATAGTCGACCTTGCACTGGGCCGAGATCTTCGAGGCGTTTTCCTGCAGGCACTTCTGGATGCCGAAATTTCCGATGTTGGCGTTCTTGCAGTAGGTCTGAATGTCCTTGCCGCAGCTCTGCGCCAAAATGCGAATTGCCTCGGCGTAGCCCACGGTCTGGGCGCTGGCTTGGGGCGCGGTGCCCGCAAGCGCCAGAAGCGCGGCAAATGCCGCAGCAATCAGTTTCAGGCGATGCATGAAGTCCTCCCAGTTCACGGAGATGAAATGGCGAACGGGTGGGATGGCCCCGATACCCGCCCCTGTTTCGCCACAAAGCAGACTTGCTGAGCCGGTTCAAGCGAAACCGGCTCAAGCTCTTGCGCCTTCGCTCCGAAACGGTCGGAATTTCCAGTTTTTTCCAAATATTTGAGTCTTTCCTAACCTGAGCGAGACGGTTTTCGCGCCGCAACATTCCCGGTTGATTCGGAACAAACGAAACCTGAGACGGGGCATCGGCCTGCCGAATGCTGGGTTCCATTGCCGCAGAGGACGACGGGGGCGAGGAGGACTGGAGACGGGGTGCCGGATACGTCGTGCACCGTCGAATTTTTCTGCTTTCAAAAGGCGTTCTGTCACGCAAGTGTCGTGCGCGCGTCGCTCTGACGGCTTCGACGCACCCGTTCTCTCGGACGACACGTCGACGCTCTACGCGGACTTCAAAGCCCGTTCTCTCGGGACGGCGGCCGATGCTGGTTGCCACCCATGGCCTTTCGGGCTGGAACCGGATATGCCGAGCAGGACCGATCGCACCCGTTTCGACTGGGAAAGGGAGGACACCTATGCCCGCGCCGCTACTGGCTTTTCTCGTTGTGCCGCTGCTCGTTATCGCCGGGGCGGCGAACTCGGCAAGCGTGTCGGACACATCCGCCACGATCTCCATCACCGTTCCGGGTGCCGACGACGTCTCGCGGGAAAAGGTGAGCTATGACTGCGGCAAGCAGACCGTCGCGGTGGAATATGTCAATGCCGGCAACGTCTCGCTGGCCCTCCTCACTATCGGCGACGAGTTCGTGGTGGCGTCCAACGTCATTTCCGCCTCGGGTGCGCGCTACACCGGCGGGCGTTACGAGTGGTGGAGCAAGGGCTCCAAGGACGCCACGCTGACCGATCTCATGACGGACGACCAGACGCCGGTGGTCTGCACGGCCGCCTTCTGAGCCAGGGCGGCAACGCGGAGGGTGTCAGGCCCGCGCATCCGCGTAGGCGGAAATCAGGTCTCCGAAGCTCTCCATGGGCGGGAATTGCTCGAAGCTGAACCGGGCAGGGGTGGTCACCCAGGCGAGCTTTTCGCTGGTGCAGGTCTCCACGAAGGGGGCAATCCATTCCGTGTCATCGAACATAGTCGCGCGAAGGTTGATGAATTCGTCGAGCCCGTCGGGGAGCGTGTAGAGCCAGCTCAGGCAGTGGCCGCAATGATGGTGCCGGTGGACGCCGTGCTGCCCGCCGATGACGGTTTCGCCCTGGAGCAGCTCGAACGCGCTGCGCGCAAACAGCGCGCTCAGCGAAAAAGCGCTGGCCGTCATCCGCTGGCAGCCGGTGCAGTGGCAGGCCATGGTGATGATTTCCGGTCCCGTGGTTCGAAACCGCACGGCACCGCAGCGGCATCCCCCGTCCCGAACGGGTTCGTTCGACATAGCCTGCTCCTTTGCGGCAAAGTCGACAGAGACGGGACAGGTGGTAGCGCAATTCGCCGTCTTTGAGGAGCAGCCGGACCATGAAAAAGGACCTGATCGTCAACGTGGCGCTGCCCTACGCCACCTATCTCCTGCTGCACCACGTTCTTCATCAGTCGACGGTCACGTCGCTCGCCGTCGGCGCGGTGTTTCCCATCATCTCCATTATCGTGACGTCGCTGGTGGAACGCCGCGTGCAGGCGATCGGCATCGTGGTGCTCACCGCGACGCTCGCCTCCATCGCCGGGTCGGTCTTTCTCGACAGCCCGACGCTGCTGTTGGCGAAAGGCTCGCTGATCACCGGCGTCATCGGCCTGGTCTTCGCCGGCTCGCTGCTGGCCCCGCGTCCACTGGTCTTCTACATCGTCACCGGCGAGACGCCGGAGATTCACGAAGAGGCGGATGCGCTCTGGAAAAGCGTGCCGCGCTATCGCCGGATCATGCGCACGATCACGATCGCCTGGGCGGTTGCGTTGCTGCTGGAAGCAAGCCTCCGGCTGATCTTGATTCCCTTGTTGCCGATCGAAGTGTTCCTGCCGATCAGCGAGACCATGTGGGTGGTGTTCTTTATTCCTATGATCGCGTGGAGCCGCTGGTACGGAAAACGGGAGGTCGAGAAACTCCAAGCCGGTGGCGCGGCGGCATAACCAGGAAGTCTCCGAGGCAGTCCGCGCATTTCAATAGGCATCAAGCTGGCGGATTCGGTATCTTCTGCCTGCCGATCCGGGTTGCCGGAGATGGGTGCGGAGGCGTCGGATGTCGTGGGATTGGTTCAAGCGCAACTGGATGTCGACGGGCTTCGTCGCGGGCCTGTTTCTTCTCGCTGTGACACCGTTGTTTGCGGCCGACGTCGGCCGGCCGTTCCTGCTCGTGTTCCTGCAGCTTCCGATTTACATGCTGCACCAGCTCGAAGAGCATGCCGGTGATCGGTTCCGCCGATATCTGAACGAGACTATGGCCGGCGGACGGGAGGCGCTGACGACGCCGGCGGTCGTTCTGATCAATGTCGGCGGCGTCTGGGGCGTCGATCTGGCGGCAATCTATCTGGCGCGCTTCGCCGCGCTCGGGTTCGGCCTGATTGCCGTTTATCTGACTTTGGTGAACGCCATCGTTCATATCGTCAGCGCGCTGGGCCAGCGGCGCTATAATCCCGGGCTTGCGACGGCCATCGTCCTGTTTCTGCCGGTCGGGATCGCCGCGCTCGTTTCCGTGTCCGGCCAGACCGGCGTCACGGCGACGCAACATGGTATCGGGCTCGGAATTGCGATTCTGATCCATGTCGCGATCGCCGTGCACGTAAAGCGCCGGGCCGCGCAACTCGCCACAGCTTAAAAACCGCCTCCGGGTCGCCCTATTGCGGATGGTCGCGCCGATAGAGCTCCCATTCGTCGATTCGTTCGCCGCTCGGCAGGACGCAGTCGTTGGATTGGCCGGCCGCCGTCGTGACCGGGACAAGCTCGCCGCCTTGTTCCGTGCAATAGACCGATGCCGGGTTGGCGAGGCCCGCCTTGGGCGTTGCGGGTGCCTCGCTCGTTGGGCTGCAGGCGACCGGAAGCGGGGCGGCAAGAGCAATCAGCAGCAATTTCCAACGCATTGTCGTCCTCCGGATGTTCCGTCACATCGCCGTGCACGGTAGCGGCTGACGCGCGAACCACCAGCCTCGATTTCAACGTAGCAGGAAGAAGGCGGTGAGGATCAGCCCGAGCCCCGCCACGACCACGCGCAGCAGCGTATCGGGAACCCGGCGCACGATGTGGCCGCCGAGATAGCCTCCGGTCAGCCCACCCGCCAGCACCAGCGGAGCGGCAACCCAGTCGACGTAGCCGGACATGGATAACGGGATCACGGCGATCGAATTGATGCAGAAGGCGAACAGGTTCTTCTTGGCGTTGGCGCGGTGCAAATCGCCGCCGAAGGTCGCCGTCAGAACCGCAAGCAGCATGAATCCCATGCCGGCGCCGAAATAACCGCCGTAGAACCCGACCGCGAGCGTCAGGCCGGCCGCAACGCCGGTGCGGGCGTTGTCCGGCAAGAGCTGCGTCATGACGGCGGCGAGCCGGCGCCCGAGCAGGATGGCGGATACCGCGATCAGGAGCAGGATCGGCACGACGGCCAGGAAGGCTTTTTGCGATCCGCTGATCAGAATCAGGGCACCCGTAAGCGCACCGATCAGCGCGGGAAACAACGTGAGTGCCAGCACCCGCCGATCGGCAAACAGCTCGCGGCGATAGTGCCAGGCCGGCGGCAGCGTGGCCGGCCAAAGCGCGACGGTTCCGGTCGCGTTCGCCGCCAGCGGAGAAAGCCCCGACGCCAACAGCAGCGGAAACACGAACAGCTTGGCGCCACCAGCGGCGGCGTTGACGATGCCGCCCGCCACGCCGGTCGCGAAGAAGAGAAGGATTTCGTGCAGCATCTCCAGCCCGTGAGGCTTTGCCCGTTCCCGATGGGATGCCAGGAGTATCGGGGCGCAACGCCGCTGTCGAGTTGGCGGGCCCGCAGAGAGCTGCGGCCAAAGCCGTCAGGGCCGGCCGACCATCTCTGACCATCGGGCGCGCAGGGCAGGCAGGTCGGGAGCCCCCTCGAACAGGAGGGTGCCGTCGTCGGGCAGGGACACCCAGGGCTGCCGGCTGGCGGTGAAAACGTGGCCGGCCGGCATGAGCCAGGACCGATCGTCGAGCGTGCCCGGTTTCACCACGATGGCGGCGCCGCCTTGGACCTGATGGGTCAACCGGTCGCCGCAACTCGGACAAAAGACGGCATCAAGGGTCCGGCCCGAGCCGCCCAGATGGGAGTAGGTGGTCGAGGGGCCTTCCAGGGTGATCCCCTCGGCTGGCACATGGAGCGAGGCCCCGAACGCGCTGCCGGACTGCTTTTGGCAGGTGGTGCAATGGCAAAGATAGAAGGTCAGCGGCGCAGCCGTGATCCGGTAGCGCAGGCTGCCGCATTCGCACCCGCCTTCGATCGGCAGTTCGGGCAGCTCGACACGAGAAACCGCATTCGTCGTCGCCATGATCTGCCTTTGTTCCTGTTGGTTCGCGCTCGTTCGCAGCCGTCCGACAGCCTGGTGCGGTGCGGGTATTCATCACAAGAATGCTAATCGCGACAACGGTTTTCGCAAATCATGTGGTTCTGAGGGGCGGGGTCCGGACGTACCTTTTGGGGAAGCCAGAGAGCGGACCGAACGTCCGCCGCGCAGGCGATGAGGAAACGACGTGCCTACGGACCCTGAACTACGCATTGATGCCGATTTCCATCTTCCGCAGGCGGAGATGGATGCGTTGCTATCATATCTCGACGACTATTGGCGCCTCCAGCTCGTTGATCGCGAGCTGTCGTCGGCGCCGTTCCGGTTGAGTTCCTATCCGCCGAATTCGCCGCTGACCCGGAATCCGGCCTACGAAGGTGTCGGCGTATCGGAGGCGCTCGATCGGTTCGGAACGACGGTTGCGGTCGCGTCCATGCTGCATGGCGGTGTCGCACTCCACAATCCGGACATGCGTGCCGTCCTGCTGAGTGCGGTCAACGACTATGTCGCGAAGGTCTGGCTCGATACGGAGCCGCGCCTGCGCGGGTCTATCTACGTCTCCGGCGAGGATCCCGCCGCGTCGGTGGCGGAGATCGAGCGCCTTGCCGGCGACAGGCGCTTTGTCCAGGTGCTGATGCTCGCCATGCAGCCGGTCCACCATGGCAACCGCTTCTATTGGCCGATCTACGAGGCGTGCGAACGCCACGGACTGGCGCTCGCCATCCATGCCGGCGGGCTCTACCGGCTGCCGCCCAACGTCTCCGGCTGGCCGTCCTATCAGTTCGAAGACTACGTCATGCAGTCGATGGTCTTCGAAAACATCCTGACCGGCTTGATCGGGGAGGGGGTATTCCACCAATTTCCGGATCTGAAAGTGGTGTTCCTGGAAAGCGGATTCGCCTGGCTGCCCACGACGTTATGGCGCAACGACAAGACTTGGCGCGGCGTGCGCCAGGAAGTGCCGTGGCTCGATCGCAAGCCGTCCGAGATCATGGCGGGCCGGGTGTTTCTGGCCCTTCAGCCGGTCGATCCGGACCCGGAGGCGCTGGCCCAGACGCTGAAGCACATCGGCGGTACCGAGATGCTGCTTTATTCCACCGACTTCCCGCATCGGCAATTCTCCGGCCCCGACCCGCTTCCGAGCGGGCTGCCGGAGGAGTCCCGTCCCGGGATCCTGGCGGGCAATGCGCTCAAGGCCTATCCGCGTCTGCGTGCCGATCCGGCGCTCAGGCGGGCGGTGGAAAGCCTGGAGGAGGCGAAATGAACCAACCCCTGCGTGAAACGGACACCGCAGCGCGGCTATCCATCGTCGACTGCGACATCCATCCGGTCCAGAAATCGCAGAAAGCGCTCTATCCTTATCTGGAAGCGCGCTGGATCGATCATATCGAGACCTTCGGCCCTCACATTCGCCAAGCGCTTGTGGGGCAGCTCTCCTATCCGCGCATGAGCGCGAACGGGATGCGCGTCGATGCCAAACCCGACGACGGGCCACCCGGCTCCGACCTTCAGATGCTGCGCGATCAGCATCTGGACCCGCTCGGGATCGAAATCGGCAATCTGATTTCGCTCGGACGTGGCGGCATGGAGGAGCGCAATCCGGATCTATCGGCCGCCATGGCGCGGGCGGTGAACGATTGGCAACTCGCCGAATGGGTGGAGCCGGAGCCACGGCTGCGCGCCGGAGTGGTGGTGCCGCAGGACAATCCGGAGGCCGCCGTAGCCGAAATCGAGCGCCGCGCCAGCGATACGCGCTTCGTTCAGGTGATCATGTCGACCCGGCCGAACGAGACGCTGGGCGCGCGCAAATATTGGCCGATCTATGCTGCGGCCGCGGAAGCCGGGCTTCCGCTCTGCCTGCACCCGGCGGGCTACTCGTCCGGCAAGCCTTCCACCGGGACCGGATGGCCGAGCTTCTATTTTCAGGAGCACTACACGTTCGTTCCCGGCGCCCAGGCGCTCGTCTCCAGCCTGGTGATCGAGGGCGTGTTGGAGGCTTTCCCAAAGCTCAAGATCGCCATCATCGAAGGCGGCTTTTCGTGGGCACCGGCGCTGGGCTGGCGCATGGACCGGCATTTCGAGACCTTCCATCGCGAAGTTCCGCACCTCAAGCGCAAGCCGTCGGAGTACATGAAGGACCATTTCTGGTGGGCGACGCAGCCGATGGAGGAGCCGGCAACGGCCCAGCACATCGTCGATGTCATCGACTGGATCGGGTGGGACCGGCTTCTCTATTCGTCCGACTATCCGCACTGGGATTATGACGATCCCTACCGGATCTTCCGTTTTCCAATCGACGAGGGTGACCGCCGCAAGGTTCTCGGCGACAACGCCCGCACGCTCTACGGTTACGCATGACCCGATATGTCGTTGCAGAAGCCGACGCCTTCCTGGAAGGAGAAATCCGCCGGGTGGAGGTCGCCGGCCGGGAAATCTGTCTTGTGCGCGCAGGCGATGAGTTCTTCGCGCTGATGGATCGCTGTCCGCATGGCGGTGCCCGCCTGTCCGGAGGGCGCCTCGGTGGAGCCGTGGAAAGCGACGGGCCGGGCCACTACCGGCTCTGTCGTCGCGGAGAGATGCTGAAGTGCCCTTGGCACGGCTGGGAGTATGACGTGCGGACCGGACAGTCCTGGAGCGATCCCGCCTCCACGCGCACCCGTGCCTACGCCACTCGGGCTGTTGCCGGCGGCGAGCTGGTCAAAGGGCCTTATGTCGCCGACACCGTCCCAATCGAGGTCGAGGGGCGCTATGTCGTGGTGGAGCTGCCGGATTCGTCGCGACGTCGGGCGGCGGCTCCAGGATCGGAAAGCAGGAAAACCTCAGAAGCGAGGTGAAACGGTCGCCGCGATTGCTGAACGAGGAAACCAGCGTCGATCTTTCGTCCTTCGCGAACTTCTGTTGTCAGACCGTACCAGTTGGCGTTGAATACCCGTCCTAAAGAGTCGCTTTGATAGATTAGACAAAAATAATAAGCGGCTGCCGAGCGATGGGACGAAGCGATGCCAACTGGCGACGTGTCGGTTTTGCCGTTTCAGGTGGCGCAATACAGGTTTGCGCTGCCCATCGATCAGGTTCGCCGGGTCGATGCGATAGTCGAACCGGCACCATTGCCTGGCGCGCCGGATCCCGTCATCGGCCTGGTATCGGTTCATGGCGACGCGGTCCCATTGGTTGATCTTCGGCAGCGGTTGAGAGCGCCCGAGCAAGGGCTGCGCCGGAGCGATCATATGATTCTGACCCACGACGGCGAGCGCGAGATTGCGCTGCGCGTCGACACGGTCGAACCGGTTGTCGTCATTGCCGCCGACGCCATCAGCCCGCCGACGGCTGCTTCCACGGAGCTTCCGCATATCCAAGGGGTGGGCACGACCACCGGCGGTCTCCTGCTGATCTACGATCTGGCGCAGTGCCTCGCTCCGGAAGAGCGTGACATGCTTGCCGACGCTCTCGCTGCGAGGGATCATGATCCGTCAGCGGGCTGACCTTGCCGATTTCGAGGTCGTTGTCCGGGATCGCCTCGGTCTCGATCCGGCCCGCGCGGGTCACGCTCGTCTCGTCCGCGCCCTCGGCGCCGCAACACTTGCCGCCGAGACGGAATCGCCGTCGGCGCTGTTACAGGCGCTTCGGGAGCAGCCGATTTGGAGCGCCCCCTGGCAGGCGGCCATTTCGCACCTGACGATCCGGGAGACGTCTTTTTTCCGTCAGTGCGATTGGATCTACGCGATCCGCGACGAGATCCTGGCCCCGTTGATCGAGCGTCGGCGGTCCGCCGGCCATCGCTTTGTTCAGGTGCTGAGCGTCGGGACCGCGTCTGGCGAGGAAGCCCATACCCTGGCCATGCTGCTCCACATGTTGACGGTCGGCAGCCGGGAGCGCTGGCGGCTGCAAGTGGTGGGCACCGACCTGTCGCAGGAGGCGTTGGATCGTGCCCGTCTCGGGCGCTACCGCCCTCGGGCCATCCGGGAAGTCCCGTCGCATCTCCGTCTGCGATACTTCACTGAGGCGGAGGGCGAGGACGTCCAGGTGGTGCCCGTTATCCAGAATCTTACGCGCTTCGGGACGCTCAATCTCGCAGATTGGAAAGAGGCGGATGTTCCGATCCACGAGCGAGGCTACGATCTGATCCTGTGTCGCAATGTCTTGATGTATCTGACCGAGCCGGCCCGGAACCAGGCTCTGAAGAAACTTGCGGATCTGCTTGCACCCAATGGCTGGATGATGCTGTCGCCCGCGGAATCGAACGTCGATATTTCGCAGAAATTGAAGCGGGTAAGTCTCGGGCCGCTTCTCGCCTTCTGCCGCGCCGACGCCATGCCCAGTACGTCGCCTGAGCGCTCGCCAGAGGCTCCCGCTCCAGCAATCCGTGCGCAGCGGGGGACGATCTCAGATCGCGCTCCGGGTTCGGTCATCCAGCGGCCGCCGGAGCCGGAGACAGTCCCGTCGCGACAACCGACGCAGGAACAGGCCGACGCGGGACCCGAGCAGGTTTCCAGCGGATCGCTCGACACCTCCTTCCTTCTCGATGCGGCGACCAATGCGGAAGCGGTGGACGCCACTGCGAAAGCCGTCTCGCTGCTTCGTCGAGTGCTCTATCTTGAGCCCGAAAATGCCGAAGCGCATTTCCGCTTGGGCGGATTGTTGCGGCGGACCGGACGGGCGGAGCAAGGTCGCCGGCACGACCGTACCGCGCTTGCCTGCCTTAGCGAGCGATCGGACGAGGAGTTTCTGAGACCGGGCCACGAGATCCGGATTAGACAAGTCAAAAAAGCGCTGGCCAAGCGACTGGGACAGGGAATTGCCGATGGGTGAAGCCGACGATCCGACAGAAGCCGCCGACTTCGATTGGGCTGCGGCGCGGGCGCGGATCGAAAGGCTCGGGGAGCCGCGCCAGCAGGACGACGCCGAGGTCCTGCGCCGGCGCGCCAAGCGCCTTGCTGACGCGCGGCCGCGTTCGGACATCGAAGGGCCGTCGCTTGAGGTCCTTCGGTTCGAGCGATGCGACGTCCGATACGCGCTGCCGTCGCTGCAATGCGCGGAAACGGTGCGGACCGAGGGGGCTCTGCAGGTGTTGCCTTCGGTGCCACCGTTCGTGCTCGCGGTGATGCTGAATCGGGGAAAGGTGACGCCGATCCTCGAGACGAAATGGTTTCTGGACGGGGAGGGGGATGCAACGATGCCTGCGTTCGCAGTCGTCGCCAATATCGATCGCGCGGTCTTCGCGCTTGCCGCTGACGCGGTGCTGGGAGTGGAGCGGATTCGGCGACCGGCCGAGCCAACGGCATCCTCCGTGTTCGGCGCGCATTTCGTGACCGGGATGACCGACGATCTCGCCACCGTGCTGGATCTGGTCGGGCTTGCAGGAGACGCCCGCTTCCGGATTGATCAACAAGCCGAAATGCGAACGACCCACACGGAGGCCGGCGCATGAGGCGCTTCCGGAAGATGACGCTTCTGATGTCGGGCGCCTTCGTCGTCGCCTTGACGCCGGCGGTCATCGTTGGCGTGGGATCCAGCACGTCGATGCGGACGCTGCTTCTGGACGAGACGCTTGCCGGTTATCGCTCCGATGCGGTGCAGCTCGCCGGTCGATACGACGATTTCGTCGGCGAATATGTCCACATGCTAACCACCTCAGCGCGCCAGCTTGCATATGTCGACCTTGCCGATCGCGATGCCCTGCAGGCCTTTTTGGAGCGCCAGGCGGGCGCGTATCCGGCGTTGAACAACGGCGTGTTAATGACGTTGCCGAACGGGCAGGCGATCGCATCTTCGACCCAAAGTCCGGGTGCCGAACTGCCGAATTTCGGGGATCGCGCCTGGTTTCAAGACGCGCTCGCCGAACGCAAGCCGATCGTGGACAGGGACATCATCGTGTCCCGGCTGAACGATCGTCTGGTGCTTGCGATTGCCGCCCCGGTCTTCTCTCCGATTGGAGACCTGAAAGGGGTGGTGTCGGCAGGCTTGAAACTCGATGCGCTCGCCGGTCTCGCCGAGAAGGTGAGTTTGGATGGCGGTGGTCTGGTTGATGCCGCCACCGGTGATGGGGTTGCGCTGGTGAGCGCAGACCGAGAGTTGGTGCGCTCGCGCTACAGCTATGCCCCGAGCGAGATTTGGCGGGACATGAGTGAAAGCCCGACCGGCGTAATCCCGAGCTATGAAAGCATTGAGGGTGAAAACCGGCTTGCCGGTTTCGCAACGGTACCCAGCACCGGCTGGAAGGTCTGGGTGAGCCGTTCGCACGACGCACTGGACGATTTGATTGAGCAACCCTACGCATTCGCCGCCCTCTGGGGGGCTCTGGGCGTTCTCGGTGGACTGGCGCTGGCCTATTTCGCCTCCGTCAAGCTGACCCGGCCGATTACGCATCTGCGCGACGTGGCGCTGGCTGTCTCCAACGGTGAGCTGGAGCGAAAAGCGACGCCGGGCGGCGCGCGGGAGATCGCCGAGCTCGCCGAAGCCGTCAACACCATGTCGGACAGCCTGAGCAAGCGCATCGCGGCGGAAACGGCGCAACGACAAAGCCTTTCGGAAACGGTTGCCGAGTTCGGCCAGCTCGCACGGCGCGTTGCCAGCGGCGACCTGACCGTGCGGGTCAACAAAGCCGGTATCGAAGAGCTCGACCTGCTTGGCAACGCCCTCAACGATATGACGGCGGCTCTGGAGCGCATGGTCGGCGAAATCGCCGAAGCGGCGGCCGGTCTTTATTCCGCTTCGGCCGAAATTCTCGCGGCGACCACGCAACAGGTTTCGGCGACCGCGGAGGAGGCATCTGCGGTGCGCGAGACCGTGACCACGGTATCGGAAGTGAAACAGACCGGTACGCTTGCCATGGAGAAGGCGAGGGCCGTTGCGGACGCCGCGAAACGGGCGGCGGACGTCGCCCGGGACGGGCGCGAGGCCGTCGATACGACGATTGCCGGAACCTACGAGGCCAAGGCGCGGATGGAGACGTTGTCGCAGAAGATCCTGGTCTTCATCGAACAGGCCGAAGCGATCGCGGAGATCAACGCCTCGGTGAATGAACTTGCCGAACAATCCAACCTGCTTGCCGTCAACGCCAGCATCGAAGCCGCACGCGCCGGAGAGGCGGGCGTTGGGTTCGCGGTCGTCGCCAACGAAATCAAAGCGCTGGCCGATCAGTCCAAGGCGGCCACCCGGCAAGTGCGCGGTATCCTGATGGAGATTCAGCGGGCATCCCAAAGTGCGATGCTGGCGGCCGAGCAAGGGGTTCGTGCAGCCGACGAAGGGGTCGAGATCGCCAACAAATCCGGCACCGCGATTTCTCAGCTTGCCGCAAGCGTTAATGAAGCGGCCCAATCGGGGCAGCAGATTTTGGCAACCAGCCAAGAGCAACTGGCCGGCATGGACCAGATTGCAGAGGCGATGCAGAATATCGAAGAGTCGTCCAATCAGACCGTGGCCGGCACTCGCCAAGTGGAGCGTGCGGCAACGGATCTGAACGATCTCTCCAACCGCCTCAACGATCTCGTGTCTTTTGCCAAGGGCGGACGCGAAAACTGAGCCGATGGACGAACGCAAGCGACGCCTTCGAGAGCGATTGCTGGTCACTTTCAAGGACGAGGCGGCTGATCATCTTCAGACGCTGCGAACCCTGTTGGAAACCGGGAGCGGCGAGCAGGGCTGGCTCGAACGGAGCTTTCGGACCGTCCACACGCTGAAAGGCGCCGCGCGCTCGGTGGGGCTCGACGAGATCGAAACGACCTGTAGCCAACTCGAAAATCGCCTCAGTCAAGCGCGGGCCGCCGGCCAGAGCGCCACGCCCGACCTGGAGGCGCAGGTTCGAACGACGATTACCCAGATCGAACGGCAGTTGGCGCGTTTGGCCGAACCGGAAGCCTCACACCCCGACGTGCCGCATGCGCAGCCGGCGGCGCGACCGCCGCGGGTAGCGCCGGAGGAGACACGCCCACCAGAGCGATTTCAGGAAGAGGGCGAAAGCGGATCTGCGGGTAAATCGGAGCGCTCCGGCGGCACAGGCGAACCGATGACAGCCGTTCGGCAAGACGCCTCGCATGCGGCCGGCGCGCCGCTCGTTCGAGTGCCGGCCGACGACTTGGACAAGCTGCTTGCCGCCACCGAGGAATTGCTGCCGCTCACGGCCGAGATGCCCCGCTTTGCGGCCGAGCTGCAAGAACGCCGGGGCGAGATCACCCGCATCCGCCGAACGATCCGGCAATGGGACGATGGAGGGGGCACATCCGTCAAATCGGATCTGGAGACGCGTCTGCGCGAGATCGAGCGCGTGGTCTCCGAGCTTTCGCGCAGTATCCTGTCCCAATCGCGGACGCTGACCCAGACCTACAACACGATCGTGGCCCAGGGCCGGCAGATCCGGCTGGTCCCGGTCTGGACAGTGTTCGGAGGACTTGCGGGAACGGCGGAAGATCTCGCGGCGACGCAGTCGAAGGAGATTGCGGTCACCACGAAAGGCTTCGACATCGCCGTCGACCGCCGGATTCTCGAAGCGCTCAAGGATCCGCTGCTGCATGCCATCGGCAATGCGATCGATCACGGCATCGAGACGCCGCAAGAGCGGCGATCCCTGGGCAAACCGGTGCCGGCATCGGTGTCGCTGTCGGTGCGATCTCTGGACGATGGTCGGGTGGAGTTCTGTCTTCGCGACGATGGTCGCGGCTTCGATCTTGAGAAACTGAAGCAAGCGGCAATCCGACTGCGGATCGCGGATCCTTCCACGATCAATGGGCTCGCGGAGAGCGAGCAAGTCGAGTTGGCCTTTCGATCCGGGCTTTCGACCAGCGCGATGGTGACCCAGGTATCCGGACACGGGCTCGGCCTGGCGATTCTACGCGACCGGGTGGAGGATTTGAAAGGCACCGTACAGGTGCACTCGGTGACCGGCGGCGGCGTGACGCTCACGCTCGCCGTACCGGCGTCGATCGCGGTGTTCCGGGTGTTTCAGGTGCGCGTCGGGGCGCGAACGTTCGCAATTCCGGTTGAGAGCGTGGTCGGAGCGGCCCGAGTGTCGGCCGACGCCGTAGTCGAGACCGCATCCGGTCCAAGTGCGTCGTTGCACGGCGAAGCCGTTCAGCTCCTCGATCTCGCCAGCCTTTTGGGCGTCGAGAAACCGGCCGATGAAGAGGAGCGGGCACACCGGCAAGTGGTGGTGGTGAGCGTGCTTGACCGGCGGCTGGGTCTGTTCGTTGACGATATCGAGGGGGAAGTGGAGGTGCTGTTCAAGCCGTTCCAGCCGCCGCTCGTCCGCGTGCGCCATGTCAGCGGGATCGGCGTATCCGGGACCGGGGTCATGCTCCCGATCCTGCGTATTTCGGACGTGGTGCGCGGTTGGTCGACCGGTGCGCTTCGGCCTGGGCCGGCCGGCAAGCAGGAGCGCAGACAACAGGTCGCGCTCGTGGTGGACGATTCCATGACCACACGGGTCATGGAACAGCATCTTCTGGAGGCTGCGGGCTATGCGGTCATCCTGGCGGAAGACGGGGTCGAGGCGCTTGAAGCTCTTCGCTCGCGTACGATCGACTTCGTGGTCTCCGATATCGACATGCCGCGAATGGACGGGTTTGAGCTCACACGTAAGATCCGCGAGGACGAGCGGTTGGCGGATCTGCCCGTCGTTCTGTTGACGGCACTCGAAAACCGTCAGGACAAGCTGAAGGGCATGGAGGCGGGCGCGAACTCCTACATGACCAAATCGGATTTCGATCAGACCCGGCTACTCGATATCCTTGCCCGCCTGCTGTGAGAAAGCTGCGATCTGAGCGTTCGACATTCGCTCGCGCCTGCGCTTGATCCCGCCTTAGCAGCGAAAATGGCACTCTACTATAGCGTTCAATTCTTTATTCGTACACAATCTATAACTTCAGATCGAGAATCTTGATTGATTCCGGTCGAGCCAGCTCAATTTTCACGAGCTGAAATCAAGTTCTCCACATAGTAGGATTTGAACAAAAGCCGATTGGCACCATCATAAGTTTTATAAATTAGAAAAATCTTATATTATAAGCTAAGAAATTAGTATTCATAACTTTTATAATCTGCCATTTAGGATGCGTGTTTGGCTATAATGTGGCGTCTGACCTAAAATAATTGGTCAAATTCACCAAAAAGCTATTGGTTTCCAGAAAAAAATTTGACTGTCGCCTTTGCGTCTTAATTGACACATGCCTCGTAAAAAATAGGGGGGTTTCCGTCTCGGTTTTATTGCGCCGTTGCGTTTGGTGTCAGTTGCACCGTCATACTCCTGTCAACTTTCGCAAAAAGTGCCGCATGTGGGCTGAAACGGACAGGCTGACCCTGGCTCCGCGTCCATGAGACGCCGCCAAAGGGTGAGTGGATCGATTTGGGGGCAATATGAAATTGAGCGGATTCGTTGCGTCGGCCGAGCGCCGCGGACTGTGCCTGTCAGGTTGCGTCAGCCTCAAGGGTCCGGCCGGCTTCGGGGCCGAGGGGCGGGGCTCACGGGCGATGCAGCGGCGGATGGTCGGCTTGCGCTTGGCGCTGTTGTCCGGTGTGGCGCTTCCGGCCCTCTTTTTCGCGGGGCTTCCCGTATCCGCCCAGAGCTGCAGCACTTCTCTCAACGCGTCTGAAACGATTGGATCGGGGCAAAGCTGCGATTACAGGCCGAATTCGTTGACAGTCGGGGACTTCGGAACCGGCGATCTCACGATCGAGGACGGGGGCACGGCTATTGTCGGCTCATCGAACTCCGGGGCGGGCACTTTTCTTGGCGTGGGTTCGAACACGGCCAGCGGCACCATTACGGTCACCGGCGAAAACTCCAAGCTGACAAGCTACAACGCATTGTTTGTTGGCCAGGATGGAACCGGCACGCTTAACGTCCTGGACAAGGCAGCCGTCCAGACCGGACAGACCCGGATTGGCGCCAACGCCGGTGCGAGCGGCCAAGCGACTGTGAATGGCGGTGGATCGCAGTGGACCAACAACAATCAGCTCTATGTCGGATATGACGGCGCCGGCGAGCTGACCGTTTCCAACGGCGGCAAGGTCAGCAGCTACGGCGGCTATCTCGGCTATCACTCGAAAGACGCGCATGGTAGCGCGACGATTACCGGCGGAAACTCGACCTGGGATGCCGGCAGCTCCTATTTTTATGTTGGAAACCTCGGAACCGGCTCGCTGGCGATCGAAGAGGGCGGCAAGCTTACCAACGGCAATGACGGGTTCGTCGGCAACAATCCGAACAACACCAATGTCAGCCTCGTCAGTATCTCGGGAACCGGGTCGAGCTGGGAGAGCGGGGGAACCCTTTATATCGGGGCCGGAGGCAGAGGGTCACTTTCGGTCACAGGCGAAGGGCAGGTTTCAGCCGACTCCATCACGCTCGGCCAGGGCAGTGGCGGTGTTGGCCGAGTGATCCTTTCAGGGGCCGGCTCCAAGTTGAGCTCCGCAAACAACATTCTCGTTGGTGATTATGGTCTCGGTTCGCTGACTGTCAGCACCGGGAGCGAGGTCAGCGTGAACAGTGGTACCGGCACGATCACGCTCGGCAACCAGGGCAACGGAGACGGCATCCTCAATATCGGTGCGGAGGCCGACAAAGACGCGGCTGCGCTTGGAACGCTGTCCGCCTCGGTCGTGAAGTTCGGGGCTGGAACAGGAACGCTCGTCTTCAACCACACTCAGACCGGTTCGGGCTACTCCTTCACGCCGATGATCAGCGGCGGAGCGAGTTCAAAAAGCGCGGAGATCGTACAAGCCGGCGGCCATACGATCCTTTCCGGCGACGTATCCGGATATGGTGGCAAGACGACGGTCTCGGGTGGCACACTGACGCTGCCGGGCAGCATTGGCGGCGGCGATATCACCATCGAAACCGATGGAACCTTCGTTTTCGATCAGGCGACCAATCTTGGTTTTGCGAACGTTATTTCCGGTGCCGGCGCATTGGTGAAGACCGGTGCCGGAACGACCGGGCTCAATGGGGACACATCGGGCTTCACCGGATCAGCGACAGTGTCGCAAGGTATCCTGACCGCCACGAAAGCCTTCAACGCCAGCAGCTACGACATCGCGTCGGGGGCCGTTCTCATTCTCGATCAGTCGACGGATCAGACCTACGCTCCGACGATCACCGGCGCCGGCAAGCTCATGAAAGTGGGTGCCGGCACGGTCACTCTAAACGGTGACGGCTCCGCCTTTACCGGCGAGACGGCCATCGACATTGGTCCTCTGAAGATCACCGGCAAGCATTCCGGAAGCACGGTCTATGTCGCCTACGCCAACGGCAACACAGCGAGCCTGATCGTCGAGGGACGTGATGCCGTTCTGAAGAACACAGGCGGAACTTTCCGCATCGGTGTGTTCGGCGACGGCGAAGCTACGATCAGCGGCGGCGCGCGCCTCGAGACCGCTGGCTTTACGATCTCGCGGACGGCGCAGGAATCCGGCGACTACGGCAGCGGCAAGATGACCGTGACCGGAAAGGATACGGTCTGGACGTCGTCCGCTGGCGGTCAGATCGGCTTTGACGAGGATTCGCTAGGCGAACTCATCATTTCCGATGGCGCCCAGGCGACGATCTCCAACACCGGCATCTATGTCGGCGGCCAGGGCTCCGTTCGGGTCACAGACGCGGGGACGAGCCTGACGACGACCAATCCAGTCGATCCTGAGGTTGGCGCTTGGTTCGACGTTTCCGGCGGCGGCACGGCGAGCATCGAGGCCGGTGCCAGCCTGTTGACCGACGGAATTTACGTATCGTCCGCCGGCACCGACCTTTCCACGATGACGATCACGGGACCCGACACAGAGGTTTCGGCGATCGTTCGCGTCTATGTTGGCGGCCAGAGCGGTAATCCCGGCAGTGGCAATGGCGCGCTGACGGTCTCCGATGGGGCGGCGGTCACAACGGCAACCGGCGGCGTCGGCATGGACCCGGGCTCCACAGGGACGATGGTGCTGACGGGGGGCAACTCGAGCTTTTCCGCCGAGGCAAACCCGGACGTCAACGCGCTCGGCAATTTCTACGTTTCCTATGGTGGCACCGGTACGCTCACCCTGTCTAACGGGGCGGCGCTTTCTGCGGACAACGAGGTCCGCATTGCGAGGGTGGCAAGCGGCGCTGGTACGCTCAACATCGGTGCGGCGGCAGGCGATCCGGCGATGGCGGCACCCGCCAGCCTCACCGCCAAAGCGATCGCGTTCGGCGATGGGACAGGAAAGCTCGTCCTCAACCACACCGGAACTTTCGGCCTGACGCCTGACATCACCGGAAACGGCTCCATCGACCAGTACGCCGGAACGACCGTCCTCTCCGGTGATGGTTCGGGCTTTACCGGTGCCACTACGGTTGACGGCGGGGATCTGCGGATCACGAACGCGTTCGGCAGCAGTTCCGGCTATATCGGCGACGTGTCGGGTAGCAACGGCACCGTTACGGTGGCCGGAGCCGACGCATCCTGGACCAACACCGGCGCTCTCTACGTCGGCAACGACGGTGTGGGCAATTTCAGCCTCCAAAATGGCGGGTCGGTTTCCAACGGCGTCGGCGTACTCGGCTACTGGCTCGGTTCGACGGGCAGGGCGAGCGTGCGCGGCTCGGGCGGGTCGGGCACCGCCTCAAGTTGGACGAACAATGGCGACTTCTATGTCGGTTCGTCGGGCCAGGGCTTTCTCAAGATTATGAACGGTGGCCAGGTCTCCGTTACCGGAGGCTCCAGCGGCTACATCGGTTACACGCAACAAGGCACCGGCGAGGTGACCGTGACCGGTGCGGGCTCGGCGCTGATCGTAAGCGACGCCCTTCGGATCGGCGAGACGGGCGTCGGTACGCTGACGATCGCGGACGGCGGTCGCGTCGTGAACACGTCCGCCTACATCGGCTTCACCAATGGTCCGGCAACCGACGGCACGGTCACGGTCACGGGGGACGGATCGACTTGGGAGAACAAAAAAAATCTCTATGTCGGTCTCGGCGACACCGGGAAGCTGACTGTCGCCGACGGCGGCGTCGTTTCCGCCAATTCCGGCACCGGAATTGTGAGCCTCGGCTACTATAGCACCGGTGACGGCAAGGTGAATATCGGCGCGGTTTCGGGGGATCCGGCGGTCGCGCCGGGAACCATCGATGCGGCGGAAATCCGCTTCGATGCCGGCGCCGGGACGCTTGTGTTCAACCACACCGGGACGGACTATCAATTCGCGCCGAACATCACCGGTGGTTCGGGCCTTTCCGCTACCATCGAGCACCTTGCCGGGACGACGCTTCTTTCCGGAAACGGCTCGAGCTTTGCCGGCGAGACCAAGGTCTCAGGCGGCACGCTTCTGGTGACCGGCTCGTTGGGTGACGAGACGTCCACGGTGACGGTGTCGTCGGGCGGGACGCTTGGCGGCTCCGGCACGGTCGGCGGGGCGGTGACGGTCGATGGAACACTGTCGGCAGGCACCAGCCCGGGTATGCTGACCATCGGCGGCGATCTGACGATGCAAACCGGATCGACCAGCGCGTTCGAGCTGTCGTCGCCCGGCATCGTCGGCGGGTCGAACAACGATCTCGTTTCCGTCGGCGGCAACCTGACCTTGGCAGGGACGCTGCAGGCGAGCGTTGCGTCGGCCGGCTACTACCGGCTGTTCGACTATGGCGGCTCCTTGTCCGGCGCGTTCGGCTCGACCAATGTGACGGGTCTGCCCGGTGCATCGGTCGACGTCCAGACGGCGATCGACGGACAGGTGAACCTCGCTGCCCTGGGGCCGGGCCAGACGATGCAGTTCTGGGACGGGGTCGACGCAACCGGCGACGGTACGGTCGAGGGTGGCTCCGGAACCTGGAGCGCGAGCAACACCAACTGGACCGGTGCGCCCGGCCAGGCGGAGATCAACGGGGCCTGGGCATCCTCGGTCGGCGTGTTCATGGGCTCGGCCGGTACGGTCGCCGTATCCGACACCCAGGCCTTCGATACCCTCCAGTTCAAGACCGACGGCTATCTTCTGACCGGCGGATCCCTGGCCTTTGCACCTGCGACCGGCTCGGCCTCGACGATCAATATCGACGGGGGTGTGACCACGACGGTGGCTTCCACGCTGACCGACGGCTCCGCAACCCGGCTGGTGAAGCAGGGGGGCGGCACGCTGATCCTGTCGGGCGCCAGCACCTACACCGGCGGAACCGAGATTGCGGCCGGAACGCTTCAGGTGGGCAACGATGCAGCATTGGGTGAGTCCTCGGGCGGCCTGACGCTCGCCGGCGGCGTGTTTGCCACCACCGGATCGTTCACCTCCGCGCGCGCCGTCGACCTTGCCGCCTCCGGCACAATCGTCCCGGCTTCCGGGACGACGCTGGAGCTGGCGGGTGTGGTCTCGGGTTCCAGCCCGCTGATCAAGCAGGGCGAAGGAACGTTGGTCTTGTCCGGGGCCAACAGCTACAGCGGCGGAACGCAGATCGATGCGGGCACGCTGCAGGTCGCCTCTGACTCCAATTTGGGTGACGCGTCGGGTGATCTGACGGTCGCAGGCGGTACACTGCAAACGACGGGATCGTTCACGTCGGCTCGTTCGGTCACGCTTGCGCCGACGAGCACGCTGACTCAGGCTTCCGGCACGACGCTGGAGCTCACAGGTGTGGTGTCTGGAGCCGGGGCGTTGCGGAAAGACGGGGAGGGGACGCTCACCCTTTCCGGCACTAATACCTATACCGGCCCGACCCAGGTGGCGGCGGGGCGTCTCGTCGGCAACACAGCGTCCATCATGGGCGGCGTCGAAAACGCCGCGACGGTGGAATTCGCTCAAGGCGTGGACGGCACTTTTGCCGGCGATATCGGCGGGCTCAACGGCACCGATGGCGCCATGGTCAAGTCCGGTGTGGGCACGCTGACCCTCGCCGGCACCAGCACGCTCGACTGGTCGGTCCTGGGCGGAAGCCTCGTCTCCACCACAGATCTGTTCCTGGGCAACGTGATGGTCGGTTCCGGCACCTCGCTGGTCTTCGACCAGAACTTCGACGGTGACTATGCCGGCGCTGTGACCGGTTCCGGTGACGTGCTCTATACGGGCGGCGGCGAGGTGACGCTGACGGGAGACAACTCCGGCTACACCGGCGAGACCACCGTGGAGAACTTCACGCTGACCTTGTCCGGCACGCTGGGCGGAACCCTGCTTCTGGGCAATGGCGGCTCGCTTGCCGGCAACGGCACCGTCGGTTCCACCATCGTCAGGTCCGGCGGCATGATCACGCCGGGCAACTCCATCGGCTCGATCACTGTCGCAGGCGATCTGCTCTTCGAGGCTGGTTCGACTTACCAGGTGGAGACCGAGCCGGGTGGCACCGACGCCGATCTGGTACACGCGACCGGCACGATCACCATCGAAGGCGGTCAGGTGGCGCATATCGGCTTCGACGGCAACTATGCGGGCGCGGCGAGCTACACAATCCTCTCCGCGGACGGCGGCATCACCGGCACCTTCGCCGATGTCTCGTCGACCCTGGCCTTCCTTGATCCGAGCCTCGACTATGCGTCGAACGCGGTCTACCTCACGCTTGTGCGCAACGACGTGGACTTCACCGCGGTGGCCGAGACGCCGAACCAGACGGCAACCGCGGCGGCGGTCGATGGGCTGGGCACGGCCAACGACATTTATCGGTCGGTGGTGACGCTCGATGCGGCCGGGGCGCGCCAAGCCTACGACGCGCTTTCAGGTGAGATCCATGCGAGCCTGAAAACCGGCTTGGTGGAAGATTCCCGCATCGTCCGCGAAGCCGCCTTGTCGCGGGTACAGGCGGCTTTCTCCACGCTGGGCGGCGAAGGTAGCACGGCGATCGCCTATGGCGGCAACGGTGCGATTGCCGAACCTGCGCCGGTCGACCAGTCGTTTGCGGCCTGGGGACAAGTATTCGGGTCTTGGGGCTCAAGCGATGGCAACGGCAATGCGGCCAAGCTGGATCGTGATACGGCAGGCTTCCTGGTGGGTGGCGACGCTGCGGTCGGCGGCTTTGGGCGGGTCGGCTTCCTGACCGGCTACCAGTCCTCGACCTACCAGGCCGATGCTCGCGCCTCGAAGGCGGATGCCACGAGCTACCATCTCGGCCTTTATGGCGGGACGGACCTCTACGGCCTCAATCTCCGAGGCGGCGCCTCCTATACTTGGTCCGATATCGACACCGCGCGGACGGCCGCCTTCCCGGGCTTCTCGCAATATCTGACCGGCTCGACCAATGCGGGTACGAGCCAAGTGTTTGGCGAAGCGGGCTATGAGGTTGGCACCGGATGGGCGGCGTTCGAGCCGTTTGCGGGCCTCGCCTATGTCAGCGTGTCGACCGACGCCTATGCGGAGAGCGGAGGATCGGCCGCTCTCTCGGTTCAGAGCGACACCACCGAGGTGACCTATTCCACTGTGGGTGTCCGTGCCTCGGCGACGATCCCGATGTCGCTCGCTTCCGCCCAGGCGAAGGTCACCGGCCTCCTCGGGTGGCGTCACGCCTTCGGCTCGTTGGATCCGACGGCAACCAACGCCTTCGCCGGCGGCTCCGCCTTTACCGTGGAGGGGGTCCCGATTGCGGAGGATGTGGCCGTGGTTGGCGCCGGGCTTGAGTTCGATCTTGGCGCAGTGCCAATGCGGGGGATCTCGGGCGCTACGCTCGGCGTCTTCTATGACGGGCAATTCGGCTCGGATCTCGTCGACAACGCCGCCACCGGCCGTCTGACCATCGAGTTCTAGAGCGTGTCATTTTGTGACGGAAGCGTATCCTGCGTTTTGGAAGTAGTTGGCGCATTCGTCGGATGGGATGGTCTGGACGAGATGCCCGACGTGACGCCATGTG